>NZ_JBLIWA010000020.1:0-129158 GCF_047525675.1 Streptomyces sp. 796.1 | reverse complement strand
GGCCCACCGGGCGCGGCGCCCGGCCCGGCACCAGGCCCCTGCCCGGCCTCCCCCGCCTGCGCGTCGTACGCCGCCGGGGCAGCAGGCGCCGAAGCCGCCCCGCCACCGCCCGCCGGCCAACTCCCCGGGGCCCCGCCGCCCGCGTCCACACCACCACCGGGCTGCCCCGCACCCGCACCCGCGGGCGCGCCGGCACCCGGCTGCGCCCCGGGAACGGGTGCCGGCGCCCCGGCCCCCGGCACCACGCCCGGCCCGGCCGCCGGCACGCCGTGCCCCTCGGGCCCCGGCACGTACCCCATGGGCGGCATCCCCGCCGGCGGACCGACGAGGCTGCCGCTCAGCGCGCTGCGCTCCAGCTTGTCCAGCCGGGCCTGCACGGAACGCTCGTCGTCGAACGCGGCGGGCAGCAGCACGCGCGCGCAGATGAGCTCCAACTGCAACCGGGGCGACGTGGCCCCGCGCATCTCCGTAAGCCCCTCGTTGACCAGGTCGGCGGCGCGGCTCAGCTCGGCCGCGCCGAACACCGACGCCTGCGCCTGCATCCGCTCCACGACGTCCGCGGGGGCGTCGATGAGCCCCTTGGTCGCCGCGTCCGGCACGGCCGCCAGGATCACCAGGTCCCGCAGCCGCTCCAGCAGGTCGGCGACGAACCGCCGGGGGTCGTTCCCGCCTTCGATGACCCGGTCCACGACCTCGAACGCCGCGGCCCCGTCATCCGCGGCGAACGCGTCCACGACCGCGTCCAGCAGCGACCCGTCCGTATAGCCGAGCAGACCCGTCGCCATGGCGTACGTCACACCGTCGTCGGCGGCTCCCGCCAACAGTTGGTCCATGACGGACATCGAGTCCCGCACGGACCCGGCGCCCGCCCGTACGACCAGCGGCAACACCCCGTCCGCGACCGGAATGTCCTCCCGGCCGCACACCTCCGCCAGGTACTCCCGCAGCGTGCCGGGCGGCACCAGCCGGAACGGGTAGTGGTGCGTACGCGAGCGGATGGTCCCGATGACCTTCTCCGGCTCGGTGGTGGCGAAGATGAACTTCAGATGCTCCGGCGGCTCTTCGACCACCTTCAGCAGGGCGTTGAACCCCGCCGAGGTGACCATGTGCGCCTCGTCGATGATGTAGATCTTGTACCGGCTGGAGGCGGGCCCGAAGAACGCCTTCTCCCGCAGGTCACGCGCGTCGTCCACGCCACCGTGCGAGGCGGCGTCGATCTCGATGACGTCGATCGAACCCGGCCCGTTGCGCGCCAGGTCCCGACAGGACTGGCACTCCCCGCAGGGCGTCGGCGTGGGACCCTGCTCACAATTGAGGCAGCGCGCGAGGATGCGCGCACTCGTCGTCTTGCCACAGCCGCGCGGCCCGCTGAAGAGATACGCGTGGTTGACCCGGTTGTTCCGCAGCGCCTGCTGCAAGGGGCTGGTGACATGCTCCTGCCCGATGACCTCGGCGAAGGTCTCGGGGCGGTAGCGGCGGTAAAGCGCGAGGGACGACACGCATACGACGATATCGGCCCGCACTGACAACCGACCCAACCCCGAGCCCGGCCCCACCCCACCGACCCCCGGCGGCCCCCGGCCCCAACGCAAGCGCCCCCCACGCACCCGCCAGAGCCCACTTACCCTTGCTGCCTTCCGGCCCTGGGGGAGTTAGGTGAGATAGCGCCACGTGAGGGGCTGGCCCCACCTTAGCGGATCCCCACCCCCACCCGTGACCGCCCCCACCCCCCGGAACCGGGTTCGCGAGCACTGCTTGCCGTCTTGTATTGTTTGCCGCGGAGGATTCGCCTAGTGGCCTAGGGCGCACGCTTGGAAAGCGTGTTGGGGGCAACCCCTCACGAGTTCGAATCTCGTATCCTCCGCCAGTGCCTCACCGGGCACGTTGTCGAAGGGCCCCCACTGTTTGCGGTGGGGGCCTTCGACGTTGTTGCGCTGGTTTTCTTTGAGCAAGAGGGGGTCGCGAGGAGCACGCATGAGGTCGCTCCCCAGGACCAGGCGCGCGGTGGACGGTCTATGCGGTGGCACTCCGCTCCCAGCGTGACGGTCACGTCGCACTCGCGAGGAGCACGGCCTCCCCTGACGTCTGGGCCGCTTGTTTCGGGAAGACGAGAGGAGCGCGTTCCACGAGGCGGCGGCCTATGTCATGCGAGTGGGGACATGTTCCCGACCGTGAGCACACCCGCCATGCCGCTGACGTGGACGGGCCCGGCTAGCCCGAAGAGTGGGAAGGGAGGCAGAACACTCCCTCCGTCTTGCTCGGTATGCTGCTCACAGATGCGCCCTCAGCAGGACAGTTCAAACGCGCAGAGCGCCACACCCGCTGCGTCCCCTGGCCGACGATCCACGTACTTCTACTTGCTGTTGCCAAACACAGCCTGTGCGTCGCTACCGCCCTCGCTGTTACAGAGAGAACGGCTGCTACCCGAAGTGCGGTGGTCGAAGCGGCCTGCTCCCCAGTGAGGCGCATCGGCGGCGGCTGAAAATTGGCTCTGGAGCGCTTTCCGCGCTGGAGCCACTTCTGGCGCGACGCCGACAGAGGTGGCTCCAGCACTGACACCTCCGTCCTGGCCGACGAGATCGCCCCCCATAGCCTCTCCGTACACCGAGTCCGCCACTTCCCACTTGAATCTCAGAAAGTACGGATCCGCGGTTCACGCCCGAAGTCCCCTCAGCCTCCTACTTATGACGGGCCACGGGAGGTCCGCCTAACCCAGAGGGAGATGCTTGTGGACGCACCTACGGCGGCCGTCGTGATCGTCTCAGTCGCCATCACAGAACTGTGTGCCTTGTGCAGACTCTGGATGCGTCAGCGGGGGGACGAGCAACGTGAGCAGGCCCGGTATGGGCATGCCACTGCGATAGCCCAACTCCTGGAGGGGTCCGGCCGCCTCGGCCTTGGGGAGCATCGCATTGACGGAAAGGGACTAAGCCTCAGAGTGTCCGCCACCCCTGTCGAACAATCGAACGGCCTCACATGAGCCGCCATGGCCCGACTGGGGAGGCTGGCCCCCCAACTACCGCTGGCCGGCCGGCTGACAAGGCACAACCAGAGGGAGCCCGGGATGCCCGTCGCTCGGTGGACCGGGAGTTCTCAGCCTTCTACCGCAGCACGATCGACAAGCTCGTTGGTTTCCTGATCCACCAGGGGGCCTCTCTGCCCGTAGCTGCCGACATCGCGCAGGACGCGATGACCACGGCTTACAGGCGCTGGGAAGAGATCAAGCAGCCATCGGCATGGCTTCACACAGTGGCCTCGCGGGCGCTCGCACGACGCATCGCCGACATTCGTGAGGAAGCCTTCGACCACGTTCCGGAACCTTCGTCCCTGCTGCCTCGTCCTGAAGCTCTCACGGAGTGGGAGGAGCAACAGGAAATCCTTCGAGTCCTCAGAGGACTCCCACCACGCCAGCGTCAGGTTCTGGCCTGGACCCTGAGCGGTTACAGCCCCGCCGAGATTGCCGAGGAGCTCCGCATCGCGCCTGAGGCGGTCCGAGCCAGCCTCAAGAAAGCACGCCGTACGGCAGCAGCCTTGGTCAGCGGAGGGGAGGACTAGTGGCCAAGGACCGCGTCGGCCCGAATGACGAGGAGCTCGACGGCGCCGTGGACCGCCTGCTCGGTAGGCACATACACGATCTGTCAGCAGCCCTCCGGAGCGCGCTTGATGTCGAGGCCGGGCTGCGCGACATTCTGCTGCACTCTCGACACGACGATCTTGTCGATGACCTCGGTGCGATCCTCGACGTGGAAGCAGGTCTGGACGACATCATCGGTGCCGGCGTCTCTCAGCAACGACAGAGGCCCGAGAGGAACAAGAAGCGCGGCAGGAAGGCGGCAACCGCGGCAGAGCAGTGCCTGCGGATGGTCAGCCCTGAGATGCGTATTACTCTGCGTGTCAGTCCCGACGTCGCGACTGCGGCAATGACCTTCGAGAGGGCACATCGCTTTCTTTCGAGTCTGACGCAGGTCAGGGACTCCACACACACGCTGAAGGCACACCTGGAACCACGCCTCGCGTTTGCTGTGTCCAGCAAGCTCCAGTCCACCCACGAATATGCGATCGAGATCGCCGGTGACCTCGCCCACTCCGACGCTTCCGTCGCGGTGCGCGATCTGGCGCGCAGCCTTGCCGTCGGCCTCACCGGCGATATGGACACCGCCCGAGCGGCAGCGGAGGTTCTTCTCCAACGCGACCCCCATTCCACCGACCTCGCTGAGGTCAGGGAACTGGCCGAAGCCCTGTCGAGAACAGCTACCCGCAACTGCGCCCGCGGCCGGCGCCTCCTCCGGCTCTGCGCCGAGGAAGTCCGGGGCGCAGTCAGCGCGGTCCTCGGCCGAGACCTGCCCGTCCTTGACGAGGAGTCGATCGGTGTGTTCCTGGACGACTTCACGGCTTCGGATCTACGCGCCGCCGACCTACTCGGCGTTGTGTTGGACGGCGTTCGCTGGTCGGAATACGGCACGCTCTGGCCAGCCGCTGTGAACGTCGAGGTCCTCAAAGCCCAATCGGATGAGACGCCTCCGGGAAGCGGAACATACACCGTTCGGAAAGGCACTGCACCGATGCACAACACCTATGCAGGACTGTTCTGAAAAACCTGGCCGGTCTACGTTAACGACAGGAGTTCCGCAGTGACGCACTATTCCTATGCCGTCGAATCACGTGCCCTGGTGGCGACTTGGGCAACTGCCAGGGGCAGAACGTCCGTCGTCGTCGCCACCGCACCCGAGACCATTACGGGAGACGAGATCCTCGATCTGGCGCGAGGCCTCGAACACCTCTCCCAGGCGGCCTGGCGTACCTACATCCGCCCCGCCAGTGCCAGTTCCGCCCAGCAAGTCAACAGCGAAGGCTGGCGCCGTAGACAGGAGCGTTCCTCCTTCCCCGAAGCACTCAAGGGCCTAACACACCCGAATCTGCCGCAGGACGGCCACCTGCTCGTAAGCTACAGCCCGATCGTCGAGTCAGGCCACCGCATCGGACGCACGCTCCACTCCATCGCCGACGACCGGCTCACCGCGTCGGTCCTCGCCGAGGCAGAGGCCGAACTCGCCTCGGTGAAGCAGGCTGAACTCGGCAACGTGGACGGTCGAGCACGCCAAGCGATACTGCTCACCCGTGAGGACGTCTCACCGGTACAAGTGGCCGCCGCCGACTCTCTTCTACACGCCGACCCGTTCGGCTCGACATCGTTGCAGACCGATGTGGATCCGACGGCCGCCGCCGTCGCCGCCGCCCACTGGCTTCAGGCCGCTGCCGACGTCACGGCGGAGGTGTCCGGATTCCATCCGACGGACATCGTGGTGGAAGCCGACAACATCGAAGCCCTCCCGCACGAGACGCCTACCCGCGTGCTCGAACTCATCGACGAGGGTTCGTCCCCTCACGAGGTCGTAGTCACTCTCGTTCGGGATGCGTTGGCCGTGGCCGAAGGGCTGATCCCCGACCGGTACGGCCTGCTGGATCAGATCGACCAAGTGAAGGATCTCGTCGAACGGCATGCCAGCACGGACGACGTGCTGGCAGAGGAACTCTGGCGAATCCGACTTACACCACTCGACCCCCAACGCCCTGCTCCCGACCTCCTGGAAGACCTGCTGGCCGGAATACGAGCCTGCTGGCTGCTCTTCGAGGAGTACGCCGAATCCCCGGACTATCCGGATGACGAGTGGGATCAAGCCGTGTGGGAGGAGTGGTACGACTGCGAACGCAACAGGTTCATCGACCAGGTGCGGGCTGAGGCTGCCCGCACCCGCAAGCGGCTCATGTGACCGAATCTCGAGGCATCAGCTTGAATATATCGAACGCTATAGACGATATACAGGGAGGCTTTCGTGACGAGCCACTCCGATATCGATCTGGACGACGACCTACTTGCCGACGTTGCTCAGGCTCTTGGCGCCAACACCAGCACCAAGAAGGAGGCCGTCAGCGCTGTTCTCCGTGAGGTTCTGGAGAACTGGCGTCGCGCACTGGCCCTTGCCCGCCTGCGCGCAGCAGCCGGCGAGGGAGCCTTCGACCTCGATTTCTCCGAGAGCAAGGGGAACTCTCGCCGGTGCACGCGGCCCAGTTGCTGGTCGACACCAGCTCACTCGCCCGATTCATGCACGGTGATGCGGAGCAGTGCGTATGGGGCCAAGCTGACGCATCTGGGTTCACCCCCGCGTGCCCATCACTGAGCTGGAGTCCTTCTTCAGTGCCCGATCTGCCGAAGACCAGACCCAGGGCTAGATGACATGCGGATGATTTCTGGCTGGGTGCCGATCGACGATCGTGCATACAGCCGCGCTTGGCAGGTACAGGGGCCCTATCCGAGCGGGGGAAGCATCGTAGTGCAGGCATCGACGGCTTGTTGATCGCTGCCACAGCAGATCTACAAAAGCTGACTCGGCTGGATAGCGATCGGGACTTTGACTGCATCGCGGCCTTTACCGGGCAAGCTCTCCAGTGGTTCGAGCCGAGCCAAGCAAGTAGGTCGCGCTCGTTTCCATTCTGGTTGCATTCATCGCCGTACGGCACCGTTCAGAAGCTCCGCCGCCCCCGGCTGCACCGCAGGTCAGAACATTTCCGTACGCTCCAGAACGGTCGGACGAACACTTGGAAAGCGCGTTGGGGCACCCCCTCACGAGTTCGAATCTCGTATCCTCCGCACTTCGCCTGGACAGGCGAAGTGCGGAGGGTCCCGCTGGTTGCCGGCGGGACCCTTCGTCGTTGTGCTCACTCGCCGGTGTGCTGCGTTCTTGCCAACAGAAGTCAGTCGCGACGGCCCGCAGGCGCCGGCGGGGATGATCTCCAGAGCACGCCGTTGCGTGCGGCGCCCGTCCCCGCCCCGCCCCGGCTGACGGCGCGGGCCTTGGCTGCGTCCGTGCGCCCCCTACACCCCCATCCGCTCACTAAGCCACCCCAACGCCAGCGGATAGCGGTACTCGATCGCGCCGTGGGTGCCGTCGAAGAGTTCGTAGTTGATTCGGTCGTCCGGGACGCCTGCGGACTTCAGGGCTCGGTGGAAGGCTGTGGCGCCGAAGTCCAGGTAGTACTCGTCCTTGTTGCCGGCGTCGATCCAGATGGCGCGGAGGGAGCGCAGGGCCTCCGCGTGGGCCGGGCGGGTGGCCAGGAGGACTGGGTCCCAGGCCAGCCAGCGGTTCCAGACCTCCGGGAGGAGGGTGGCGGTGTCGTCGAAGGGGATGCGGACCGTGCCGTCCTCGTCGGCGGAGTACGCCGACGCGTACGCGTACACCTCCATCAGTTCGAAGTCGCCCTGCTTCGTTCCGGGGACACGGGTGTGGAACTCCTTCAGGAAGCGGTCGTACGAGCCGTCGTACAGGTCGCGCAGCAGGCGGGCGCGGCGGGTGAGTTCGCTGCGGTAGCCGACGTCGAACAGGGCGTCCCCGGCGTGCGTGGCGAGCGCGCCGAACAGGTCGGGGCGGAGCATCGGGGTGATCATCGCGACGTAGCCGCCGGTGCTCTTGCCGGCCAGTGCGCGGTGGTCGCGGTCGGCGAGGGTGCGGTAGCGGGCGTCGATCCACGGGACGAGTTCGTCGCAGAGGTAGGAGTGGTAGTCGCCGGTGGCTGGCGAGTTGAGGAACTGGCTGCCGCCGTACCGCGTCCAGCCGTCGGCGAAGACCACGATCGCGGGTGGCACCTCGCCGCTCGCGTACAGCGCGTCCACCAACTCCGGGTGCGGCCTGCGGAACGGGGTGCGGTTGAACCACGTGCCGGCGTGCCCGCCGTAACCGGGGGTCACGTAGATCACCGGGTAGCGCCGGCCGCGGTCCTCGTCGTAGCCGGGCGGCAGGTACACCAGCAGCGGTCGTCGGTGCGGGTCGCCGAGCGGGTTGCCGCGCAGCGTCACGCTGTCGATCACGGGGTGTTCGAAGCGTCCGGCGGGTTCGGTGGGATAGGGGAGCATCACGGTCTCCTGTCGCGCACGTCGGGTCGCGTTGCCTTGTCTTGCCCGGGCTTGCCTTGCCTTGCCTTGCGTTGCCTTGCGTTGCATCGCATCGCCTCGCGGCGTTGCAGCGCATCGCGTTGCAGCGCATCGCGTTGCGTCGTCGGAGAACGTAGGAGACCGGTGGGCATGTCTTCAGCCCGTACCGGGAGTTGGTGACAGTTCGTCGGCGGCCGAGGCTCGGGGGCGGTGTTGTGGCCGGTGGGGGCGACGGTTCGTCGGTGGTGGGTGGGTGGGGTGGGGCGGCGTGGGGCAGCCTTGGTGGGCGGCTGGTCAGGGCGCGGGGCAGCGGGTCAGGTCCGCTGTGTCGCCTCGGTCGAGGTGAGGACGATCGTCGTGATCACCTGGCGGACGCCGTCGATCGCCATGATGTCGTCCAGCAACTGCTGGAGTGCCGCCGTGGTGGCGGCCCGTACCTTCAGCAGCGCGCACCACTGGCCGGTCACCCGGTGGCACTCCTCGACCATCGCCTCCGGCGTGGCCGTCTCGAACATCCTGTCCAGGACCTTGCCGAGTTCGGCATGGTCGGCCTGCACCGATACGAAGGCGCATACTCCGAGGTCGACGGCGGTCCAGTCCACCACCGCCCGGTAGCCGCGGATCACGCCGTCCCGTTCGAGCCGCTTGACGCGCTCGTGCACGGCCGGGCGCGAGACGTGTACGCGCCGTGCGATCTCCTCGTGGCTGATCCGCCCCTGCGCGGAGACCAGCCTGACGATCTCCCTGTCCACCTTGTCCAGGTCCTTGGGCATGGCCGTGCCGTCCGTTCCGTCGTGCGCTCCTGCATGGGTGTGGTGACGCGCGTGGGTCGTGTGCCTCGGGGGTGGGTCCATTGTGCGGGGTGGGGGCCCGGGCCGCGGCGGGTGGGCAGTCTTCGCCGCCCGCTCGTCTACATCGCCACGCCGCCGCCCACTCCGTACGGAAGGTTCTGCCAGTCCCCCGTCGCTCCGCGGACGAGTTGGTGGAGGCGTTCCTTGCCTTCGGTGGTCAGTACGTCGCGGAGGCAGGCGCAGTCGGCGAGCGGGTGGCCGTTGACGAGGCAGGTGTAGATGCCGGCTATCTGTAGGCCCCGTGCGGCTGCGGTGAGTTGCGCGTCGAAGGGGAGGGGAATGCGGCTGGCCAATTCCCGGGCGAAGACCCGTTCGATGCGGGGGCGCCCCAGGGAGGCGAAGAATCCGGCTGCGAATCGACCCACGGCGGCGTGCAGTTGGTCTTTGCCGTTGAGAATGCTGCGGGCCAACCGGGCGATATCCGCGCAGCCCCGCGTGCGGTGGTGTGTTACCAGGGTTTTCCACGTGTCGGCGGCGACATAGGTCGTGGCGCGGGCAGCAATGCGGGCCGGGGCGTCGCCTTCGGTGAGGCGGTTGCGGGTCCTTTCTGCTTCAGTCGTTCGCAGCCGTTCCTGGGCGGTGACTGCTGAAACCGTTCGCAGCGAAGGGCGCGGGGCGCCGGCGGCTGTGGGGGTGGACGCCCTGCGGGGTGCCTGGCGGGCGGGCCGAGCCCGTTTCGCAGGGGGTGTACGGGGTTTTGGCACCCGCCCTGCCGGTCTCCCCTGGTGCTGGAAGCACCGCAGGTCAGGGCCGGTCACTCGCCTTCGGCACAGGGTTCCGTCGTCCGTCTGAGCACGGCACCGATACACCGTGGCTGGAGTGTGGCGAGTTGTCGCATGGGCAGACAAGTAGGTCCATTCGGCCAGTACAGGATGAATTCCGCGCCGAGTAGCCGGCTCTAGGGGGGCACCACACCGGTTGACCGACGGTCGGCAGCGCGGGCCGCCGGGCCCACGTCGCCGACCGCCCGACCGCCCCGCCCCGCCCCCGCGCTCGCCGCGGCAGGTCTCCCGGGGCCTGCGCCCGCGCTCATTTCCGTACCTGGCGCGCGGGCCGCGGGAAGACGGTACGCGGTTTTTCCGAAAGAATCGGCCGATGCTGGGGAGGTGCTTGCGTCGTGGTGAATGGGTCCCCTAGCCTCGCCGATATGCCGGTCAATGACGGAACCGTATTCGCCATGGTCGATGCGCAGCTTTCGTCCTCTGGCCTCCTCCCTCTCAAGATCGCGCATGAGTTGGGTTACGAGGTCGTCTTCGTCAGCAACGACCCTGAGCGCTACCAGGGAATCAGCAACTATTCCGAGATCTTTTCGCACTGCGTCTCCAAGGTGATCGTGGGCGATACCAACACCTCGGACGGCATCCTGCGCGCGGTCGAAGGACTGGTCGCCGGCGAGCGGCTTCGGGCGCTCTACACGCACTGCGACTACAACCTGCCGCTGGTCGCCGAGGCAGCCGCTGAGCTGGGACTTCCCGGGCTCTCGCCGGCTGCTGCGCGCATCGCGCGAGACAAGTTGGAAACCCGTCGGGTGTGCGCGTCGAGCGGAATTCCCGCGCCGGGATTCGCACATGCCACCACGGAATCCGAAGCACTGACCGCCGCCCGTCAGTTCGGGTTCCCCGTCATCGTGAAGCCGATGACCGAATCCGCCAGTACCGGAGTCTCCCTCGCCTTTACCGAATCCGAGGTCAGCGAGCATTTCCAGCGCATCGCCGGGCAGCAGTACGACGCCCGCGGGCAACGTCGTCGGGCCGGCGCATTGATCGAGGAGTACGCGCTCGGCTATGAGGTGAGCGTGGAGACGGTGACCCATGAAGGGCACACCACACTGCTCGGAGTAACCGACAAACTGCTCAGCCCCGCACCGTACTTCGCCGAATTGGGTGACACCTTTCCGTCCACCCTGCCCGAGTCGGTCACCTCCGTGCTCGCCCGGACGGCGCTCGATGCGCTCGCGGCCATCGGCTTCGACTTCGGCGCCGCCCACACCGAGCTGCGGATGACGGCCGATGGACCGAGACTGATCGAAATCAACGCGCGGATCGCCGGCTCCGAGATCGCCGGTCTGGTGGAGCTCGCGCACGGCATCGCGTACCGCGAGCAGATCGTCCGTATGCACCTCGGCGAGCGGCCCGACCTCTCCCCCACCCGCAGCGGCGGCGCGGCCTCCCGGCACGTCCGGGCGCAGGAACGCGGCACCGTGCGCGCGGTGCGCGGGGTCGAGCTGGCGCGCCGGATCGCGGGCGTCACGGCGGCCGAGGTCACGGCCTCGCCGGGGGCCGAGATCGCCCCGCCCACCAGCAACCACGAGCTGTACGGGTACGTGCTGGCCACCGCGCCCACCTCCGCCGAGGCGGGGCGCACCGCCGATGCCGCCCTGGCCCAGATCGCCCTCGACGTCCGGCCCACCAGCGCCTGACCACGGCGCCCTGCCGCGCCCCGCCCCCGCCCCGGGCCTGGCCGCCCGCGGCTGACGCCACCGCCCTCAACCGGCCCGCGCCCGGTCGCCGCACCGCACCACCTGCGGTCTCCGGCAGCGCCGCACTGATCCACCGACGGAACCGCCGTACTGATCAACGCTGATCAACCGATGAAAGGGGATCGTCGTCATGAGCGACTCCCAGCACGGCACGTACCGCGTGATCGACATTCCAGCGCCCGGACCCGACGTCCTGGCCGAGTTCGAGCAGTTGCCCCGGGACGAGTTCACCGGCGGGCGGCAGCGCTTCCGCCGCTTCTCGCAGTACAAGATGGCCTTCGACTCCGCCGGCGGTGACTGGCGGCTGGAGTTGCTGCCGCACCGGCCGTTCCTCCAACCGCGGCAGGTCAACGGGTTCGTCGGCGGGGTCCAGCGGCCCTTCGAGCCGCTGCGGATCGACCCGACGCCGCAGATCGCCGCCGGGGCCCGGGCGCTCGGCCTGGACCGGGAGCGATGTTGGCAGCTCAACGTGCACCAGTGTCGGGTCATCTCGGCGCCGGGCATCCGAGGCGTGTCCGTACCCGAGGGGCCGCACCGCGACGGCCACGCGTACGGCATGCTCGCGGTCTTCGGCCGGCACAACATCACCGGGGGCACCAACCAACTCCTGCCGAGCGGTGGGGGCGAGCCGTTCTTCGAGGTCACGCTCATGCCGCAGCAGGCGCTGGTGTACGAGGACGGCGCGATGTGGCACCACGCGACCGACATCGAGGCGCTGGACGAGCGCGGTGGCCACCGTGACCTGTGGATCGTCGCGATCAATCCGTGGGAGCAGCGGAAGTACGGGGCGGAGTTCGAGCGCCTTGCCCTCGCCGGCGACGGCGGTGCCTCCGTACCGACCGGGGCGTGAGGGCCGTGTCGGATACGCCGGTCGAGCCGCAGGGCCTGCCGAAACCGGTGTCCCCTGCCGCCTCGCCCGCCCCCGTCGCCCCACCCGTTCCGGCGCCCCCGCCCGCCCCTACTCCCCCACCCGGGCCAGCCGACCCCGCCCACCCGGTCGCCCCAGACCACCCGGTCGCCCCAGACCACGCCGCCAGCCCCCGGCGACCCGCCGGCCCCACTGACCTCACTGACCTCACTGACCCTGCCGAACTCGCCGAACTCGCCGAACTCGGCGAACTCGCTGGAATCGGCGCTCGTTTCGGCACCCCGCTCTACGTGCTCGACCTGGAGCGGCTGCGCGCCAACGTGGCGGGGCTGGCACGCGCGCTCGCGCCGGACACGCCGCTGTATTCGCTCAAGACCAACCATCTGCCGGCGGTGACCGAGGTCGTGCGAGCGGGCGGATTCGGGGTCGACGTGGTGTCCGGGTACGAATTGCGGGCCGCCCTGCGCGCCGGGTTCGCGCCGGAGCGAATCGTCTTCAACGGACCGGTCAAGACGCCGGAAGAGTTGCGGACCGCGGTGGCGCACGGGGTGTTCGTCAACATCGACGGCGAGGAGGAGATCGACGCCCTGGCTGCTGCCGCCGCCGGCCGGGGCCGGCCGCTGCCGGTGGGGCTGCGGGTCTTCCCGCCGCACGACGTCTACGCGGGGCCGCCGCCACTGCCCGACCGCCAGACGCCGTCGAAGTTCGGTTGGCCGCTGGCGACCGGCGACGCCGACCGGCTGGTGGAGGCCGTACGGCGCCGCCCCGAGCTGCGGCTGACCGGCCTGCACTGCCACCTCGGCTCGCAGATCACCAGCGTGCCGGCGCTGTTGGCAGCCCTGTCGGCGGTCGTCGACTGGGTGGCGACCCGCTGTACGGGGCTGCCGCTGGAGGTGCTGAACCTCGGTGGCGGCTTCGGCGTCCCCGGCATCCAGCGGATCAAGGGGGCGCTCGCCGGGCTCAGCCAGGTCCGGGCCGCCGCGGTGGAGCCGGAGGCGCCGGAGCGGTTCGAGCCGGCTCAACTTGCCTCAGGAGTAAGAAAGTTGCTGGCCGAGCGGGGGCTTTCTCAGCTACGCGTGTGTTGGGAGCCTGGGCGGGCCGTGGTCTCCGACGCAATGACGCTGCTCACCCGGGTCGCCGCGGTCAAGCGCACCGCGGTGGGCACCTGGGTGCTGCTCGACGGCGGACTGAACCTGCTGCCCACCGCGGGCGTGGCCGAACGCCACCACTACCGGGCGCTGCGGCGCGAGGCCCCGGACGCCTCGTTCTTCCTGGGCGGGCCGCTGTGTTACGAGGGCGACGTCTTCTCGCTCGACGCCCGGCTGCCGGCCGACGTACGGCGCGGGGACTTCATCGCCGTACGGGACGCCGGCGCGTACAGCACCACCCGCGCCACCAGCTTCAACCGGCCGCGGGCAGCGGTGGTCGCGGTGCAGCGTGGGCGGGCCGAACTGGTGTGGCGGGCGGAGACCGACGAGGACATCTTCCGGTTCGCGGTCCCGCAGCGCGGCGCGGCGGACACGCGGCCGGCCACGGCGGCCCCCCGCGCCGATGCGGGTGCCCCATGGACCGATGCGGCTGGCCCACGGGCCGATGCGCCTGGTCAGCGCGCCGATGCGGCTGGTCCACGGGCGGATGCGGCTGCACAGCGGCCCGCCGTGGCGGACCGCACGAGAGGCCCGCAGCCCGGCTGCGCCCCGCCCTTCCCTCCGTTCCTCCGGCCCGAGGAGTCCCGTTGAGCGAGCACGGTACGAGCCGTTCGTCCACAGCGGGCGGCGACTGTCCTCAGGTCGTGGCGGTCTGGGCGGTGCCCCGTTCAGTCTCCACGGCCTTCGAGAAGACCTTCTCCCGTCGCTCGGACACCGAGGTGGTGCACGAGCCGTTCACCGACTGCTACTACTTCGGGCCCGAGCGGCGTTCGCGCCGTTACGGCGACCGGGCACAGTGCGCGGCGTACGACCGGCAGGCCGCCGGTGCGCAGTTGCGGTCCGGCGCCGCGCCGGTCAGCTTCGTCAAGGACCTGGCCTTCCAGGCCGGCCCCTACCTGGGCGACGAGGTGTTGCACCGCACGGTCAACACGTTCATCCTGCGGCACCCGCGGCGGGTGTTGCCCTCGCTGACACCGCTCAAACCGGACTTCACCGAGGACGAGTTCGGCTACACGGCGCTGTACGCGCTGTTCCAACGGGTGGTGCGGGAGCTGGGGCAGCCGCCCGTGGTGGTGGAGGGCGACGTGTTCCGCGCGCATCCGGAGGCCGTGCTGCGCGGCTACTGCGACCGGGTCGGGCTGGCCTTCCAGCCCGCGATGTTGCACTGGCCCGACGGGCACATCAGGAGTTGGTCGGCCGGCGAGGCCGAGTCGCAGGCCAAGTGGCACAAGACGCTGGAGGCCAGCCGGACGGTCCTGCCGCCGGACGCGCCGGGTGAGGTCGTGGTGGCCCCCGAGCGGCGGGGCCAGTACGAGCGGGCCGAGGAGATCTACGCGGAGTTGACGTCCTTCGCGCTGCCGGTGTCCGCCGCCGCCACGGCGGTGGCCGGCTGAGTGCGGGCGGCCAGCACGTCGGTCAGGGTGTAGACCGCGCCCGAGAGCAGTGCGAGTGCGAAGACCGCCTGCCACAGCCGCGTATCGCCGTACGACTCGCGCAGTGGCAGGCCGAGGCCGGGGGCGAGGGCGCTGCCCAGCCAGATGCTGGCGGTGAGGACGCCGACGTAGGCGCCCCGGTGCGCGTCCGGGGCCAGCCGGAGCGGGGCGTCCTCACTGGCCGGGCCCCACACCATGTCGCCGATCAGGAAGGTGACCACCACGACGGCGACCGCGCCGATGGCGGCGCTGAGCGGCAGTACCAGGAACGCCGCGCCCATCACGGCGGTGCCGGCGGCCAGCCGCAGCCGTGGGGCGACGCCCGCCGTCCAGCGGCTGATGCGCAGTTGCAACAGCACCACGAGGACCGGGCCGAGCGAGTACACCACGCCCCAGGTGGCCGGGGCGATGCCGTAGCTCTGGGTGAGGGCGATGGGCAGCACGGTCTCGTACGCGTAGACCACCGTCCAGGCGGAGGTGGTGGCGAGCATCAGGGCGTACAGCCGCCAGTCGCCGAGCATGGCCAGGCCCGCGCTCCGGCGCGGCCGGGCGGCCCCGGAGGTGCCGGGGGCGTCCGGGGCGCCGGGGGCGGGTGCGCCGGCGCCCGGGGTGCGGTAGGGCACGCGGAGGGCGGTGAGGAGCGAGAGGGCGTAGAGGGCGGTGACTTCCAGGTGCAGCAGCCACCAACTGTGGTCCACGAGTCCGGCGCCGAGCAGCGGCCCGGCGAACGTGCCGACGTTGATGATCAGCCGGTAGCCGGCGAACAGTTCCTCGCTGCGGCTGTCCGGCGCCGCGTCCACCAGGGCGATCCGTTGGGCGACGCCGCGCAGCGGCTGGAGGAAGGTGACGGCGACGAGTACGACGCAGGCGGTACGGACGCCGACGCCGGGCAGCAGCAGGACCGCGCAGCCGGTGACCTGGCCCGCGGCGCCGAGGTGCACGGCGGCGCGCGGCCCGAACCGGTCGGTGATCCTGCCCCCCAGGTAGCCGCCGCAGACGCCGGCGAGACCGGCCACGACGTACGCGGCGGACGCCTGCCCGGCGGAGGCGCCGAGTTCGCCCACCAGCCAGGGGCCGAAAAAGGTGGCGAACACCGAGAGGGCCGCGAAATTGACCCCGATGGAGGTCAGTGGCCGACGCGCCGGACGCGGAATGTCGGAGCCCAGGACCCGCCGCATCAGAAACTCCGTATTCGGCATGTACACGAGTCAACCAGCGCATCCGATACACCGTCAAGACAATCGAATGGAGGGCGCATTATGGCGCCGCCGATAGCCCCCTGCGAAGAGGTCGACCACCTCGCCGACCTCGATCTGGAGCGCTGGGACGCATCGCTGGGAGCACACGATTTCTACGCCTCTTCGACCTGGCTGCGCATCGCCGCTGACACCGCCGACCTACCTCCCTGCTATCTCCGTACGGCCTACTCGGACGACCAGCATCTAGCCACTCTCGCCTGCTATCCGATGGCCGCCGACTCCCCTTTTCCTTTCTGCCGTGCGGAATTCCTCGCCACGCGTTTCCTCACCTCCTGCGCGACGGGTTCCGGTGCCCGTACCGCCGCGTCGTTGATGCCGGCGCTCTTCCTCGGTGGCCGGAATCCGGCGCACACCCGGATCGGCACCGGCGGCCTGGAGCCGGGGTCGGACGCGGAGCGGGCCGTGCTGGACAGGTTGCTGACCGGCGCCGAACGCGCCGCTGCCGCGCGCGGGCTGCGCAGCGTCGGCATGCTCTACGTCGACGAGGACGCCGCGCCGCTACGGCAGGCGCTCACCGAGCACGGCTACGTGGCGTTCCCGCACCACGAGGCGGCCGTGCTGACCGTCCCGGCGGGCGGCTTCGACGCGTACGCGCGCGGGGCGGCCGACTGCCCGCTGACGGCGAACATGCGGAACAACGTGCGGCGCGAGCGGAAGCGGCTGACGGCCGCCGGCGTGCGCTACCGCGCCGGCGGACTCGACCCGGCCGCGCTGGCCACGGCAGACCGGCTCGAAGGGTGGCTGAACCGGAAGTACGGAACCTTCGACGACGCGGCAGTGCGCCGGCTGCGGGAGCGGATCGCCGCGCACGCGGGTGACGCGGCCGGGCTTGAGTTCGCCGACCTCGACGGGCGGACGGTCGGCTCGCTGCTGTACTTCCGCCACCGCGACGAGCTCTACGTCCGCACGGTCGGCTTCGACTACGCGGCGACCGACGGCCTGCCGGTCTACTTCGGGCTGCTCTTCTACCACCTCATCGAGCGGGCCGCCCGGTGCGGCGTGCGCACGGTGCACTACTCGGTGGGCAGCGCGGAGGCCAAGCGCCGCCGCGGCTGCCGCCTCGTCCGCCAGCACGCCTACGTGAAGGGGCTCGCCCCCGGTCTGCACGCGGCCTTCGCGGATGCGGTGGCGGCGGGGTAGCACGGCGACGGCGGGCCCGGGCCGTTCGTGGTGCCGGCGGGCCGGTGGCGGTGGCGGTGGGCCGGTCACGGTGGCGTCGCGGGCGGGGCCGGCCGGTGGGTGAGGGGCCGGGCGGTTGCCGGTGGGCGGGCGGTAGTTGCCGGTGGGCGGGCTGAGCGGTTGCCGGTGGGGAGCGGCCAGCCCGCCGGGGGAAAATGCGCCGCGTCATGCGGGGGCGCCCGGTTACCGTGTGGCCATGCAATGACGCCTGCCCGCCGCCCGGGCACCACCTCACCTCCTTCGTCACCTCGGCGCTTCGTCACCCCAGTGGTGCGCCACCTCGGCGACCGCTGGAACCCGAAATCCACGAAGGAGAAGTCGACATGAGTTCCTCCCCCTCGGGCCCGCCCCCGGGAGGCCGTGCACCCGACCCCGCCACACCGGCCAACCACGCACGCCCGCACGCGCGATTCCACGCGCGCTCCCACACCAAACCCACCGGACTCGTCGTCCCCGACGCGTTCGCCGCCTCGTACGCGCTCGTCAGCCCCACCGGGCGGGACTGGGTGGCCGGGGTGCCCGCGCTGGCCGAGGCGATGGTGGAGCGCTGGGAGCTGCGTATCGAGGGGCCGGTGAGGTACGGGATGGCCTCCCTGGTAGCGCCCGTGACCTGCGCGGACGGCACGCCCGCGGCGCTGAAGTTGCAGGAGGTGCGGGAGGAGACGGCCGGTTCGGTGGCCGCCCTGCGGGCCTGGGACGGTGATGGCGTGGTGCGGCTGCTCGACCACGATCCGGCCACGGCCAGCATGCTGCTTGAGCGGCTGGACGCGGCCCGGCCGCTGTCGGCGGTGGCCGACGACGGCACGGCGATGCCGGTCATCGCCGATCTGCTGGTGCGGATGACGGCGCTGCCGGCGCCCGCCGGGCTGCGCCACCTCGCCGACATCGCCGCGGAGATGGTCGAGCAGACCGCGGGCGCCGTCGGCGCGCTGCGGGAGCCGGCCGAGCAGAAGCTGTTGCGCTACTGCGCGGACGCGGTCGCCGAGCTACTGCCCGAGCCCGGGGACCGGCTGCTCCACTGGGACCTGCACGGCGGCAACGTGCTGGCCGGCGTGCGGGAGCCGTGGCTGGCGATCGACCCGGAGGCGCTGGCCGGCGACCCCGGGTTCGAGCTGCTGCCTTCGCTGGATGACCGCTGGCCGCCGGGCGTCACGGCGGACGAGGTGGCGCGTACGGGGCTGCGCCGCTTCGACCTGCTGACCGAGGCGCTCGGCCTGGACCGGCAGCGGGCCGTCGGCTGGACGCTCGGCCGCGTCCTCCAGAACGGCCTGTGGGACGTCGAGGACGGCAAGCACGCCCTGGAGCCCACCCAGGTCACCCTCGCCACCGCACTCATCGACCGCTGAGCCCACCCGTCGTACGGCCCCGGCGCACGGGCCCCGCCGTCCGAGGACCGCCGTACGGGCCTGCCGTACGAACCCGCCGTACGGGCCGGGACGATCCGCCGCGGACACGGGCACGGACACCGACCTGCACGCGCACGCCCACGCGCGCACGGGGACGCGGAGGCGGACGCCCACGCAAACACGAACACGGGCGGGAACACCGGCGCGGAGATAGAAAAGGACGAGCCCCGGATGAATTGACATCCGGGGCTCGTCCCTGCATATATTAAAACCTTCATGCCCGCTCAAAGAATGGCATGAAGGAGAAACTTTCTGCGAGCAGCATATCCCGTCAGGAGTGAAATTGTCAACCGAGGAAATGCGGCAGGAACAACAATTCATTACCGGCGTCTATGCCCGCCTCGACGAGCTGCGGGAACAGGCGGCCGATGCGGTGCGCGAGGCGCTGGCCCCGGTCGGGAACGGTTTTCAGGCCAGGCTTGAGCGGGATGTGCGGGTGGCGGAGCGCGCCGGCCTGCTCCAGGCGATCGAGACCGGTGAGAACGGGCTCTGTTTCGGTCGGCTCGACTTCCGGGACGGATCGACCCACCACATCGGGCGCATTGGAATTCGCCGGGACGACCCGTCCCGTACGCCGTTGGTGGTGGACTGGCGGGCCGAGGTGGCGCGGCCGTTCTACGTGGCGACCGGGCACTCCCCGATGGGGCTGCGGCGCAGGCGTCACATCAGCACCGAGGGCCGCACGGTCACCGCGCTGCACGACGAGTTGATGGACCTCGGCGACCCGACCCGTACCGGGCACGAGGGCGCGGACGCCGACGAGGTCCTGCTCGCCTCGCTGGACGCGGCCCGTACCGGGCGGATGCACGACATCGTGCGGACCATCCAGGCCGAGCAGGACGCCATCATCCGCGCCCCGCACCAGGGCGTGCTGGTGGTGGAGGGCGGCCCGGGCACCGGCAAGACGGTCGTGGCGCTGCACCGGGCCGCGTACCTGCTGTACGAGCACCGGGAGTTGCTGGCCCGCCGCGCGGTGCTGGTCGTCGGCCCGAACCCGGCCTTCCTCAGCTACATCGGCGACGTGCTGCCCTCGCTCGGCGAGACCGGAGTGCTGCTGGCCACGCTCGGCGAACTCTTCCCCGGCGTGCGCGCCACCGGCGCCGACACGCCGGCAGCGGCCGAGGTCAAGGGCCGGGCCGCGATGGCCGACGTGCTGGCCCGCGCGTTGCGGGACCGGCAGGTGGTGCCGGAGCGTGCGATCGAGATCGACCACGACGGGTACGGGACGCTGTCGCTGGACCGGGCGATGGCCGAGGACGCGCGCTGGCGCGCGCGGGAGAGCGGGCTGCGGCACAACCTGGCCAGGCCCGTCTTCGCCTTCCACGTCATCGACGCGCTCACCGCGCAGTTGGCGGAGCGGATCGGCGCCGACCCGTTCGGCGGGCCGAACCTGCTGGGCCCCGACGACATCGCCCAGTTGGGCAAGGAGATCGCGACCAGCCGGGCGGTGCACGCGGCCATCGACGAGCTGTGGCCGCAGCTCACGCCGCAGCGGTTCGTCGCGGACTTCCTCGCCGACCCGGTGCACCTGGACGCCGCTTCGACCGAGCTGATCCGGCGCGCGGACGGCCCCTGGACCCCGGCGGACGTGCCGCTCCTGGACGAGGCGGCCGAACTGCTCGGCGAGGACGACAGCGCGACCCGGGCCGCCGAGGAGGCCGCGCGCCAGGAGCGGATCGCCTACGCGCAGGGCGTGCTCGACCTGTCGGCGGGTTCGGAGACCTACGAGTTCGAGGACGAGGAGTCGGAGGTGCTGGCGGCGCACGACATCATCGACGCCGAGCGGATGGCCGAGCGGCACGAGGAGGCCGACCACCGCAGCGCCGCCGAACGCGCCGCGGCCGACCGGACCTGGGCGTTCGGCCACATCGTCGTGGACGAGGCGCAGGAACTGTCGGCGATGGCGTGGCGGCTGCTGATGCGCCGCATCCCCACCCGCTCGATGACGCTGGTCGGCGACCCGGCGCAGACCGCGGAGGCGGCCGGCCTCGGCTCCTGGGAGCGCGTCCTTCAGCCGTACGTGGCCGACCGCTGGCGCCACGTCAGGCTCGGCGTCAACTACCGCACGCCGGCGGAGGTGATGGAGGTGGCGGCCGGCTTCCTGCGCGCGCACGACCCCGCGTTCGCGCCGCCGGGTTCGGTCCGCTCGACCGGGGTGCGGCCCTGGTCGCTGCGGGTGGCCGCGGACGGGCTGGCCGGTGCGGTCGCCCGGGCGGCCAGCGGCGCGCACGCCGGCGGCCGTACCGCCGTCATCGCCCCGTCCGACCTGCACCGCGACCTCCTCGCCGCCCTGCCGGAAGCGGCCCACGGGCCCGTCCCTGACCTCACCCGGGACCTGGTCCTGCTCGATCCGCGGCAGGCCAAGGGGCTGGAGTTCGACACGGTGCTGGTGGTGGAGCCCGCCGCGTACGGCGTGAGCGACCTGTACGTCGCCCTGACCCGCGCCACCCAGCGGCTCGGCGTCCTCCACGCCGGGGAGTTGCCGGTGGGGTTGGCGGGGACGGAGGGACTTGAGGTGCTTGAAGCGCTGGACGGGCTGGACGGGCTGGACGGGGTTGCCGGGCCGACGGGGGCTGTCTGACGGCACGCGGTCGCAGGGGCCGGTGAGGTCGCCCGGGGCCGATGAGGTCGCCCGGGGCCGATGAGGTCGCCCGGGGCCGGTGAGGTCGCAGAGGCGAGCAGGGTGGGGGCGGGCGAGGTCACGACAGCCGGCAACGTCGTACGGGCACGGGCCGGGGTCGAGCCGCTGACGGCGGGGAAACCGCTGGTCAGACCGGCCGGCGGCCGGATTGTCAGTGGGGCCGGATACGCTCGCAGGCATGAATTGGCCCGAGCGCATCGCACAGTTGCGGCAGTGGACCCGGGGCGGCACGCGCGCCCCGCACAAGCCGCTGCTGGTGCTGTACGCGCTCGGTCACTTCCAGCGGGACGCGGACGCGCAGCTCCCGTACACCGCCGTGGAAGCGGACCTCGGCCGGCTGCTCGCGGAGTACGGGCCGGCGCACAAGACCACCCCGGCCTACCCCTTCCACCACCTGGTCACCGACGGCGTGTGGGAGGTGCGCACCGCCAGCGGTGCCGGCAGTCCGGGCCCGCTGGTGCGGGAGTTGCGGGCGTCGGGGGCCGCCGGCCGGCTGGCGCCCGAGTTGCGCGCGGCGCTGCGCGGCGAGCCGGAGCTGCTCGGCCGGCTGGCCCGGGTGCTGCTCGACCGGCACTTCCCGCCGTCCCTGCACGGCGAGTTGTGCGAGGCCGTCGGCCTCGACCTGGAGCCGGCGGACGAGGCCAGGCTCATCGCGGCCCGCCGCCAGCGCGACCGCAGGATGCGGAACCTGGTGCTGACGGCGTACGAGTACCAGTGCGCGTTCTGTGGTTACGACGGGCAGCTCAGCAGCGCCGGCGCCGGTATGCAGCCGGTGGGGCTTGAGGCCGCGCACGTGCGGTGGTGGGCCTTCGAGGGTCCCGACGAGGTCGAGAACGGGCTGTGCCTGTGCTCGCTGCACCACAAGCTGTTCGACAAGGGTGTCCTCGGCATAGGCGATGACCTGCGGGTCCTGGTCTCCCAGCAGTTCGTGGGCCGCAGCCGGGCCGCCCGCGAACAGGTCATAGCCCTGGCCGGCCGCCCCGTGCTCGGCCCGCAGCCGGGGTCGAGCCCCGTCGCCGCGGACCACCGCACCTGGCACACCGAGCAGGTCTTCCGCGGCACGGCCCGGCCGGCGATACCGGTGGGCTGACGGCACGGGGACGTCTCCTTGACCGGGGTGCCCCTCTGACCGAGGTGTCCCGTTGCCCGTGACCGGGACGTCCCTTCGGCCGGGTCGACCCAGTCAGCTTGGCGGGAGCCCACAGCCCGCCCGACCGACCCTGCCCCCTCCAACACCCCAGCCGCGCGGCCCTCGACCCGACAGCACCGGATCAAGTACGCATCACAGGATGAAACCACAGGGAAAATGACCTCTAAATGATCGGCCCCTCGTTCCGCCACCTGACCAATGCTTCCCTGTCTTTACTCTCAGCCACGACGACAAAGTACTCCTTGTGCATGTCGACGTAGAAATCATTCTCGAAGGTCCAACTGATCGTGGAGACGTCGAGCGCATTCTCATGAGTGAACAATTCGCCAATTCTCGCCCCATATTTGTCTTCCACTGAACTCTGGTACGGGAAATCGTTCACACTCAAGGTAATCTCACTCAGGTCACTCTTTGGCTCGCCTCTCTCTCCATCGTCCTGAACTTCCCCTTCCTCCCTTTTGACGAATGATTCAAATTCATACATATCCTGCTTTACGGGAAATGAGGCGACGCGCACAGAAATCCCATTGGCCTCGGACTCGGAGAGGGCCGTACCTGCGCCATATTTTGGTGTACATGAGAGCGTGACGTTTGCTCCAGGTATCCGGGATAGACCTTCCACGGATTTACAATCCAACAATGCGTGCTTGACTCGATCATTGAGGCGCTCCTCGCCCTCAGTGATTTCGCGAGGCTTCTCTACTGGGGTTTCAGGCACAGTCGCATCTCTGCTCGGCTTAGCCTCCGGGGCGCCATCTCTTCCCTCGCTGTCGCCATTCCAAGGGCCGATCCAGATGACGAAGGACGCGATTCCCGCGATGGCAAGTACCGCGGAACCTACAGCAAACCACTTCCTCGATTTTCTAGCCGCAGGTGCAGGTGGAGCCGGAGCTGCGGAATCACTTGGCGGGATGGCTGAGTTTTTCGGCGCCGACACTGAAACCACAGTGAACTGGTCGGGCAGCCACCCGGCCTCAGGGAGCACCTCAGTCAGGCCGAGCCGGTTTCCCACCTCCCGGCACATGGAGGCCACCTCGGCAGCTTCGGGCCGATCAGCGGGGTTCATCGCCAGGCAGCTACCAATCAGGGCCCGCAGCGGTTCCGGGCAATCGGTAAGATCCGGTTCGCCACCCATAAGGTAAGGAATGGCGGCGAGCAATTCATCCGCGAAAGGATGGAATCCCGTCGCGGCGACATGGATGGTCAACCCCAGGGCGAATACGTCCACGGCCGACGTGGTTGGCGTATCGCGCTTAAATTGCTCGGGAGCCATGAAGGCTGGGGTGCCGATGCGGGTGTTGGTGCCCGTCAGAGAAGTGGGGTCCAGAACTCGCGCGATGCCAAAGTCGATCACGGATAATCCACTTTGGGTCAGGACGACGTTTCCCGGCTTGAGGTCCCGATGGATGATGCGGGCGGCGTGGATGGTTTCCAGGGCGTCCGCAACGCCGGCCGCCAATCCTATACATGTTCTGATCGGAAGCGAGCCATGAGTGGAAATGGCTTGCGCCAGCGATACACCTGGAACGTACTCTGTGGCCAGCCAGGGCATCGGCCCTTCGATATTGCTGTCCACTACGTTTGCAATGTACTGCCCTCGCACACTTCGGGCAGCCTGCACTTCCCGTTCGAACCGCTGCCGAAAACGCGGATCCATCGCGAGGTCAGGGCGCACTGTCTTGATGGCGACTGGTTGCCCCCCGCGTGTGGCTGAAAGATATACTGCCCCCATCCCGCCGGTTCCCAGGCGGCCTTGGAGTACGTATCCCGAGATGACGTCTGGGTCCCCCTGGCCTAATGAATGCACCACCATGTGTATCCCCCCGATCTCCTCATGACTGGAACTGCTCATCCTATCCAGCCTTCCAACTTCGCGAGGAGTCTTGCCGTCAAGTCGTTGGCTCGAAATGCCGTAGAGGTCCTTCGCCCGCACTCGTTGAAGGCGTCGCGGTTCAAGTGCGCTGATGGGGACATTGGTGGCGAACGCGGTGGGCTGTAGCCCACCGCCCCGACCACGGCTGGCTCGGCCCGCAGCACGACGCCGGCCTGCGACGTCGCCGCATGGCCAGCGACAACGACGAGGCACACAGGACTCACGCCTTGTGCCACGGTGGTCGGCATGGATCGGCAGTCCGAGAGCCCAGAACTCTGGGCGTTCCTGGGGTCACTGCACCATGGCGAGATCCTGTCGGGCACCCGTCTCGCCGATCGAACGCTTCGGGTCTTCGTGGCCCTGGACGACGCCCCTGATCGTCCGACACTGCCCAGCGTTGGATTCACCGTGCCCCCGAACTGTCCTGGCGGCGCTTCGACCGCTGCCACAGCAGCCGCCGGTACTTGCCCCCCCTCACCCCGCCCCGTACCAAGCCCCCACCAGCGCCGCTCCCGCCACCAGCCCCAGCGCCAGGACGAGCGCTCCCGGGGGGAGGCCCTTGGGGTGGAGGGTGCGGGCCGGGGGTGGGGCGGGGAGGTGGGTTGCTTGGGAGCGGTGTTCGGCGGGTGGGTTGTTCGGGAGGATGACGCGCCAGGGTTGCTGCGGGTCGTACTCGACCACGGCGCGGTCCCGGTGCAGCAGCCCCTGGAGGTCCAGCGGGTGCCGGAGGCGGATGCGGTACGGCGCGTGGCCGGCGGGCGGCACCACGGTCAGGTCGAACTCGAAGGCGCTGTCCGGCGAGCGGGGGTCGCCGGCCGGGCCGTTGGTGGTCCGGTCCACGGCGCGCACCCGGTGCACCACGGCCGGCGCGTAGGCGCGCGGACCGCCCTCGCGCAACGGCCACGCCACCTCCTGCGTCGTCGTAATGCCCGCCTCGCCGATGGCGCCGAACGCGGCCAGCACCAGGGCGCTGGTGAGCAGGCCGACCAGGAGCAGCCAGCGCGGCCCGGAGACGGCGCCCACCGTGAGGGCGGCGAGGCACAGGCCGGTGACGGCGGCGGAGAGCAGCGGCAACACGGTGAACAGCCGGCGGACGGTGAACGGGACGGTGCTCATGGCCGGCTCCACAGGGTGCGCGGGGCGATGGCGACGCGGATGCGGCGGGCGTCGGCCGGGTGCTGCTTGTCGTAGACGGCCCGTACGGTACGGCGCAGCGCGATGCGTTCGGTGACGGCCGGGACCTCGTACGCCACGCCCTTCTCGTCCTCGAAGGCCACGGTGACCTCGCCGTACTTGCCGCTCACCGAGCGCCAGCCGGAGAGCGTGGCCTCGGCCGTCGCGTACCGGCCGGTCAGCCGGCGCAGGGCGGCGCTGCGGCGGAGGCTGACGGCCGCTCCCCACCAGGCGAGGACGGAGCCGACGCCCACCACGCACCACAGGACGGTGAGCCAGTCGGAGACGGAGTGCGTGGAGATCGGCAGCATGATGTGGAAGGCGGTGACCGAGTCGTGGCCGACCAGCCCGTCGGCCACGGCGTCGTGCCAGCCGACGATGCAGGCCAGGGCGCAGAACACGGCCACCGTGCCGCCGGCCGCGCGGCGCAGGAAGCGGGTGGCGAGGAGGCCGAGCACCGCGCCGGTGGCGATGCCGAGGAGGGGTGCGCCGGCCGCGAAGGAGTCGCTGGAGCAGCCTTGGGAGTCGCAGGTCCACTCCACGTCGGCCGCCTCGTAGCTCGCCGCGTGCCACACCAGCCACACGTGCCAGGCCAAGAGCGCGCACGCGAGCGCGCGCAGCCCCGTTCCGTAGGCTCTCCGTCGCACGCCGCCGGCCCCCGCTCCTGTGCGGCCCCCCTGTGGTCCGGCCGCGTCGTCCCCAGGACGATAACGGCCCCGGCCGCGCCCTGTCGGTGAGCTCCACCACGGAGCGGGGCGGGGGCTCGGCTGCCGGAGCTGGCCCACGGGTCAGCGCGGGGTGCGGGGCCGGGTGGGGTGCGGGGCCGGCCGGGGGCTGCTGGGGCGAGTGGGTCGGGCGGGTCCTGGTACGGCCCGTGGGCTGGGTGGCCGGGTACGGGTGGCGCGAGTGGCGGGCGGGGCGGGGAAGCCGACGGGGCGGGGCCGGCCGGGGGCTTGGACAACGCGCGCATCCGGATTCGGTATGGCTGGCATACGAAGTCTTTATTGGCCTTCCCGGCCGCGGCGGGACAGGATTTCGGTACGTGCCCGACCCGGGCGCGTAGGAGTTTCTACGGGAGGTTTCCCGTCATGCGGAAGCGAATCCCCACACAGAAATGCGCGGCACTTATCCATGGCCCGGCGCCTTTCTGCGTTCAGGAGTGCGGGGCGGCGGTGGGCGCATTTCCGGCATCGGCCCCGCCGGCGGGAAAGGCCGTGCGCAGATGGCGGATGAAGGCACGGGCCGCGGGGCCGTGTGGGCCGGCCGCGCGCCAGCCGAAGGCGAGCGCGGCGCGCAGGTCAGGATCGGTAAGCGTGATCGTCCGCAGCGCCGGGGCGCGGGAAGTGGCGTACGGGGCGGGCAGGATCGCCACGCCGAGGCCGTTCGCGGCGAGTTCGGCCAGCACTCGCGGGTCGCTGGCCTCGAAGGCGATCTGCGGCGTAAAGCCGGCGGCGGCGCAGCCCGCTTCGACGGTGGCCCGGGCGCCGACGCTGTAGTGGAAGGTGATCAGCGGCTCGTCGCGGAGACCGGCGAGCGGCAACTGGTCCCGGTCAGCGAGGTGGTGACCCGGGCTGACCGCGGCGACCAGCGGTTCGTCCGCGACGGTCAGGGTGTCGATGCCAGGCGGCAGCGCGGCCGACGGGGCGAACACCACGGCGTCGAACTGGCCGTCCTGCAACCCGCCGAGCAGCCGGTCCGAGGTCGCCTCGGCGAGCGTCATCTCGATGGCCGGGTGGCGGGCGTGGAACACGGCGAGCAGTCGCGGCAGGTCGTGGGCGGTCGCCGATGAGGTGACCATGCCGAGCGAGACCCGACCGCGCACCAGCCCCGTGTGGTCGGCCACGGTCTGCCGCACCTCGGCGACGGCGGCGAGCGCCGCCCGGGCGCTGGGCAGCACCGCGGCCCCCACCTCGGTGAGGCGCACGGTGCGCCCGGAGCGGTCGAGCAGGGGCTGTTTGAGTTCGCGTTCGAGTTGCCGGATCTGCGTGCTCACACCCGGCTGGGCGACGTGCAGTTTGGCCGCCGCCTTCGTGAAGCTCTTTTCTTCGGCGACCGCGACGAAATACTCCAACTGCCGTATCTCCATGGCCATTCAGCGTAACAGGGCGACCAGATTCCCCTTCGCCGAAACCCGTCGCCTGGCCCGCTCGCCCCGGTGAATTCCGCCCGGCCCTTCCGCCGCCCGCCGCCCCTCTTCCGCTCCACCTCTTCTGCTCCCCCTTCTCCTGCTCGTCCCCTCTCCTGCTCGCTCCCTGCTCTCCCCCGCTTCTCCGTTCCGCCGCATTCCACCCGCCTCCCGCGGGGGCCACGCCCAGCCCACCATCGGAATTGCGCAGGCCGGTCACCGGTGCGCGCACGAGACGAGGAACCTTCCCATGCCAACACCACCGGACGCCCCCCGCGTACCGCACGCGGTCCCCGACCCCGCCACCGCGGAAGGCGCAGTCACCGACCGCGCGCCGGCAGACCGCGCGCCCACCCCCCACGCCGATGCCGAACGCCCAGTCGCGGGGCCGCGCGAAGGGGGAGGGGGCGCGGAGCCGCGCGAAGGGAGAGGGGATGCGGGGCCGCGGGACCGCCCGGCCGCCACCCCGCAGGGCCGCCCCGCGGCGGGCCCCGCGTGGTGGAGCGTGCCGCTGCTCGGGTTCGGGGTGTTCGCGGTGGCGACCAACGAGTTCGTGCTGGCCGGCATGTTGCCGCAACTGCGCGACGGGCTCCATGTGTCGCTGCCGACCGCGGGCCAGGTGGTGACGGTGTACGCGCTGGCCTGCGCCCTGCTCGGACCGGTGCTCGCGACGGTGACCGCGGCCTGGTCGCGCCGGCTCACGCTGCTGTCCGCCGCGGTGATTTACCTGGTGGGGACGGTCGGCGCGGCCCTCGCGCCGACCTTCGGGCTGCTGCTCGTGGCGCAGGCGGTGGCGGCCGGCGGCACCGGCCTGTTCGTACCGGTGGCCGCGGCGACGGCGGCGGCGCTGGTGCCGCCGGAGCGGCGCGGGCGGGCGATCGCCACCGTGTTGACCGGCTTCACGGCCGCGACGGCCTTCGGCGCGCCGCTCGGCACCGCGTTCGGCAGCGCCTTCGGCTGGCGGGCGACCATGTGGTTCGTGGCCGCGCTGGCCGTGGTGGGCATCGCCGGCCTCGTGGCGGGGGTGCCGCGGGAGATCAGCACGCCACCGCCGGAGGGGCTGCGCAGCCGGCTCGTACCGCTCGCCGACCGCCGCGTGCTGGTCACCCTGCTCACCACGATGGTGGCGTTCACCTCGGTCTACGTCCTGTACACCTACATCGCCGAGGTCTTCGAGCCGGCGACCGGCGGGGCCGGTGGGAAGGTGGCCGTGCTGATGTTCACCTTCGGCGCGGTCGCCATCGTGGGGAGCTACGCCGCCGGCGTCCTCACCGACCGGGTCGGTGGGCGCGTCGTGATGGCGCTGTGTCTGGTGTGGGTCCTGGTGTGCATGTTGGCGCTGCCGTTGGTGACCGGTTCGTTCGCGGCCTCGATCGGGTACGTCGGCGTACTGGCCGTTGCCGGGTTCAGCATGAGCGCGCCGCAGCAGCACCGGTTGATCGGCCTGAACCCGCCGCTGGCCGCGGTGTTGGTGTCGCTGCACGCCTCGATCCTGTACCTGGCGATCGCCCTGGCCGGCGGCGTCGGCGGCCTCGGCGTCTCGCTCGGCGGCGCGGACAGCCTCGGCTTCGTCGCGGCGGCACTCGCACTGATCGCACTCGGCCTGTCAGAACTGGCCCACCGGGTGGCCGCGGGGCAGCCGGAAACGGGTGGGGATGCGGGTGCGGGTGAGGATGCGGGTGGGGATACGGATACGGGTGGGGATACGGACGCGGGTGCGGAGGGCCCGGCTCCGGTGCCGACCCCGGCTTCCGTACCGAACCCGTCCCCCGTACGGGATCTACGAGGTCCCGCACGGGAACGGGCCCCGGGCGACGCCCCCTAGCCCAGGGCCTGCCCGTAGGCCAGCAGCCTCCAAGCGCGCGGGCAAGCGCCCCGCACGGGCAAGCTCACCGGCCAGCCCAAACGAGCCGAGCCACCCACCGCGGGCGGAACCCACGCCGGGAGCGAGCCCCCGCCAGGGCGAGCCCACGCCAGGAGCGGGCCCGCACCAGGAGCGAGCCCACCTCGGAACCAGACCCACGCCGGGAAGCGGGCCCATGCCGGGGCCCGTTCGGCGCCGCCGTCCGTACCGACCCAGAAGCTGGGCTGGCCGGTACGGGCGGCGGCGCACCTCAGAAGTCACCCCGCGGGACGCCTCGGCCCGTTCCGCGGAGGTGGACCCACGCCGCAGCGATCAACCCGCGCCACAGCCCACGGCGCCGGCCTCGGCCCGCAACGCGGGCAGCCGCCTCAGTGCCCGGACTTGTGCAACGTGCACGTCGCCTGTGCGGTCTTGCTCGGGTCGCTCTCGGAGCGGGCCGTGAGGGTGATCTCGCCGCGCGGTGCGGCGCCGCGGTCGGCCGTGACGGCGACGTCGACCGGTACGGAGGAGCCGGCGGTCGCGGTCGCGAGGCGGTTGGGCAGCCATGCCTTCCAGCCGCGCCCGGTCGCCTTGGCCGACAGCCGGTAGACGTCGGAGTCCAGGTAGGCGCTGACGTCCTCGGGGTGACCTGCGGCGTCCGCGGTGCCGCTGCCCGTGTTGGTCAGCGGGAAGGTGCACACGGCGCGCTGCTTCATCGGCTTGCCGCGCGAGGCGCCGCGGTCCAGGTCGAGCCCACGGGCCTGCCGCCCGGCGCCGTCCAGGGAGCGGACGCCGACCGTGTACGACAGGACGCCGGCCTTGTCGCGTTCGATGTCGAGCACGTAGAAGTGCAGCCGGTTGGCCTTGTCCACGTACTCGTACGAGCTGCCCGAGTCGGCGCCCGCGTGGAACAGGGCGTCGCTGAGCTGCCGGTAGTCGCCCATGGTGATTTTCTGCTCGGTGCCGTCGGGGCGCTTGAAGTCCACCATGTCGATGTCCTCGGGGTGCGCGTCGACGACCCAGGCGAAGGGCGCGCGGTCCGCGTTCTTCGTCTTGCTGAACATCACGCCGTTGTCGGGCGTGAAGGAGTCCATGCCCATCCGGTCCACGACCTCGACGGTGTAGTTCTGGTAGCCGCCGCCGTCGCACAGCGGGTCGGTGGCGCGGTCGCACTCGGGCGAGAGGTCGCGGCCCATGGTGATGTTGACGCCGGTCAGCCCCTTCGCACCGGGCGGCGCGGAGCGGGCTGTGACCTTGGCGACCACGAGCCCGGAGCCCTTGAGCGCGTCCCGGTCCAGCCGCAGCACGTTGTTCTCGCCGACGATGCCGAGCTTGAGCTTGTCGCGCAGCACGTGGTGGGCGCCCATCGAGGCGCCCGCGGTGGCCGGCGTCTGCCACCGGGTGTGCGGGCCGCCGGGACCGTTGAACGAGCCCCGCGAGAGCATCCCCCAGATGCCGGTGTACGAGCGGCTGAGCGGCTTGCCGTACGGGTTGTTGTAGTTGTCGGCGATGCCCAGGATGTGGCTGAGTTCGTGCGCGAAGACCGCCATGCCCGAGCTCTCGGCCTGGGTGGAGGAGCCGTCCGCGGCGTTCGGCCAGATCCGGGCGGCGGCCTGCCAGGACGTCCACGGCACGTACCGCGTCTTGGCCGCGTTGCTGCCGTCGGCGGTGGGCTTCGGCGGGCCCCAGGCGGCCGGTACGGTCTTCGGGTCGGCGAACTTCATCTGCCCGAACTCCTGCCAGGCGGACGACTCGTCGACGCCGGCGGTCAGGAAGAAGACGAAGTCGAAGTCCTTCGGCCGGTCGGCGCCCACGTCCGCGATCCAGGCGCGCTTGCCGTCCGCGCGGATGTCCTTGCCGCAGGTGTCGCCCACCGGACAGGCACCCGGGTTCATGCCCGGCTCGATGCCGTACTGGTACGACTTGTGCGGCATCTTGTAGACCCCGAAGGCCGTCAGGTCCACGCCGACCCGGCCGCCGGAGTCCTCCATCCAGTACTCGTTGATGGTGTGGCCGTGGTTCAACTTGCCGGGCTTGTTGAGGAAGTCCTCGTAGAACTGCGGCACCTTGGCGCGCGGCACGTTGGAGGCGTCCGGCACCGGGTTGCCGAACTTGGCCTTGCCCGCGGGCTGGGTGACCGAGAACCCCTCGTCGGGGTAGTCGAGCAGCACCAGCGCGCCCTTGAAGGTCCGGTCGGTGGGCTTGACGTTCGGGTTGGCCCAGTCGGTGCCGGGCACCGAGCGGTACTCGGACCAGGTCATGTCGTCCGGGTTGCGCCAGTTCTGCGGGTCGATCGGCTGCGCGAGGGCGGGCCGCTCCGGGCGCCCGTGCCCGTCGGCCTCCGGCGAGGCCCCCGCGGGCCCGACGGCCAGCGAGGCCACCACGCCGATCCCCAGCGCGAGGACGCCGAGCCGCCGGGCCCGCCGCAGTCCGCGGGGTGTGCGGAGCGCACGGGGTGCGCCAAGCGCACCGGGCGCACCGCCACGGGTCGCCGCCGGCCGCGGGCCGGGCGAGTGGTCAGAGTCGGATATGGAGGGAATACCGGGCGCGGAACGACCGCCCCGATCACCGAGTACGCGACGCACGCGCGGACGACGGAAGGACAAGACTCACCTCGTGACCTGAGATTTTCGGACATGGACATGGCAAGTCGAACGATGGGGATCTCCCACCGCGGTCAAGGTAAGGCGGGGGACGGCGGCGCGCCAGAGTGCGGACACGGGACTTCTGGGGTGAGGGCGACTGCGCGTCGAGCGGGGTGGGGGTTGGTGGGTGTCGGCGGGGTGGGGCGACTGCGCGTCAAGCGGGCTACGCGGGGTGTGGAAAAGAACAGCGCCCTCGCCGAGGTGGGTCCACGGCGGGGCGCTGGCTCACCCCTGGACGGGGCGCGGAGACCGCAGTGCCAATGGCAGGGATGCGGCGGCAGGCTGGGAGTGTTCCTGTGCCCCTGAACGCCCTCCTGCGCCGCCGTACGGCGCTGACGCGGTCATTCCCTGGCAGATAGTCCCCGAGTCGCGTAGTAAGCGTGCAGCGCGGCCTCGCTGCCGGAGCCCAGAGCGGTCATGATCCGTTGGAAGCGGGCGGAGCGGAGATCGCCGGCCACGATGATGCGGGGGTGCTGGTCGGTGGGCGGGCAGTATCCGTCCGCACCACGGGCCAGCTCTCCGGGTGGGGCGGTGGGCGCGTTGCCGATGCTGAGGTAGACGGTGTCCGCCGTGACCGTCCGCCGGACGCCGCCCTGGCCCACCGCTTCCGCTGATACCTGGGCGCCTTCTCCGCAGGTCAGCGTCAGGTGCTCGACGGGGAGGAGGGTGACTCGGGGGTCCTCGCGGATCTCCTCGGTCTTGTACGCGTCGGTCTCCGGGTACGCCACGAGCAGGCGGGTGTCGGTGGTCGGGTGGGCGCGCAGGAAGGTGCCGATCGGGCGGTCGCCGCCGAGGACGAGGAGGGTCCGACCTTCGGCGTCGTCCGCCCCGGCCTCCCAGAGCGGGGGCAGGGCCAGGCCGTCGGGGGCGGTGGTCCAGGCCACGTCCCGGGGCTGGAGGGGGCCGACCCCGGTGGCGACGATCGCGTAGGGGGCGGCGAGGCGGGTGTCGGTGTCCACCGTGGCGCTCACTCCGTCGTCGTCAGCGTGGAGTGCGGTGACGCGTCGGCCGAGTTCGAGGCGGCACAGCTCCGTGCTCTTCAGCTCCGCGACGATGGAGTCGGCGAGCTCGGGGCCGCTGGTGTAACCGCCGAGGACGTTGTTCAGGGCCGGGATCCGGTAGAGGTTCCGGCACAGCCGGTCCGGCTCGACCAGGATCGAGTGCATGCCGACGCTGGCGGCCATGCGGGCGGCGGCGCAGCCGGCCGGGCCGCCGCCGATGATGATCAGATCGGTGTCGTACAGCGTGTCGGCCATGGGGCTATTCCAACACCGGGGCCCCGGCGTACGCAGTGAGTTGGTCGATCACGTGGTCGCTGGTGACGAGTTGGCCGGTTCCGATCAAGCGGCGGGCGACGAGGAGGCCGGCGTCGTGGACGTCGGGGCCGGCGTCGCTGGCGCAGGCGTCGGTGACGATCCAGGGTGCGTAGCCGTGCTCGAAGGCGTCGGCTGCGGACTTCAGGACACAGCTCTCGGTGGCGATCCCGCAGAAGACGAGGTCGGTCCAGGCGGCCCGGCGGATCAGTCCGGAGGCTTCTGGGGTGAGGAGCGTGTACCCGGTCTTGTCGACGATCGCGTGTGCGTGGGCGGCAGCCTCGGTGAGTTCGGGGACGATGTCGGTCTCGGGCGCCTCTTGGAGCCGGTGCCACTGGAAGAAGCGCTCATAGGGGCTGTCCGGGTAGTTGAAGTACCGGGTGAAGATCACGGGTCGGCCGGCGGTGGACCACTGGGCGATCAGGTTGGAGACCGCGGGCACGGCGTGGCGGCTGTGGTGGTTGACGAAGCCGTTCTGCATGTCGATCACGACCAGCGCGGCGTTGCCGATGTCCATCCGTTGTCTCTCCTGCCCCGTGTGTTCAGTCGACGCTCTCGCGTAGAGCGTCCTGTGCGGCGCGCAGCCGCTCGGCCAGTCCGCTGGTCTTCATGATGGCCTCCCGCATCAGGACGTGCTGAGCGGTCTCCTGGGCCCGGGCGGTGGTGAGGCGGGAGGAGGCGGCTCGCAGGAAGCGCCAGCCGTACTGCTCGGGCATGGAAGGGTCCCGACCGTCCTCGATCATCTGCTGGATCTGGCGGGTGAAGCACCACAGGGCCTGGACGGCCAGTTCGCAGCTGACCAGTTCGTCGATGGTGAGGCTGCGCTCACGGGAATGGGAGGCGTAGGCGACGCCGGACCAGCCGGCGTAGGCGGTGGAGACTCCTCGTACGCCGAAGGACACGATGTCAGGGTGGTCGAAGCCGGTGGCGAGTAGCGACTCCTCGACCGTGCCACCCAGAGGCGCGGGCCCGCCAGGAGCGCCGCGGTCGACCAGAACAGAGGGAGTGGACAAGAGGCGCAGGGCGGTGTCGTAGGCATGGCCGGCCCAGGGGCCCGAGGTGAGCCAGTACAGGGACAGGACGTACTCGGGGTTGGGGACGCTGCCGTGGTCCTCGCCCAGGAGGTCACGGAGTTCGTCCCGTGCCCAGGGCAGGTCGCAGGCGTACGAGCGGTAACGCCAGACGGCGAGGTCGGTGAGCGCGGCGGGCTCGTGCGGTTGGACGAGGTGGAAAACGGCGACCCCGCACGCGAAGACGTGCAGGACGCAGTCCAGTGCTTCGGGGTGGCCGACGCGGGCTGAGGAGGACTCCAGCCACTGGTCGTCCGCGCTCGGAGTCATGTGTGCGCGGAGCCGGCTGGCGCACTCGATGCCGATGAAGACCGGCAGGAACTTGTGGGAGTCGACTTCGATCCGGCCTGTGCCGGGCGGCGCGGCGTCGTTCGTTCCCAGCGCCGCCGCGAACCGCGCCTGCGCGTCGTTCGACGCGCGGTCAAGCGCGGTGTCGAGTACGGCCTGGGATTCGGCGCGAGGCTGGTAACTCGCCCCACCACCCTCCCAGTTCGACACGGTGCGGTCGCTGACACCCAAGTAGGCGGCGAAGTCCCGCAGGCTCATGCGCAGGGCGTCGCGTAGCAGGCGAGCTTCCCGGCCGGACCATCGCTGCACCGTGACCACCGTCGTCCCCCCTGTCCGCCACTGGTGGGACGCCGAAGCGACCAGTGTGGCCAACCCCGTTCGGCATCGCTGCAGCACTGTTGCAGCACCCGTGCGTCACGCTCCGCGACCAGTGTGCACCATGCTGTATTCGCGAGCCGGGGAAAGTGGTGACCGTCGAAAAGTGCCCCTCGGCTGGTTCTCTCCGGTTCCAGATCAGAAGGAGCAAACGGCATGACCGACATCGTCAAGCGCAACGCCCGCGCCATCCTCCTCGACGGCGACGAACTCGTCCTCATCAAGCGCACCAAGCCCGGCAGGGAACCGTACTGGGTAACCGTCGGCGGAGGGGTCGAGGCGGACGACGCGACCATCGAGGCGGCCCTGCACCGCGAGGTGTTCGAGGAACTGGGCGGCAAGCTGGAGCGCGCCGAGCTCGTCCACCTGATCACCGACGAGTTGGAGGGTGGCATCGGAGTCCAGCACATCTTCGCCGCGCGCCTGGAGTCCATGGACCTGGCCACACGGACGGGGACGGAGTTCGCCAAGCCGGAGCGGGGCGGGTACGAGGCGGTCCGGGTGCCCTTCACCGCCCGGGCCGTTCGCGAGCTGAACCTGATGCCGCCGGAGCTCGCCGAGTTCATCGCCGCGAACACGGACGCGATCGTCTCCGTCCTCGACACCCCGATCCGCGAGGCGTGAGCTATGGCGCAGGCCCCGGACTTCGTCAGCCTCAACGGCCCTGACAACGTGGGCAAGACGACCCATCTGGTGCGGCTAGCCGGGCGCTGGGACGGCTTCCAGCCGCTGGGCGCGGTCCACGAGCACGACCCCGAGCCGTGGGCGCGGGTTGCCGCCGGCGACTACGCCCGGTGGTGGTTCGAGATATCCACGACCGTCGAGCTCACCGAGATGCTGCTCGCCGGCCACGCCAAGCGGGCCTCCGCCCATGAGGCCGGGCGCACGGGGCTGCTCGACCGGGGCCTGCCCATGCTCCTCGCCGTAGCCACCGCGACCTGCGCGGTCAAGGACGGGCTGACGGTCGGCGAGGCGTTCAACACCGTGGCGGGCATCGCAGGTTCGCGAGCCACGGCACCGGAGACCTCGATCCTCCTGCTGCCATCCCTCGACGCCGAACGCAGCTACGCCATCACCAGCGCCCGCGAGGGGCGCCCCTGGACCGGGATCTACCCGGCCTACCAGAAGACGCTGCACGCGGTCCTGCTCCACCAAGCCGACCACGGCGCGTACACCGCGGTCGTGGACTGCGAGGACCGCTCACTGGACGACATCCACGCCGACGTACTCGGCCACGTCGGCCTCCCCCGACCCACCGACGGGAGTCCCCGATGACCCAGAACTCCCCGCCCCTGGTCCTTCCACCTGGTCTGTCCCGGGCCATGGCCACGCTCCAGGACAAGGACCGGCGCCGCCTGGACGACGCCGTCACCCGGCTCCACACCGTCAACGGGCGTCTGTGGGACACCGAGGACCGGGTGCGCGGCGCGTTACTATCCGCCGCCCAAGTCGCCGACTGCAAGCGGGAGATCGACCAGCTCAACGCCGAACGCAACGCGCTCGCCGAGCGGGCCGACGAGATCCTCGGTTCGCTGGCGGACGCGGGCCGCGCCGACGCGCCGCTGCACACCGAGACGCTCGCCTCCGTCGTCGACCGCCTGTCGGTCCTGACGCTGCGGATTTGGCACGGCGAGCGGGCTGCGGCCCGGGACGAGCTGGCCCGTCGACGTGTCCCAGCCCTCCATGGTCAGCGGGAGGAACTGTGCGCCGCCCTCGACGCGCTGGTCTGCGATGTTGCCGCTGGCCGCCGCCGGCTTCCCGTACCGGCCCGCTTCAAGCTGTACGGCCGGGCCGGCAACGCCCCAGCGCAGATCAAGCCGAGTCGGCGTCTGCGCCGGGTCCTCGCCTTCGGCGGGCTCAGCGAATGCGGCAAGAGCACCAGCGCCGAGTTCGTCCAGCGCACGTGCGGTGCCCAGCGCCTCAAGATCGGGTTCCTGCTGCGGCAGGCGGCTCACCGGGAGGGTCTTGCGGACCCGTACGCGCTGTCGGCCCGTCGTCAGGCCGAACTGCTGCTCGGCGAACTGAACCGCTTCGCGGACGGCCACGTCGACACGAAGTTGTTCACCATCGAATCCGTCCACGACGACGCCTCGATCGCCGAGCTCAAGCAGCTCATGGGCGACAAGCTCCAGACCGTCTACCTGGACGCCTCCTTCGCCGTACGCGTCGAGCGGTCCGGGACATCGGCCCAGGCCGTCGCCGCGAAGGACGAGATCAAGATGAGCCGCGGCGCCCACCAAGTGGCCGCGCTCGCCGACCACGTGATCGACAACACCAGCAGCATCGTCGCGCTACGCGCCCACCTCCGGCGCATCGCTGCCCCGCCCACTGCCACGGCGCTGCGCGTGGCCACCCCGTACGGGCTAGGCCTGCCAGCCGCCGTCGCCTCGGCGACAGCCGACTTCACCGACGCGGTACGGGCATACGGCCCCGGCGTACGGCTGGTCGCCCTGACCGGCAGTCCAGGAGAGGGCAACTGGATCGCCGGCTGGTCGGACCTGGACCTGCTCGTGGTCGCCGAGCACGAGGCCATCGGCCAGGTCCACGAGGCTCTGGAGCAGTACCGGACGGCCCTGAACGGCGCGGCCTCCCTCGGTCCCACGCTCGTCACCCCCGGCGAACTGACCGCCCGGCGCCTCACCCCGCGCCTGGAGTTCGTTCTTCACCAGCTCCAGCAGGGCAGCCCCGTCCTGCATACCGCACCCGGCTTCGAACTGCCGACGAGCAGTCGAGACGAGCTCGCGTTCGCCGCCGTCCGGGAGGTTCCTCAGGTCATCCTGACCATGCGCCGCCTGCGCGCCGACGCGGGGCCGGCCACCCTGCGGCAGCTCTACAAGCACCTCGTGCTTGCCTGCCGCCTCCTCCTGCGTGAGCACAACCAGTGGGAGTCCGGACCCGACCGGATCCTGACTGCGGCGTCCTGCATGCCGGGCCTGTCCGTCGTGTCGGTGCCCTCCCTGGCCGAGGTCTCCAGTGCCTGGCGCGACGGCGACGCTGAGCTCGTGCTCAAGCCCGTCTGCGCGGCTGTCGACCAGCTCCTCTCCTGGTACGCCGCCCAGCTCGCCGCCTGAGCGACCTCCCTCTCCTTCCTTGTTCTCCGTCCGACAGGAGCCTGGCCATGCCCGAAACCATCACCCTGCCGTCCTTCTCCGCCCGGATCGTCGAGCGTCTCAGCGTCGGAGCCACGAGCCGCCGCGAGCGCGTCATCCACTCCCTGGACGGCCTGGAGGCCCCGGTCCACCCCGACGCTCTCGCCTGCACCGGAGCCGGCCTCTGGCGTCTACTCCGGGCGCAGGTGCCGGACGGACTCACCTCCGTGGACTTCCTGCTCGGCCTGGACGCCGGCGGCATCCTGCCGACCGTCTCCCTCGCTGGCGCCGCCCGCCTCCCGTACAAGATCGCCTGGAAGCTTCACCTCCCCCTCGACGGCGCGGTCCGTTTCAGCGAGCCCCACGCGATGCGCACCAATGTCTTCGCGTACGGCATCGCTCCCGGCCAGCGCATCGTCATCGTGGACGACGAGATCACCACCGGCCGGACCCTGGCCGACCTCGCCCGCCGCCTCCGGGAGGCCGGCGCCGTTCCGCTGGCGGCGGCCTGCCTGGTGGAGGACACCACCCGCGGAGCCCGTGACCTGCTCACCGAGCTCGATCTGCCCCTGGTCTCGCTCACCACGATCGAGGGCGCGGCGTGACAGAGGTCGCTTCGGCGGGGGTCCGGTTCCACCGCGGTTCGCTGGTCGTCCCCGCCGGGGCCGTCCACACCACCCCGCTCGGGTACGACCGGGACAGCGTTCCCGTCGGCGCGCCGCTGCCGCTCGCCGCCTCGGCCGAACTCGTCCACCGTCTGAGCGGGTGCGGCGAGGTCGTGGTGGCCTTCGAGGGGAAGCTCGGCGACTCCCTCCTCGCGCTGTCGGGGGTCCGCGCGGTCCTCGACTGGCTGCGGCTGCGGTCGGTTCGCGTGGCTGTCCGAGCGGTCGGTCCGTACATGGGGCTGATCGCCCGCACCGGGCTGACCACGCGGCCTCAGGCCACTGCGCCCAGCGGCCGGCGGGCCGTGATCGGCGACCGCGCGGGAATCGAGGCCCACGGCTCCGAAGCGGCGGTGAACCTGGTTCTCGACCCGGCCACCCCGCCCTGCTGCTCGACCGACGGCCGTGCCCACCCGGGCCTGCCCGCCCGCCACTACCTGGCCCTGGAGCGCCGCCTCGGAATCCGCCTGCCCGGCACGGCACCCTTCGCTCCCACCCTCGCGACCGGGCCGAACAACCTCGTGGAAGAACTGCGCTCGATGGGCTGGCTCGGCTGCCTGACCCTCGCCGCCATCACCGCCACCAGTTGGCCGGAACGCAAGGACTACACCGCCCAGCGCTACATCACCCTGGCCGAGCACATCGCCGTGACCCACCAGGCCCAGGCCCGGCTACTGCTCATCGGTGGCAACCCGGGCGACGGGCTCCGCGTCACCGCGGAGGCTCCCCGGCGCCATGTGCAGGTGCTCCACCTCGACGGGATGCCGGCCGACGGCCTCGCCGACCTCTTCCCGCACTGCCATCTCATCGTCGGCAACGACACCGGCCTCACCCACCTCGCCGCAATGGCCCAAGGCCGGGACGGAAGCTCCCCGCCCGTCATCGGCTTGTACGCGCGCCACAGCCACAGCAAGTGGCGCACCGGCCTGCCGCACCACCACGCCGTCGCCACCGACCTGTCCGACCGCATGCACCAGGGCGACCTCTGCCCCGTCCGCGACGCCATCGCCCCGGACACGGACATTCACATGGACGCCTTCCCGCCCGCCGCGCTGGCCCAGGTCTGCCTCGACCTGCTCGACGGGGTGAGGTCGTGATCTTCCAGCCTCTCCTTCGGCTGGGGCCGGTACGGCGCTTCACCCGCAACCTGCTCTGCTCCGTCGACCTCCTCGGCCGCCCGCTGCTGCTGAAGTACACCCGCGATGTGGTCGAGGCCCGTGAGGAGTTTCGCGGCCACGCCCGCCTGGCCCGGCACTACCGCATCCCCGCCCTGCACGCCCACTTCCGCGTGCCGGGCGGGCACCTCTTCGCGTACGAACGCCTCCCTGGGGGCGCCGACCAGGGCCTCCTGCTCGACCTCCTCAACGCGGACGAGCCGGGCGGCGACCTTGGCACCCACATGGACGAGCTCACGGCCGCGTACCGCGAGGTCATCCTGGCGACGGCATGGCCGGCCGGTCCGGCGCATGTCGTCCGCAAGCTGTACTGGGACCGCGCGGCGCCCGGCGGCCGACTCGACACGTACTACGCCGGCAACGACTTCCTCATCGCCGACGGCCTCATCGACATCCCGGTCTCCCGCCTCAACACCTACACCCTGAAGATCAACGGCCGCCGGCACCCCCTGGATTGGGCCGCCTCACTCCGCTGGCTGCGCGCTCACTACGCCACGGCCGAGCCGGTCTGGGCGGCCCTCACCCAGGGCGACCCCACCGACGTCAATCTCGCCCATCCGCTCGCCTGGTTCGACTACGACACCGCCGGGATGAACAGCATCCCCGGCGAGTTCGCCAACTTCCTCTGGTACGCCTCCGCCCTCGGCGGCTGGCTCGTCCCCACGTACAACCCCGCCGCCTTCGCCGACCACCCCGCCACCTTCAACCACGTCCCGTCCAACACCCCCGAGATCCGGCGAGCGGACGTCGACCACGCCACGAGCACCATCCACATCGACTACGTCCCGCGCCTCTCGGCACCCCGACGAACGGCCGTGACCGCGTACTGGAACCAACTCGTACAACCAGTCGCGGACCGTCTCTGGCCCGGCGTGAACCTGGCGAACCTGCTCCGCCCCTACCTCGCCATGCGCATCCTCGGCGTCTACAACCTGGCCAACCTCGCACCCGAGGACCGGCTCATCTTGCTCGCCCGGCTCGCCGAGGCCATGAGCCCCGCCTTCGACCCGACCGCCTACTTCTGCCCACTGGAGTGGCCATGCCCGGCCCCCTGAACGGCCGTACCGCCCTGGTCACGGGAGCCACAGGCGGCCTCGGCTCGGCCATCGCCCGACGCCTCGCCGCCGACGGCGCCACCGTCGTCCTCGCCCATCTCGACGACGACCAGGCCGCAGCCGAACTCGCCACCCACATCACCGACAGCGGCGGCACGGCCGTCCCTCTGAAAGCCGACCTCCGCGAGGACGAGGCCGTACGTGCCCTCTGCCACCAAGCCCTTGACGCACTCGGCCCGATCAACATCCTGATCAGCAACGCCGGCGCCTACCCCCGCCGGCCATGGAGGGAGACGACACCGGCTCGCTGGGACGACGCCCTGGCCACCAACCTGACCAGCCACTACCTCCTCACCCACGAACTCACCCCCGCCATGACGGCCACCGGCTGGGGCCGGATCATCACCATTGGCTCCGTCCTCGCCACGGCAGGCCGCCACGACCTCGCCGGCTACATCAGCGCCAAGGCCGGCCTCGAAGGACTCACCCGCGCCCTCGCCCGCGAACTCGGCCCCGCCGGCATCACCGCGAACTGCGTCGCCCCCGGCTCCATCCGCGTCCCCGCCGAGGACACCGTCGTCGAAGACCCGCAGGCGATGACCGTCCGCCAACTCGCCCGCCAGTGCGTCCAGCGCCGGGGCCGCCCAGAAGACGTCGCCGCGGCCGTCGCCTTCCTCGCCACCGACGAGGCCGGCTTCATCACCGGCCAGACCCTGCGCGTCGACGGAGGCTGGATCCTTGGCTGACATCTGGCTCATGCGCCACGGCGCCTACGAAGGCCACCGCCCCGGCTACCACGCCCCGTACGAGGCTGTTCTCACGCAGGAGGGCCGTGACCAGGTGCGCCGTTCCCTCCCGCTCCCCGAGGGCATCACCGCGATCGTCACCAGCCACATCCCCCGAGCCCGCCAAACCGCAACCCTCGTCTCGCGCCTCACGGGCTTGCCGATCGTCGCCACCTCCGGCCTCCTCGCCGAATGGCGAGCCCCGAGCATCGTCCTCGGCTGCACCGCCGAGACCTACCCGCCGGCCTACCGTGCCTGGCGATCCCGCCGCATCGCCAACCCCTCCCTACGCTGCGAAGACGGCGAAAGCCTCACCGACCTCCACACCCGCGCCCGCCACTGCGCCGCCTACCTCCACCACACTGCCGGACGCCACGGCCCCCTCTTGGCCGTCTCTCACACCCTGTTACTGGGCGTCCTCACCCACCTTCGAGAGGGCCCCGCCGCCTTCACCTTCGCCGTGAAGACCCCATGGCAGTTCGCCGAGCTTCGGCTTCTGCCTGCCGTGACGGGTGGCACCCCGGCCATCAGCGATCTGCCCAGGGGCGCCGATGGCCGCACCCCGTAGCGCGCAGGGAATTTACTTGTCGGCTCACCACGAGGCGGTTGCTGCGGGTCACCGGCGACGAACCGGTGACCCGCTACCTCATCCGCATCTCCGTCGACCGCAAACCCGAGCCGCCCAACGCCTACTACCGAGTCCACCCACTCACCTGGGACGAACTCGACCTCACCGCCACATGCGGCGCAGCGCCGAGGTGGCGCTAGGTACGGGTACAGCCCGCGGCGACTGTCACGAGCCGGCGCGGTTCACCCAGCACCAGCAGGCCGGAAGATACGCATCGCGCGGCGACGGCCTGCGCAGCACCAGCCGACCGAACGTCTTCGCACTACCCCTCGCGGCGGCGCTTGGTGGGTTGGGGCATGCCTTCGACGAGGAGGGCGGGTTCGACGGCGAGGAGGCGGGTGCGGAGGGCGTGGACGAGGGCGACGCGTTCGAGGTTTTCGACCGCTGACCATTCGACGTCGACTTCGTCGCGGGGGAGGCTCGCGAAGGCGTCTTCGGGGGCGCTGCCGCCGTCCAGGATGAAGGCGAGTTCTTCGTCTTGTTCGCCCTCGATGGCGGGTTGCTGATCGACGGCGAGGAGGGCAGGTTCCTTGGGCAGCGTGATGCCGAGCGCGTCGGCGACGCGGCGGGCGGCGGCAGGGATCGACTCCCCGGGCCGCACGATCACCCCGGGTGGGCAGCTCCAGCCGTCGCGTACGACCTGGAGTACGCGGGGCCACATGCCAAGGGGTGCGAAGTACTTGGGGTTTTCGACCGGGCAGCGGATGAGGAGGAAGACCCAGATTTCGCGGTGGGGGTTGGGTGAGTGGGGGGCGTTGAGGGGGTGTACGAGTTTCACGCGGCTTCGCTTCCGTGGGTGAGGGTTTGCAGTCCGGCGCAGGATTGGGGCGCGCGGTCGTCGAGGGTGATGAGTCCGTACGCGGCCCGGCCGTCGGTCCAGCACCAGCCTTCGACGGTCTCGTACTCGACGCGGTGCCGGTTGGGGCACAGGACGTTGCTGCGCAGGGCTTCGGGGTCGAACATCGACTCCTGGTACGCGTCGTGGAACTCGACGTCCGTCACGGGAGACCACGTGCCGTCCTCACCGAAGCTGAGGAAGAAGCGGAGGGGGGTGCCCATGACGAGTACGCGGTGGGTGCCGTCCATCAAGCGTCCCCGTTCGGCGCGGGGTTGAGGCTGGATGTGGGTGTCGGATTGGGCGTGGAGGTGGGCTGGTTGCGGTGCTTCGGGCAGCGGCAGGGCGGCCAGGCGCCGGTTACCACCTCGCGGAAGGCGTCGGCACATGTCTGGTCGCTGTCGACGGAGGTCACGGTGACGACCGTGGCTTCCGGGTCGGGTGGCCCGCTTTCGCCTGGGCGGCGGCGATATACGCGCAACCTCATCAGATGTTCCATGGACTTGGCCTCCCCACCACACGGTGGCTAGTTACTTGGTCCTGCACTGGCGGAGGCTTGGTCGGCAGGGCGTATCGCTCAAGAGCGCGCCCCTCAAGGCAAGAACTGCTCAACTCTGATCGCAGATCCATCCCTTGCCGGCCAATCAATTGCCTCTCACCAGCAAACGCCTGCAACCCGCCTAACGGTGAGCTTGAATTCAGTTCCCTCAAGGGGTGAGCCGAAGACCGGCGAGAGAAATAGGAGGTCACGCGCATGGATGACACGAGCCCTCAGTTGACCTTGAGCCCACTCGAACACTTCGGTCACGACGTACGTAAGGTGCGGGAGGGTCGCAAGATCACGCAGAAAGCGCTGGGTAAGGCCACCGGCTACTCGGAGTCCTACGTCTCCAAGGTCGAAGCCGGGGTACTCATGCCCAGCCGGAAGTTCGCCGAAGGTCTCGACCGAGTGTTCGGCACGAACGGCCTGTACGTGAGCTTGCTAGCGCGGCTGGATGAGTCTTCGGCACCGAGCTGGTTCATCCCGTACCTACGGCGGGAAGCGGAAGCGGAAGCGATCATGGACTTCTCAACCGCCACACTCATGGGGTTGGTGCAGACTCCCGAGTACGCGCGCGCGATCTTCCGCGCCGGCTTCCCGCGAGCCACAGACGAGGAGATCGAACGCGAGGTTGCGAAGCGAATGCTGCGGCAAAGCACTCTGGCGCGCCCCAACGCCCCGACGACGTGGCTTATCCTCCATGAATCGTGCCTGAGAACCGTCGTAGGTGGACCAGACGTCATGGCGAGTCAGCTCGAATCCCTGACGAGCATCGCGAAACATCCCGCCATGGACATTCAGGTTCTTCCTTTTACAGCGGGAGCACACGCGGCGCACATCGCCGCCTTCACGATCCTCCGCTCGGCCACCGGTGAGTTGGCGACGCACATGGACGACGTTGTCGGCGGGCGGCTGTTCACTGAGGGCCCGGCGGTCGAAAAGACAGTGGAAGCGTACGAACGGTTGCGGGCGCACGCCCTGGCGCCCGATGCTTCACTAGAGATCATCAGCAACCTCGCGAAGGAGTACGAGACATGACAGGCATTCGATGGGTCAAGTCGAGCTACAGCGGCTCCAACGGGGGGCAGTGCATCGAGTGGGCGCCCGCGCAGGTGGCTGCGACCGGCACCGTGCCCGTCCGCGACAGCAAGAACCCCCAGGGCCCAGCCCTCGCGTTCGGCACCACCGCATGGACCGCGTTCGTCGCAGGCGTAAAGGCCGGCGACTTCAACGCCTGACCCCGCCGCCCCGCACGACAGGCCCCCGACCGCGCTCCCAACCGGTCGGGGGCTTTGGCGTACTAGCTCAACTCACCTGCGCTGTAGCAGATTTGAGTGACCCCCAACCAGAAGGGTCGCGCCTCATGGCCGATGAATGGATCAAGTCGAGCCGCAGCTCCAACGGCGACGAACCCGTCGAGTGGGCCCCCGCTCCGGCCAACCACGCCGTAGGCCCATACGGCGGTGTGTGGTTGTCGCGGTACGAGTTCTACTCGTCGGGGCGGGCGGACACCTTCGAGGGCAAGCACTACGTGGTGATCGTGCAGACGGGTGACCGGCTGACGGCCCGGAGCCTCCCCGGGGCGAGCAGCAATCCCGACAGTCCGCTCTCGCTCGACCTCACGGTCGACGCTTCGGTGGTGACCGGCAGTTGGTCCGAACAGACCGCGTCCGAGGGTTACTACCGGGGCGCCCGCTACCACGGCGCCGTCCAACTGCTGGTGGAGCCTACGGGCCGCCGCATGGCCGGCAAGTGGGTCGGGTTCGGGAAGGACTTCGACGTCAACACCGGGCCCTGGGAACTCCGCCTCGTCGACCCGTCCACCAGCAAAGCGGTACTCCGGCGGTACAGCCGAGCCCCGGAGTAACCCTGCGCCCACGGGCAAGCAACCGCCCCGCACCGCTCAGTGATGGAACCCCGTACGTTCCGCGTCGGTGGGTGGGCCGGCTGCCAGGCGCTTGATGGAGCGGCGCATGTCGTCGGCGAGCAGGGCGATCTGGTCGCGGCCGACCCCGTGCCGGATCAGCACCCGCTGGATCAGCGTGTCGTGGCGGTCAGCCGGCAGCGGATAAGCCGGTACCTGCCAGCCGCGCAAGCGGAGTTGGTCGGATAGGTCGTACAGGCTGAACGGGGAGCCCTGCGGATCGGTGAGCGTGTACGAGACGGCCGGCAGCGCGCCCTTGCCGTCGTAGAGGAGGGTGAACGGGCCCATCTCGGCCACCTGTCCCGCGAGGTACTGCGCGGTGTCGGCACACGCCTGTTGGACGCGGCGGTAGCCGGAGCGGCCGAGCCGTAGGAATGCGTAGTACTGGGCGATGATCTCGCCACCGGGGCGTGAAAAGTTGAGGGCGAAGGTGGGTATCTGGCCGCCGAGGTAGTCCACCTTGAAGATCAATTCGGCCGGTAGCGCCGCCGCGTCCCGCCAGATCGCCCAACCGACACCCAGCGGCGCCAGCCCGTACTTGTGCCCGGAAGCGTTGATCGAGGCGACCCGCTCCAGGCGGAAGTCCCAGACCAGGTCCGGGTGGAGGAACGGGGCGATGAAGCCGCCGCTGGCCGCGTCCACGTGGATGGGAACGTGCCAGCCGCGCTCGGCCTCGATCCGGTCCAGCTCCGCGGCGATGGCGGCGACCGGCTCGTAGTCGCAGGTGAAGGTGACGCCGAGGATCGCGACGACCCCGATCGTGTTCTCGTCCACGTACTCCGCGAGCTGGTGCGGCTGCATCCCGGTCGCCCCCGCCTCCAACGGCACCTGCCGCAGCTCGACGTCGAAGTAGCGGGCGAACTTCTCCCAACAGATCTGTACGGGCCCGGCGACGAGGTTGGGCCGGTCGGTCGGCAGGCCCGCGGCCTCCCGGCGCTTGCGCCACCGCCACTTCAGCGCGAGTCCGCCGAGCATCGCGGCCTCGCTGGAACCGGTGGCCGAGCAGCCTACGGCGCCGGTCGCGCCGTCCGTCGGCCCCGCCCCGCCGTGCGCGCCGCGCGCCCCCTTCGCGCTGCCCGCAGCCGCGGGCGCGTGCCACAGATCGGCCAGGATGTTCACGCAGCGCGCCTCGATCTCGGCGGTCTGCGGGTACTCGTCCTTGTCGATCATGTTCTTGTCGATGCAGTCGTTCATCAGCCGGTGCACCTGGTCCTCCGACCAGGTGGTGCAGAAGGTCGCCAGGTTCTGCGCCGCGTTCCCGTCGAGCAACAGCTCGTTGTGGAGCAGCGCGTACACCACCTCGGGCGGCGCGTGATCGTCCGGCATCCGGTGCTTGGGCAACACGTGCGAGCTCAACGGCGTGGCGAAGACGTCGGTGAACGGGTCCTCCGCGTGCGGGTCCTTGGCTTCGTGCAGGGCCACGGGGCGTCCTTGGGGTGGCAGGGGCTGCGCGGGTGGGGCGGTGGGCGGCGCGGCCTGTGGGGCTGTGGGGCTGGCCGGCCAGGTGTGCGCGTACGTGGATGCGTACGCGGATGCGCGTACGGGTGCGGCGTACGGCTTCTCTCGACGTATACCGGAGTGCGGGCGGGAGCGCCGCCGGGGTGGGCTGATGGGGTGGGCCGCCGGGGCGGACTGATGGGGCGAACCAGTGGGGCGGACCGGTGCGGTGGTTCGTCGGGGCGGGCGGCTCCCCACGCCTCCAACCGCCGAACCAACTGCACAACCCGCCGGCGCCGGGCACCCGTAAGGCAGATGCTGGAGGGGACGAGGGCGGACAGCGGGTTGGGAGGCTCCGCATGGCGGACCACGAGGCGGGGGAGCCGCGGCGGCGGGCTGGTGCGGGTGACGGTGCGGGTGACGCCGACGGTGGCACCACCGGTGACGCCGGTACCGCCACCGGCGGCCGGGCCCCGCACCCCCGTACCGGTGCCGCATCACCCCGCCGCGGCACCGTCCTGGCCCTCGTCTGCGCCGCGCAGTTCATGGTCATCCTCGACGTGTCGGTGGTGAACGTCGCCCTGCCGTCGATGCAGGCGGCCCTCGGTTTCGACGCGGTCGGCCTCCAGTGGGTGGTCGGCGCGTACGCGATCGCCTTCGCCGGGTTGTTGCTGCTCGGGGGGCGGTTGGCGGACCTGTACGGGCGGCGGCGGGTCTTCCTCGTCGGCCTCGCGGTGTTCTCGCTGGCCGGGCTCGCCGGCGGGCTCGCCAACGCGCCCGGCACGCTGATCGCCATGCGCGCCCTCCAGGGCCTGGGCGCCGCGATCCTGGCGCCCGCCACGCTCACCATCCTCACCACCACCTTCGCGGAGGGCGAGGGCCGCACGCACGCCCTGGCCACCTGGACCGCCGTCAGCTCCGCCGGCGGCGCGGCCGGCAACCTGGTCGGCGGAGTCCTCACCCAGACGCTCTCCTGGCGTTGGACGCTGCTGATCAACGCCCCGATCGGGCTGGTCACCGGCGTCCTCGCGGTACGCCTGCTGCCCGCCGACCGGCTCCGCACCGCCGCCCGCCGCCTCGACGTACCGGGCGCCGTGCTGGCCACCGCCGGCGTCACCGGGCTCGTGTACGGGGTGACGCAGGCGGAGAAGCAGGGTTGGACGGGGCTGCCCACCCTGTTCGGCCTGGCCGGCGGCGTGCTGGCGCTGGCGGGCCTGTGCTGGGTGGAGGCCACGGCCGACGACCCGCTGATCCCGCGCGGCCTGCTGCGGCTGCGGACGGTACGGGTCGGCAACGCGGTGATGCTGTTGGCCGGCGCGTGCTTCCTGCCGATGTGGTACTTCCTGTCGCTGGCCATGCAGGACGTACTCGGCTACGGCCCGCTGGCCACCGGCCTCGGCTTCCTCCCGCACACCCTGGCCGGCGTGGTGGCGGCCCGCCTCGCCCCGTACGCCATGCGGGCGCTCGGCGCGCGGACGCTGATCACCCTGGCGGCGGTACTGGCCGCGGGCGGCTTCCTGTGGCAGAGCCGGCTGGGCGCGGACAGCAGTTACGTCGCCGGGTTGCTCGGCCCGGCGCTGGTGATGTCCACCGGGATGGGCCTGCTGATCACGCCCATCACCAACACGGTCACCTCGGGGGTCCCCTCGGCCGCCGCCGGCGCCGCCTCCGGCCTGATGAACACGGCCCGCCAGGTCGGCGGAGCGTTCGGCCTCGCGGCCCTGGTCAGCGTGGCCAGCACGACCGCGTCCCCGATCGCCGGCTACGAGCGCGCGTTCCTCACCATCGCAGGGCTGTGCGCGACGGTGGCGGTGTTGGCTTGCGCGCTGCCTGCGGGGGGCCGGGGGCGAGAGGGGGGACTGGGGGGCGGGTGAGGGGTGGGGCGCGGGGCGGGGGGAGCAAGCCCCTCCCAACGGGCGCCCGCGCACCGGCCCCCACCGAGCCGCTCCCCGGTCCGCCCGAAAACCAGATGCACCCCCACCGACCCCTCCCTACCCTGAGCCCATGCAGACGCCCCGGATTTCCTAGCTCAAGGACACGCTTCCACGCCACCCGTGTGTCCTTCTGCTTATCCGGAGCGTTCTCCCGTGATCACCGTTCGCGACCTCGACGTACGCGCAGGCGCCCGCCTCCTGCTGGCCGGCGTCTGCCTCCACATCGCACCCGGCGACCGCATCGGCCTGGTCGGCCGTAACGGCGCCGGCAAGTCCACGCTGCTCGCGCTGCTCGCCGGGCAGGGCCGGCCCGGCGCCGGCGCCATCACCCGTACCGGCCCCGTCGGCTACCTCCCGCAGGACCCGCGCGCCGCCGACCCGGCCACCAGCGTCGTCGACCGGGTGCTCGCCGCCCGCGGCATGGACGTCGCCGTGCGCGCGCTGCGCGCCGCCGAGCAGGCCATGGCCGATGCGGCCGGCGCGCAGGCGCAGCAGCGGGCGATGGACGCGTACGCGCGGGCCGAGGCCGAGTTCCAGGCGTGCGGCGGGTACGCGGCCGAGGCCGAGGCCGCGCGGGTGACGGCCGGGCTCGGGCTGCCCGAACGCGTCCTGCACCAGCCGGTCGGCGACCTGTCGGGCGGGCAGCGGCGCCGCGTCGAGCTGGCCCGCATCCTGTTCGGCCGGCAGGGCACGCTGCTGCTGGACGAGCCGACCAACCACCTGGACGCGGACTCGGTCGGCTGGCTGCGGTCGTACCTGGCCGCGTACCCGGGCGGACTCGTACTGATCAGCCACGACACGGAGTTGGTGGCCGACACGGTGAACCGCGTCTTCCACCTGGACGCCGCGAGCGCCACGCTGACCGTGCACAACACCGACTGGCGCACGTACCTCACGCAGCAGGCGGCGGCCGAGCGGCGGCGCGCCCGGGAGCGGGCGAACGCCGAGCGCAAGGCGGCGGCGCTGCACGCGCAGGCGGACGCGATGCGGGCGCGGGTGTCGACGGCGGTGGCCGCGAAGAACATGGCGCGCCGCGCCGACCGCATGCTGGCCGAGACGCGGCCGGCGCGGCGGCAGGAGAAGGTGGCCAGGTTCCGGCTGCCGACGCCGGCGCCGTGCGGCCGTACACCGCTGGGGGCGGTCAGCCTGACCAAGTCGTACGGCGACCACCGGGTGCTGACCGGCGTGGACCTGGCCGTGGACCGCGGCAGCCGGCTGGTCGTGCTGGGCCTGAACGGCGCGGGCAAGACGACGCTGCTGCGGCTGCTCGCGGGGCGCGAGACCCCCGACGCGGGCCGCGTCGTGCGCGGCCAGGGCCTGCGCCTTGGCTACTTCGCGCAGGAGCACGACACGTTGGACGGTGCCCGCACCGTACGGGAGAACCTGGCGGAGGCCGCGCCGCAGCTCACGGACGGCGAAGTACGGCGCGTACTCGGCTCGTTCCTGTTCGCGGGGGACGACGCGGACAAGCCGGCCGGGGTGCTCTCGGGCGGCGAGAAGACCCGGCTGGCGCTGGCCGGCCTGGTCCACTCCGGCGCCAACGTCCTCCTCCTGGACGAGCCGACGAACAACCTGGACCCCGCCTCCCGCGACGAGGTCCTGACCGCCGTCGCCACCTACCCCGGCGCGATCGTCATGGTCACCCACGACCCCCAAGCCCTCACGGCCCTCCGCCCGGACCGCGTCCTCATCCTGCCGGAGGGCGATGAGGACTTGTGGAGTGAGGAGTACGGGGGGTTGGTGGGGTTGGTGTAGGGGGCCCGGCGGGGGGCGGGGGCGGGAGTCCGGGGGCTTTCGGTGCCGCACAGTCGGTGCGCAACCCCGTAACGGGCGGCCCCGGGGATCTCCCCGCTCCCCCGCGCGTTGAACGTGACACGCAGTCGTCCGCACCACGCCGATCCCGTACGCCCCACACCCACCCCACCCCCCACACCAGCAGCACCCTGCACACCCCCGCACGCCCCGCCGGCCAGGCGTTTCCTCCGTACGGGTGAGTGCGGGGGCTGGGGGGTGCTCGGGGTGGGGGGTGGGGCCTAGCTTGGCGCGGTGGTGAACCTGGTGGCTGGTTCCGCTGACCGGAGGTGCTTCCCGTGCAAGGTCCCGCTCCGCATGACTCCCAGCACATCGCCGAGGCGCCTCGGGTGCGGGCCGCGTTGGATCCGGAGGCCGTGGACGCGCTGCTCGGGGACCTGCGTTCGGCGGCCCTCGCGCTGGTCGCCGAGGCCGAGGCCGAGGAGCAGCGGGAGTCCGAACTGCACTGCCTGGACGAGGAGTTAATGGTCGCGCAGCGGGCCGAGGGACGCAGCGTCTACGAGCCTTCGGCGGCGCTTGCCTCCGCGCGTGCGGGGCTGGCGGCGCGTTCCGCGCGCCGGCACCAGCAGACCGCCCGCGCCTTCGTCGCCTGGTGGGCCGATGCCGCCACGGTCGCGCTGGTGACGGCCGCCTGTCAGGCGTCGCCCCACGAGTTCCGGATCACGGCGGCCAACCCCGAGGTCGCCATGGACGAGGAGGGCCTCGCCCACCTGCCCCCGGTCGCCGACCGCTCCCGCCAACTCATCGAACTCGGCGCCCACATGCACGACAACGGCGACGGCCTGCGCGAGATGGTCACCGACCTCGCCGTCCGTAGCGGGGTGCGCATCGGGCGGGACGCGTACGGGCAGGTCACGGTCTACGAGGACGGTATGCCCGAGGCCCGCAGGCACCGGCTGTGGGGCGACTGCTGGGCCGACCACCAGGTGCCCGCCCTGCCCACGGCCGAGCAACTCGGCATCCTGCTGATGGACACGCCCGGCGACGTCCTGGTGCGGCTGCACGCCGCGCTCGACGCCATCGACGCCACGTTGGTCGCCAAGACCCGTACGGAGCGGCTGGCCGACAAGAGCGAGCCGTGGACGCCCGACGAGATGATCGAGTACGAGACGCTGTGCGTGGAGGTCTCCGGGCTGACCCGCAGGTTGGCGGAGTACGCGCAGGTCGCCACGGACAGCGTGGCCACGGTCCGGACCGCCGCCCGGCAGCGGGGCGAGCGGGCCGCGGGGGCTGCGGGGGCCGAGGGGGCCGAGGGGGGTTCCCGGGCCCTGCCCCGTGCCCGTACGGAGAGTGGGGCGGGGGTCGCGGGGGCCCGTACTTCTTCGGAGGGCGGGGCCGGCACCAGCGCCGGGGCAGTGGTCGGTGCGATGGGGGTGGAGCAGCGGGTGGAGTAGGTCCGCCCGCCGCTGGCGACGCGCCCACCACCGCGGGCCCCCACCATCGCGGGCCCACACCCCGCCGCGGGCGCGCGCCCGTCGCCCCGTCCGTCTCAGTCGAGCACCAAGCCCCCGCTGGGACCCCCGCAAGCAAAGTCGAGGATTGACGGGGCCTGTGGCGCGGCAGACGATCTCTGGCGGGGCCGGTCACGCCGGGTCCGACAGGGGCCGGGGCCGCCGGTGCCGCGAGGAGACGGAAGGTGAGCCGTGGAAGCGCTGGAGGCGGTGGCCATCGGAGCCGCCGGCGTCGTGGCCGGGGGCATGAACGCGGTCGTCGGGTCCGGCACGTTGATCACCTTTCCCACCCTGTTGGCGTTCGGCTATCCGCCGGTGATCGCCAACGTCTCCAACAACATCGGCCTGGTGCCGGGCTCGGCGAGCGCCGCCTACGGCTACCGGCGCGAGCTGCGCGGCCAGCGGTCGCGGGTGCTGCGGTTCGCCGCCGCCTCGCTGATCGGCGGGCTCACCGGCGCCCTGCTGCTGCTCAAACTGCCCGCGTCGACCTTCGACGCCGTGCTCCCGGTGCTCATCCTCACCGCCTGCGCCCTGGTCCTCCTCCAACCGCGCCTCAACCGCTGGCTGAGCAGCCGCAAGGACAGCAGGAAGCACGCTGACGGCGGCCTGCCCGTGTGGTGCGGCGTGCTCGGTACGGGCGTGTACGGCGGGTACTTCGGGGCGGCACAGGGTGTGTTGATGATGGGCCTGTTCGGGGCCTTCCTCGACGAGGACCTGCAACGTCTGAACGCCGTCAAGAACGTGCTGAGCTGTACGGTCAACGCGGTCGCCGCCGTGGTGTTCATCATCGTCGCGGACGTGTCGTGGGCGGCGGCTGCCGTGGTCGCCGCCGGTTCGACGCTCGGCGGCCTGATCGGCGCCCGGATCGGCCGCAAGCTCTCGCCCGCGGTGCTGCGCGGCGTGATCGTGGCGGTCGGCGTGACGGCTTCGGTGAGCGTGATCGTGCGGTGATTCACCGGGGCGCCCCCACCCGTCGCTGGGCGGCGCCTACCGCTGGGCGGCGTCCACCGCTGGGTGGCGCCCTCATCCGTCGCGGGGTGGCACCCATCGCTGGGTGACACCCCCGCCCGCCGCTGGGTGACACCCTCGCCGCCTGATGGCGCCCGCGCCACGGGCCAGCCCGCGCCCCCATGGTCAACCGCCCGCCGCAGCCGGCAAGCTGCCCCCATGGACCAACCCGCCCACACGCCGCACCCGCCACGCACACACCAGCCGGCTCGGCCGCCGACACCAGTCCCAGCCCCAGCCGCGCACCAGCCGGCCCGGTCGCCAGCCCCGGCCCAGCCGGCAGCCCGGCCGCACCCGCGGCCCGGCACGACCGCCACACCCCCCGCCCCGGCCCCGGCCAGCTACGTACACGGCTACTCCGGCCAGGAGGCGAAGCGCCTCGGCGACCAGGCGGACACCCTGGCCGCCCTGCTGCACGCGGGCACGGCGTACCCGGCCGGCAGCCGCGTGCTCGAAGTGGGCTGTGGGGTGGGGGCACAGACCGTGCACCTGGTGGCGGGCAGCCCGGGGGCGCGGATCGTGGCCGTCGACCACAGCGCCGCATCGCTCGCGCAGGCCAGGGAGCGGGTGCGCGGGCAGGCGCCGGGGGCGGCGGTGCAGTGGTGTCGGGCGGACCTGTTCGCCCTGCCGTTCCCGGACGCGTCGTTCGACCACGTCTTCGTCTGCTTCGTCCTTGAGCACCTGCGCGCCCCGCAGCGCGCGCTGGCCGGGCTGCGCCGCGTACTGCGGCCCGGCGGCACGCTGACGGTGATCGAGGGCGACCACGGTTCGGCGTTCTTCCACCCGGACGGCGCCGCCGCGCGGGCCGCCGTCGGGCACCTGGTCAGCCTCCAGGCGGCCGGCGGCGGCAACGCCCTGCTGGGCCGCGCGCTCCAGCCGCTGCTGACCGCCGCCGGGTACGCCGGCGTCACCGTCCACCCGCGCACCGTCTACGCGGACGCCACCCGCCCCCACCTGATGGCCGGCTTCACCCGCAACACCTTCATCCCGATGGTCGCCGCGGTCCGCGACGAGGCCCTGACCAGCGGCCTCACCACCGCCGCCGACTGGGACCGCGGCCTGGCCGAACTCCACCGGACCGCAGAGCCCGGCGGCACCTTCCACTACACGTTCTTCAAGGCCACGGCCGTACGGGAGTGATCGCGGCGCCGGAGGGCGGCAACGGCAGCCGCGGGGGACGGCCACTGTGGGGATGACCTCTGTGGGGATGACCTCTGTGGGGATGACCTCTGTGGGGCGTACGAACCAGGGGCGCACGGGCCGGAGGCGTACGAGCCAGGGGCGTACGAGCCAGGGGGCAAGCGGGCCGAAGTCATGCGCAGCGCCCACCCGGCACCGCGCCGGCCCGGCCCTCCGCCTACGCGTCCTTCATCTTCGGCATCTCCCCCTCCGTGTTGCTGGGGTCGATCACCGCGAAGGCCGCGCCCTGCGGGTCGCCGAGGGAGGCGAAGCGGCCGAAGGGGGTGGCCAGCGGGCCGAAGTGGACCTTGGCGCCGCGGGCGGTGGCGCGGGTGACGGCGGCGTCGCAGTCGGCCACCGTGAAGTAGATCTTGATGTGGGCCGGGGCCTCGGCCGGGAAGTCCTCGCCCATCGCGGCGCGGCCGAGCACCGCCTCGCCGTCCTGGCCGGCCGGCGTGAAGATCTTGAAGTCCATCTGGTCGTCGTCCACGCGCTGGGCCCGGTAGCCGAAGACGGCGGTGAAGAAGGCGTCGGTCTGTTCCGGCTGGCGGGTGTAGACCTCGGCCCAGCAGTACGCGCCGACCTCACCGACCTTGTCGAAGCCCTGGTGCCGGTCGCCCTGCCAGACGCCGAAGGCGACGCCGGCCGGGTCGCGGGCGAGCACCATCGTGCCGAAGTCGCTGACCTGCATCGGCCCCATCAGCACCTCGCCGCCGTTGTCCCTGATCCGGGCGGCGGTCGCGGCGGCATCGTCCGACGCGAAGTACAGGCACCACGCGGAGCTCTCCTCGGAGCCCGGCATCGGCGGCACCACGGCGGCCACGGCCTGGTCCCCCACGTACGCCTGCGTGTAGTTGCCGAACTCGGTGGAGCTCTCGCCGAACGTCCAGCCCAGGACGTCACCGTAGAACGCCTTCGCGCCCTCCAGGTCGGTGAACATGGCGTCGGCCCAACACGGCACCCCTTCCGGGTAGGTGGCCATGGCCCCTCACGTCCTCTCGCTCGCCCGGCCCGCCCAGACCTTGAGCGGGTGGTCCGGCCTTCACGCTAACCACTCACCCGTAATTCCGCGCGCGGAGGGACGCATTCCGATGCCTCTTCCTCGGCGGTTCAGCGGCGGTTCCGCGATGGCTCCACGACGGTTCCCCGATAGCGGCTCCCGGCCGCAGGCCCGTACCCGTCCACGTGCCTCAACGTCCCACCGCGATGCGGTCATCACTGCTGGTCAACGACGTTCCGCCGCGTCCGGGACCGGCGGCGCCACGGGCCCGCGGCCGGGTCCGGCCGCGGCGCCACCGCAGGCCCCGCAGGAACGTTCCCGAATACCGCACGTCGAGGTCATTCACGGTCCGCGACGGGGAAATTCGCGGACGATATTCCGACAGGCGAGAGCGTACGTTCCGGAGGGCGAAAGCGGGAATGCCGGAACGGTATCCGGGAGCCGAAAAGAATGCACGGATCGGCGCCGGACGGGGTAATGTCTGCGCACCGTCCCGCTTTTCCACTCCCCCGCGCCCGCGCCGCCGCAGCGCCGTACCCGTCGTGTCGTCGTACCCGTCGTGTCGTCGCGTACGGCCGTGTCGTCGCACGACCGAGCCGCGTCGTACTGCCGAACCGACGACCCGCCGTACCGCGTACCGCCGGCCCGCCGGCGCGGGGAACAAGGAGATCCGCCATGCCCGCCGTACCGCCCCAGCCCGCCCGCACACCCGCAGCCGCGCCGGCCGAAGGCACGCCCGCCCCGATAGCCACCCAGGCCCCCGGCACGCCGGCCCCCACCGCCCCCCTTGCTCCGCTCACCGCCGCCGACCAGCACAGCGTCATCCAGGTCCGCGGCGCGCGGGAGAACAACCTGCGCGAGGTCTCGCTCGACCTGCCCAAGCGGCGGCTCACGGTCTTCACCGGGGTCTCCGGGTCCGGCAAGTCCTCGCTGGTCTTCGGCACCATCGCGGCCGAGTCGCAGCGGCTGATCAACGAGACGTACACGGCCTTCGTCCAGTCCTTCATGCCGAGCCTGGGCCGGCCGGACGTGGACGCGCTGCACAACCTGAGCGCGGCGATCGTCGTGGACCAGGAGCGGATGGGCGCCAACTCGCGCTCCACGGTGGGCACCGCCACCGACGCGTACACGATGCTGCGCATCATCTACAGCCGCCTCGGCACCCCGCACATCGGCACCTCAAGCGCGTTCAGCTTCAACGTCGCCGAGGGCATGTGCACCGCGTGCGAGGGCGTCGGCGAGGTGTCGACGGTCGACGTCGACCAACTCGTGGACCGCACCAAGTCGTTGAACGAGGGCGCGATCACCGTGCCCGGCTTCGCGGTCGACAACTGGTACTGGCAGGTGATGGCGAACTCCGGCCTGTACGACCCGGACACCAAGCTCGCCGACTTCACCGAGACCGAGTGGGCCGACTTCCTCTACAAGCCCAGCACCAAGATCAAGACCAGTTCGCACACCATCACCTACGAGGGCCTGGTCACCAAGGTGCAGCGGGTGTACTTGACCAAGGACCGCGAGACGATGCAGACCCAGTTGCGCGCCTTCGTGGACCGGGCGGTGGTCTTCAGGAGCTGCCCGGACTGCGGCGGCTCCCGGCTGAACGCCGCCGCACTGTCCAGCACCATCGACGGCGTCAACATCGCGCAGTGCTCGGCGATGCAGATCAGCGACCTGGCCACGTTCGTCCGCGGCATCGCCGACGCCTCCGTCGGCCCCATCGTCAGCGCGCTGCGCGACCTGCTGGACTCCCTCGTCGAGATCGGCCTCGGCTACCTCAGCCTGGACCGCCCGTCCGGCACCCTGTCCGGCGGCGAGGCGCAGCGCGTGAAGATGGTGCGCCACCTCGGCTCCAGCCTCACCGACGTGACGTACGTCTTCGACGAGCCGACGGTGGGCCTGCACCCGCACGACATCCGGCGGATGAACGACCTGCTGCTGCGGCTGCGCGACAAGGGCAACACGGTGCTGGTCGTGGAGCACAAGCCGGAGGTCATCGCGATCGCCGACCACGTCGTCGACCTCGGTCCCGGCGCGGGTTCCGAGGGCGGGCACCTGTGTTACGCGGGCGACGTGCCCGGGCTACGCGCCTCCGGCACGCTCACCGGGCGCCACCTGGACCACCGCGCGAAGCTGCGCGAGCAGCCGCGGACGCCGCGCGGCTGGCTGTCGATCCGCGGGGCCGACGCGCACAACCTGAAGAACGTGGACGTGGAGGTGCCCGAGGGGGTGCTCACGGTGGTGACCGGGGTGGCCGGCTCCGGAAAGAGCTCGCTGATCCACGGCTACCTGAGCGGCCGGGAGGGCGTGGTCGTCGCCGACCAGTCCCCCATCCGCGGCTCCCGCCGCTCCAACCCGGCCACCTACACCGGGCTGCTCGGCCCGATCCGTACCGCCTTCGCCAAGGCCAACGGCGTCAAGCCGGCCCTGTTCAGCGCCAACTCCGCGGGCGCCTGCCCGAACTGCAACGGCCTCGGCCTCGTCTACACCGACCTGGCCATGATGGCCGGCGTGGCCTCCACCTGCGAGGAGTGCGAGGGCAAGCGGTTCACGCCGGAGGTGCTGACGTACACGCTGCGCGGCAAGAACATCAGCGAGGTGCTCGGCATGTCGATCGCCGAGGCACACACGTTCTTCCCCACCGGCCAGGCCCACACCATCCTCGGCCGCCTCAACGACGTCGGCCTCGGCTACCTGCGCCTCGGTCAGCCGCTCAACACGCTCTCCGGCGGCGAACGCCAGCGCATCAAGCTCGCCATCCACATGGCGGAGAAGTCCTCCACGTACGTCCTGGACGAACCGACCACCGGCCTCCACCTCGCCGACGTGGACAAACTCCTCGCCCTGCTCGACCAGTTGGTGGATGCCGGCAACACGGTCGTGGTCATCGAACACCACCAGGCGGTGATGGCACACGCCGACTGGCTCATCGACCTCGGCCCCGGCGGCGGCCACGCAGGCGGCCAGATCATCTTCGAAGGGACCCCCACCGCCCTGGTCGAAAAGGGGGACACGCTGACGGCCGAGCATTTGCGGGAGTATGTGGGTGGGTGAGTGAGGGGGGCGCCTGCCGGCGGGGTGTCTGCCGGCGAGGGTCTGTCGGCAGTAGACGCCTGCCGGCGGGGGCGGGCTACCAGGTCGGACGGGCCGAGACGCCGCCGTCGACCACCAGGTCGTGGCCGTTGACGAAGGAGGCCAGCGGCGAGGCCAGGAAGACGCAGGCGTTGCCGACGTCCGCGGCGCGCCCGAGGCGGCCCGCGGGCACGGCAGCCGTCCAGCGCCGTACGCCGTCGGGCCAGGCGTCCGCGAGCCCGGGCCGCTCGATCAGCCCGGGCGAGACGGAGTTGACCCGAATCCCGTACAGGCCGTACTCCAGCGCCGCCGACCTGGCGTGCATGACGATCGCCGCCTTGGCCGCGTTGTAGTGCGCGTGGCCCGGCGCGGGCTGGCTGGCCTCGATGGAGGCGATGTGCGTGATGGTGCCGCCGCCGGCCGGCCGCATCACCTCGGCCGCGGCCTGGGTGCAGGCGAAGGTGGAGCCGAGGTTGGTGTCGACGACCGCGGACCAGTCGGCGCCGGTCATCTCCGCGAGTGGCTGGATCGGCTGCACGCCGGCGTTGTTGACCAGCGCGGTTAGCCGCCCGCGCCACTGGGCGGCCTCCTGGACGAGCCGTCGGCACTCGGCCTCGGCGGCCAGGTCGGCGCCGATGGCCAGCGCCTCGCCGCCCGCGCCCTCGATCTCCGCGACGAGGGCGCGGGCGCTGTCTGCGCTGCTGCGGTAGTGCGCGACGACGGCCGCGCCCGCGGCGGCGAACCGCCGCGCGATCCCCTGTCCGATCCACCCACCGGCCCCGGTCACCAACACGACCTGCCCGCGCAGATCGGGCAGCACCTCACTCTCCAACTCCCCATCCTCTCCAGCAGGTTGGTCGCCTCACGGTCGACACAGCGCCCGCACCCGTTCGGCGAGTTGTGGATAGTCCGCGGCCAGGGCGTCCGCGTCACCGTGCTCGTACGTCTCCTCGCTGAACCCCGGCGCCATGGTGCACCCCACCAACGACCAGCCCCCAGCGCCGGCCACCACCCCGCCCATCCAGGTCCCGGCCGGAACGGTGAACTGCACGCACTGCCCGCCGAACACGTCGGGGCCGAGCAGCACCGTACGGGCCGAGCCGTCGGGCGCGAGGAGCAGCAGTTCGAAGGGTTCGCCGAGGTAGAAGTGCCAGGTCTCATCGGAAGCGAGCCGGTGCAGGGCGGAAAACCCGTCGGGCTCATCGGTGAACAACACGACGATGGCCGACCCCTCGGGCCGCCCGTCCCCCCGCTCCTCCCCGGCCCAGGTCCGCACGAACCACCCACCCTCGCGCGGTATCGGCTCAAGCCCAAACCGCTCGATGAGCCGCGCGGGCTCCCCCCACCCAAGCCGCGCGGGACCACCCGCACCACTACCCGCACCGACACCACTGCCACTGCCACTGCCACTGGCCACGGGATACTCCTCCGCTGATGGTGGGGTCAGGGTACGGGGGTGGGGGTGGGGTGTGTGCCGGGGCGTTCGGGGGTGCTGTGACACCGCCCTCCTACCCCTCCCCCGCGCTGCCCCTGCCACCGCGACGCCGCTTCGCCCTGGGAGCGGTTTCCCCGCCGGCCCCAACGCCAAGTTTCGGCCAACGTCACCCCCTTCCCGACCGGAACCGCTTGGCGGTGCAGGAGGAGCGTCCGACGGAGCGGCTGAGGGCGCGCATCCGCCACGACGCCGACAACAAGGTGGATAGGGCACGGAGTTCGCTCCAGCGCCACTCCACGCACGGAGAGAGCCGCGTCCTCCACTCTTACGAGACCAGAGGAGAATCCCCCGATACGCCCTATCTGACCCAGCCGGATCCACCCCGCCCCGATGGGCGAAATCGATCGTCGTCACGGAACTGCTACAGCGCGTAGAGGCAGCGCACCGTATCGTTGGCGTAGCTGTACGCAATTGGAACACGCGTTTGGCGTGCAGTGCGTCCACGCGACGTAGGCGGGTGGGGCCGCGCCGGGGAGCGCGGGACCGTGCGTTGCGAGCGGGCCGACCGCAACAGGGGAACGCAGCAGCTAGGGGGAGCGAAGTGAAGTTCGACATGGGCAGCACCACGCTGTCCGACCTGGGCAAGAGCACCGTCGGATCGAGCGACGACCTCGGCACGTTGATCCAGGCACTCATCGCGGCCGTCCAGCCGCTGGAGGGGCGCTTCAACGGGGCGGGGCGGGCGGCGTTCGACTCCTTCAAGGACCGTTCCGACGAGATCACCGCGGCGCTCAACGAATCCCTGCGGATGATCCTGGGCGGCCAGAGCGGGATGGACAGCGCCTTCGGCACCGGAGACCAGGAACAGGCGGACAACGCCCAACAGACCATGTCCGGTGCCAATTTCGAAGCGGCCCGGTTCTCCGGGCGCTGAACGGGGGGTAGTCATGAGCAACCAGGACCGCCGCAGCTACGACCTGGGAGCGTCCGCCGAGGTACAGGGCGGGCTTCAGGGTGTCATCGGCCGCCTCGAACTGGTGCTGGCCGACCGCGATCGAGCGGTGAAGGCCGCCATGGCCGATTTCAAGGCCGATGGCGTGGCGGACGAGTACCACGCCAAAGAGGCGCGCTGGAACCGTTCGGCCAACGAGGTCCGGGACATCATCCGACTGGTCAAGAACACCCTGGAGAAGAACGACACCACCGCCCGCAACACGCTCGCCAAGGCGCGGGCAGCGGTGGACGGGATCGGCTGACACCGCCAGCTCCACCACCAACATCGGCCACGCGCTGCACAGCGCCTGGCCCCTTTGGGCTGGCTGCCTGACGCCCAGTCGAACGCGCGGCACGCAGCGGCGTGCCACGGGGGGAGATAGCGCATGACGAAGTGGGACATCACGCCATCGGGGGTCCGTACGGTCACCTCGCTCACGGACGAGGCCGCGGGCGGGCTCAAGGGGCACACCGACGCGTACCTGAAGCACATGGAGAGCGCAGCGTCATCGGTGGGAACGATCACCGAACCGACGTGCGGCACCAGCAGTCAGGGGCCGGTCGCCGCGGCGTTGGCCGTGTTCGCCCAGTCGACCGTCCCTGACCTTCAGTTCATCGGACTCCGGGCCGCCCGGTCCATCCTCGGCGCCCGCGCGGCGACCGGCGCCTACCTCATGGGAGACCTGGACATGGCGGCCCAGGCCCAGGACGCAGCGCTCCAGGTGCCGGACCCGGACGGCCCGAGCGTGGGGGGACGGCAGGACCGCTGATGGACATGATCAGCCCGACCTACATACCGCAGTACACGGGCAAACTGGAGCAGTTGGAAAAGGACATCGCGGACCTGGAGTACGCCGCTAACGGCATCCGGCAGCGCGGCTTCGAGGTGCACGAGCGCTTCCAACTGCTCTCCTCGTCCTACGAGGCCCCCGAAGACGACCTCCTGTTCGCAAGCACCGCCCCGGTACGCGACAAGGCAGGCGACTTCGCCGGGAAGCTGGAGAAGGTGGCGGGCGCCCTCCAGACGTACGCGGGCGAGGTCCGCCCACTGGCGGCGCGCCTCGAACAGTTACAGCAGGACGCCCGGGACTTCGTCACGAGCGTCGAGGACGACGACGACTGGACCGAAGACCAGAAGAAGGTCGACCGGCACAACACGCTGGTCAGCGACGTGAACGCGGCCGTTGCGGCCTTCCATGCGGCCGAGCGCAAGGCCGCCGGCACCATACTCGGCCTCGCCGGCAAGCCCGGCCTCGTCCCTGACGACGGCAGCCACCAGCCGAACATGTACGGGTACGAGGAAGAGGCGCTCGACCAGAGCAAGGACCTCCCCTGGGGCTCGCCCGCCAAGCGCACGTACGACAAGTGGGACATCGGCCACCACGTCAAGAGCTTCGTCTACGACGGGATCATCCGCGACAACGTCGTCGGCGTGGTGCAGGGCCTCACGCTGCTGGCCACGGGGGACGGTGACGCCTGGGCCAACTTGCGGGACTCGGCCGGTGGCCTGGGCCTCTACCTGCTGACGCCCTACGACGCCGCCATGGACTGGGCGATCGGCGAGGACGAGGAGACCCCCGCCGAGAAGCACCTCAAGGAGACGTTCGTCCACACGGCCAAGGGGATGGTGGCGTGGGACATGTGGAAGGAGAACCCGGCCCGCGCGGCTCCGACGGCCATCATCACCATCCTCTCCCTGGGCGCGGCGAGTACGGCCGGCCGGAGCGGCAAGTTGGGCAAGGCGGGGAAGGTCGGCGCCTACGCCGACCCGCTGGGCGCCACCGTCACGCTCACCAGCAAGGCGCTGGCCAGAGCCCCCAAGATCGTCGACGTCACCGCGCGGTTCCGTGCCAACCTGGCCGCATCGCACGGTCTCGACAGCCCGCACAGCGTCCTCGTACTGGGCGACGGTTCCCGCCTCACCGTCCACAACGGCCACTTCACGGCCCGCGACGCCGACGGCCAACTCATCACGGCACCGGCCCGCCCAGAGCCGTCAGCAGCCGACCGCACCCCCTCAGGCCACCACACCCCTCCGGACACCACCCCCGGCCATCGGGAACCCGCCCACGCCCCCGCCCGGGAGCCAGTGTCCGCGGGTGCCCGCACCGGCGGTCCCTCGACACACCACGACACCGGGCCCGGCGGCGGCACGCCTCCCCACCACGGGAGCGGCGATGTGCCGCCGGCCGTGGGGGGTCGGGGTGGGGGTGAGGGGCCTCCCGCCCAGGGTGCGCCAGACGGGGTGCGCGGGCACGGGGCCGACCCCGACGACATCCGCGCCCGGTTGGCGAACGAGACGGACGGGCGAGAAATCGTCCGGCTACAGGTGGCACGGGCCAATGTCGACCCCGACTATTTCAAGGAGTTCTACCGGCGGGACGGCCACCGACGCATCGCTCGCCGCCTAGACGAATTCGGCCACCGAACTCCACAGATCACCCGTAATCCGGATAACCCATCGACATGGATAGCGAAAAGCGATCTGCCACCGCCGGTACTGGAGCGCTATTTGCACGATTCCCCCATTCACGGGGACCTCGAAAGGCTGCGCCCGACCGCCCGGCACGAACTCGAACAGAGTGCGGCAGCAAAAGAAAGAGCAGTGATCGCCGACAACGCCGCCGAGGACAAACTCAAAAAGGCGGAAGAGGCCCATGCCGCCCGCGCAACGCAAGAGACCGAGGCGGCCGTACAGCAGGCCGAGCAGGCACACTCGCCGCTGCATGGGAAGATGCTGAAGTCCAGCGAGAATTTCGGTGAAGACGTAGCACGACTACATGCCATTCCCGAGCACTACCCCAACGCAAAACGCGTAGATGACGGAAAATTCGGAAACAACCGATTCGACCAGATATACGAAGATGCCAATGGGCGCTTTATAGTCGTTGAGGCCAAGGGGTCGACCACCACCAGACTTGGCTATCGAAAATCATATCGAGGCCGCCTGGTAAACCAAGGGACCAGGGAGTATTTCCAGACAATCGTGTACGAGATGAGAAAACGCGCCGAAACGGGTAGAAACCCTCACGAAACAAGACTGGCCGAAGAGCTGGAAATTGCACTATACGACGGAAGGGTTGATTACCTACTCATTAAAGCGAAGTCCACAAAGGGGCAGTACTCGGGTTACGAAATGCAACAATTCGACGTCGGATAGGGAGTATCGATATGCCTACGCAGATCAGCCGAGACGACCCTTCTCCACCGGTCGACCGATCAGAGATCTTCCGCATCGTCGAAGGAGGCGTCGAGAAAAGGCTCATCCGGCTGGAAAACTCACCGCGCATGTTCGGGCTGACGCTCGGCATTATGGAGAGCCGAGCGCGCCTACACCTCCTCCATGACCCCCATGCAGACAAGGTGGAAACCTGGGAAGCCTGGATGCAGGCCGCCCAAGTAGGTTCCGCCCTCTTCGCCGCCGCCACCGCCGCTCCCGGTACCACCGTGTCCTGCCGCATCGCCGAGAAGATGCGCACCTTTTCGGCGACCGGGCCGCAGCACTTCACCGATGCGGGCAACTGGTTGACCGCCTTCTGGATGGCGATCACCTGTCGGGACCAGCCGCGGATGGACCAGCTCTGTCAGGTGCCCATTTCGCTGTTGCGGGAGTCGGGGGCGATCTACGACGAGTACATCTACGACTGGGTGGATTCGCTCCAGACGTACTGGACGGAACGGCCGGGGCTCAGCGACAAGTTCGTTCGGGCGTTCAAGGGGGCCGATCCCGACGACGCGCCGATCGCCGGTCGTGAACTCATGCTGCGGTTGCTCTATCCGCCGCTCAACCTGTTCTACCGCTTCCTTGATCGGGACCATGCGGGGTTCAACACGGCGCTCGTGCAAGCGCTTCAACTACACAAGGCCTACTGGACGGCCAACGAAGAGCGCATGGAAACCGCCGATGGTGCCGTCGCTCTCGACCTGTTGGCCATTGCCTGTCTCGCCTACGACGCCGGATTCCCCATCGACGTCGAGTCCGAATACCTTCCCTCGTGCATCCTCGATCGCAGTTGGGTCGGCGAGTTCGACATGTGACCCTGCACCACCGGGCGTTGTGTGCGCAGCGCCCTGCCGGGCGCCCGGCAGCCTTCGCCTGACCCGCCCCTTTTCGCTTCTCGTACGTCTCCCCGCGGAGGTGAGTTCCCCATGGTTGCCCAGGACTACGACAGTCAGCTCCTCGAATCCGTGTCCGTGCGTCGGCGCCGGATGCGGGACGCCCTGCTCTTCGGCGGCGAGCGGCGGCGGCGGTCGATCGACGAGCGGGTGGGGAAGGCGTTCGCCGGCATGGTGATCGCGGCCGTGGTGTGTGCCGGCTGCGTGGGATGGTCGTTCGTGTCGCACCGGATCGTGGACCGGGACCCCGGCCAGCCGGCGCGTACGGTGCCTTCGCCCGCGTCGACGACGGCTCCCGCAGGGTCGTCCGCACCCGCCCCGAACGGCGCATTCTCGATGGTAGGTTCGAACTCGTGATAGCTGTCGAGGCACGGCGCCGGACCGGGCTGAGCCGGGTCACCCTGGTCGGCGAGCGACGGCGGATCGACCTCGTGCTGCCCTCCGACGAGCCCGTGGGGCGGCTCCTGCCCGACGTCATGGAACTGCTCGGTGACCGAATACCGGCCCGGCCGATGCTCCGCCACCTCGTCACCAGCGACGGCACCGTGCTCGCACCGGACGCCACCCTCGCGGCGGCGCACGTACCCGACGGCGCCGTACTCCGGCTGGTGCGGGTGCAGGACGCGCCGTCCGCACCCGTGGTGCACGACGTCACCGACGAGGTCGCGGACGACCTGGACGTACGCCCCTGGCGCTGGGGTCCGCAGGCACGGCGGGCCACCGCCGGTCTGATCGCGGTCGGGTGGACCCTGGTCGCCGCCCTGTTGGCGCGCCACGAGTTCGCCGCGGACGACGCGGGGCCGGTGCTCGCCGGATCTGCCGCACCCGCCGCGCTAATCGGGGCCCTCGCCGGTCGAGCGCGTCGACGCGGACTGGCGACGACGCTGATCGTGGCGGCCGGAGTGCTCGGGGTGCTCGGTGCCTGGACGCTGGGAGACGCCCACGCCTGGTCGGGAGCCGAGCGGTTGGCGGCGGTAGCGGCGGTGGCGGTGATCACTCTCGCCCTGCTCGGCTGGTGCTCGCCGCTGGGACGCGGCGGCCTGGTGGGGGCCGGGGCCGCGGCCGGGGCGGCCGGGTGTTGGGAGGCCGCCATCGCGTTCAACGACGCCGCGCACACCGCGACCGATCAGGCCCGTGTCGGCGCCCTGCTGGCCGTCGTCTCCGTCGTCGTGCTCGGGGTGTTGCCGAGACTGGCCCTGATGGCGTCCGGGCTCGCCGCGCTCGACGACCGCCGCTCGGCAGGCACCTCGGTGAGCCGCTACGAGGTGTCCACGGCGCTGAGCGCCACGCACCGCGCGCTCGCCCTCGCCACCTGCGTGTGTGCCGTGTCCGGCGCGACCGCCGGGGTGCTCGCGCTGCGCACGCCCACCGTGTGGACGGTGCTGCTCACCGCCGCCGTCGCGGTGGCCGTGCTGCTGCGTTCGCGGGCGTTCCCGCTCGTCGTCGAGGTCGTGGTGCTCCTGCTGGCCGGCGCGGTGCTCGGGGTGCGGCTGGTGACCGTCTGGCTGGCCCATGCGGACCCGGCGGGTCCGCTGGCGGTCGCCACCGGGCTGGCGGTCCTGCCGCTGCTCGTCCTCGCCGTACGGCCCGCCGAACACGTGCGGGTGCGGCTGCGGCGGATGGGGGACGTGGTCGAATCGTTCGCCGTGATCGCGCTCCTCCCGCTGGTCATCGGTGTCTTCGGGGTGTACGGGCGGCTGCTCGACACATTCGCGTAGGGGTGGGGCATGTCGCGGGACGACTGGCAGCGCAGTGTGCTCAAGAGCATCGGTGTGCAGGGGGCTGCCGCGAAAACGGAACAGCCACCGTCGGCCGGTGCGGCGCCCGGCGCGGCCCGTACGCGCGCGCAGGAATCCTCCGCAACGGATCGCTCCCCGCGGGCCGAGGGCCAGACCGCGGGGGCCGAACCGGTGGCGACCGCCGGGCACCACACCGCCTCGGCACCTGCGCCCCACACCCCGCAGCACCAACCCCCGCAACATCAGCAACAGGCCCACCAGGCGACCGGCGTCCCCGCCGCGTCAGAGCGGCCGGCGGGTCCGGAGCCCGACATCGCTGCCGCGGCGCGACAGTCGTTGCCACCCGCCCCCGAATCCCTTCCCGTGCTGCCGCCCGCTCTGGCGTCGGCGGGCGGTCGGCAGCGCCGGGGCGAGTCCGTGCCGCGCCGCTCGCTGCGTGCCCTGCGCGGCGCGTTCGGCTCGTCGGCGGCGCGCGCCGTGGCGGTGGAGACGCGGCTGGCCCAGGAGTTGCAGCAGCCGGTCACCACGGGCCGGCAGATCGTGGTGACCAGCATTCGGGGCGGAGCCGGCAAGACCACTGTGGCCGCACTGCTGAGCCGGGTGTACAACCACTACCGCCACGATCCCGTGCTCACCCTGGAGGCGGACGCCGCGCTCGGCACGCTGCCGGCCCGGTTGGGCGCGCCGTCCGTGCGCTGGTCGTGTGCGGACCTCGCGCAACTCGTCGTCCCGTCCATGCAGCTCACCGACGTCACCGGCTACCTGGTGCCGTTGACGGACGGCGGCTGGCTGCTGCCTGCCGGGCAGGGGCGGGTCGGGTCGCGCGTTGACATCCCGACCTACCGCACCGTGACGGTGGCACTGCGCCGCTACTTCGGGATCACCGTCATCGACTGCGAGACGCTGCCGGGCGAGGTGGCACGGACGGCCGTCGACACCGCGCACGCACACGTCCTCGTCGCCCCGGCCACGGTCGAGGGCGTGGCCGGCACCCGGGCCGTGGTGGAGTGGCTGGCGACGCTGCCCCGGCCGGCCACCGCGCGTACCGTCGTGGCGCTGACCACCAGCACGCCGCACGCCTCGCTCGACCTGAAGGCCGCGTCCGCCCACCTCCGGGAGGCCGGCCCCGCGGTCTTCACGCTGCCGTACGACCGGCACCTGGCGGCCGGCGGGCCGGTCCAGACCCGGCTCCTGGCGTCCGCGACCCGGCAGGCGGCCATCCGCCTCGCCGCCGAGGTGCTCGGCCGTGCGGTGACCGCGCGATGACCCAACGCCTCGTCCACCGGCCCGCGCGGGCCACCAGGCCGCTGGTCGCGGCGGAGCCGCGGTCCATCGAAGCCCCACCGAACCTGCCCGAGGGAAAGATCGGCAACGCGGCGACGGCGCTCCTGCCGATGGCCGGTGTCATGAGTTCCGTGGTGATGATGACCATCATCCGCAACAGCCAGTTCGCCGCGGTGGGCGCGATCGTCCTGGTGGTCGCGCTGCTCGGGGCCGTGGCGCTGTTCTGGTCCCAGCGCGGCAAGGCCCAGCGCACCCGGCGGGCCCAGCGCGAGCGCTACCTGGAGTACCTGGAGGAGCTGCGGGAGGAGCTCGGCGCGGACGAACGCCAGCGCCGGGCCAGCTCCAGGGAGCTCAACCCGCCCCCGCAGGCGCTGTACGACATCGTGCGGGACCCGGCACGGCTGTGGGAGCGGCGCCGTGGCGACCCGGACTTCCTCGCGGTGCGGGTGGGCACGGGCGGGGTGCCGGTACAGCCGCTGGCCATGGGGCAACAGGGCGGCGGCGTACTGACCCCACCCGACCGGTTCATGCTCAACGAGGCCCGTGCCCTGATCGCCCGCTACTCCACCACCAGCGACTTCCCGCTCACCGTGCCCTTGGACCGGGTCGGGAACGTGAGCATCGTCGGGGACCGGGACGCCGCCCTCGGGGTGGCCCGCGCCCTGCTGGTGCAGGCCGCGGTGTGGCACGCGCCGGACGACGCGGCCCTGGCGTTCGCCGTCGCCGACGACCGGCTCGCCGACTGGGAGTGGGCCAAGTGGCTGCCGCACGTCCTGGACTCGTACGCGTACGACGGGCCGGTGGCCGCCCGCCGGTTCGCGCCCGGCCTGTCGGAGCTGGCCCGGCTCATCGGCCCCGATCTGGCCCGGCGCTCCTCCTACGCGGCGCAGGTGCGGCGCGGGCTGTCCGACCGTGACGCACTGCGGCTGGTCAGCCGGCTGCTGGTGGTCAGCGACGACCACGGGCGGCCGGCGGCCGAACTGCCGCGCCCGGATGCGGCCGTGCCGCTCGGCGACATGGGCGTCACGGTGCTGTACCTGCTGGCCGAGCAGGTACACGAGCCGGACCAGGTGTCGGTACGGATCACCGTGGCGGAGGACCGGGTCACGGTCGAGGACCTCCGCCAGCCGGACCGGGCCGCGGCCGGCGCGGTGACCACTCCGGCCGCGCCCGCACCGTTCGGAGCGCCGGCGAGCCAGGGCCGTTGGGACGCGGTGGGTGCCGCCGGAGCCGAGGGGCTGGCCAGGATGCTCGCCCCGCAGCGACTGTCGGCCGAGTCCGCCGCGGAGGGCGCCCCCGTGGCGGGGCCGGTGGACTTCCCCGAACTGCTCGGCATCGCCGACCCCGCGGCGCTGGATGTCGACGGGCTGTGGTCGGCCCGGGGCGAGCGGGACTTCCTGCGCGTGCCGATCGGCGTCGACGACCATCACCAGCCGATGCTGCTCGACCTCAAGGAATCCGCCGAACTGGGCATGGGCCCGCACGGGCTGTGCGTGGGCGCCACCGGCTCCGGCAAGAGCGAACTGCTGCGGACGCTGGTCATCGCCCTGGCGGCGACGCACCCGCCCGAGTCCCTCGCGCTCGTCCTGGTCGACTACAAGGGCGGCGCGACCTTCGCTCCCTTCGCCGAACTGCCGCACGTCGCCGGCATGATCACCAACCTGGAGAACCAGGCGGGGCTGGTCGAACGGGTCCACACCAGCCTGGCCGGCGAGGTCAAGCGGCGCCAGCAGGTCCTCAAGGACGCGGGCAACCTGGCGGACATCGGCCACTACACCGCCCTGCGCGCCCAGCACCCCACGTGGGAGGCGCTGCCCCACCTCTTCGTCGTCATCGACGAGTTCGGTGAACTGCTCACCGCCAAGCCCGATTTCATCGACCTCTTCCTGTCCATCGGCAGGATCGGCCGTTCCATCGGCATCCACCTGCTGCTCTCCAGCCAGCGCATCGAGGGCGGCCGGCTCCGGGGACTGGAGACGTACCTCTCCTACCGGCTCGGGCTGCGCACGTTCTCCGCCGACGAGTCCCGCACCGTGCTGGACACCACCGACGCCTTCGGGCTCCCCCCGCTGCCGGGGTTCGGCTACCTGAAGGTGGACACCTCGGTGTACGCGCGGTTCAAGGCCGGCTACGTCTCCGGCGCCTACCGCGGACCGGCAGCGCAGGCGTACGAGCCGGACGCGCCGTTGGCCCTCCCGTACCCCACCACCAGCACGGTGCTCGACCCGGACGCCGCGCAGGACGCCACCGACACCGCGGACACCGGACCCGCCGGAAGCCGGCGCGACGCGGGGCCTTCGGTGTTGTCGGTGCTGGTCGACCAGTTGGCGAGTGCTGCTGCGCCGGTGCGCCGCATCTGGCTGCCGCCGCTGCCCGCGGCCCTCCCGCTGGACGCGGTGGCCGGCCCGGTCGGCACGGACACCCGCGGCCTGCGCCTCACCCATGACGCCGGTCCGCTGCGGGTGCCCATGGGCCGGCTCGACGACCCCGCCCGGCAGTGGCAAGGTCCGTGGACCCTGGACCTCACCAAGGCGGGCGGGCACGTGGCGGTCATCGGCGGGCCGCAGGCCGGCAAGACCACCTTCCTGCGCACGCTCACCCTCGCGCTCGCCCTGACGCACACCCCGCAAGAGGTCGCCGTCTACGGGCTCGACCTGGCCGGCGGCGGCCTGTCCGCGTTGGCCCCGCTGCCAGGCGTCGGCGGGATAGCCGGGCGGGCGGATCGCGAGCGGGCCGCACGCACCGTCGAGGAAGTGCGTTCCATGCTGGTGACGCGCGAAGCGCTCTTCCGCGAGCACCGCATCGACTCGGTCGACGAACTGCGTCGCACCCGTGCCTCGGGCGGCCTGCCGGAGCTGGGGTCGACCGACGTCGTACTGCTCATCGACGGGTTCGGGGCACTGCGCGACGACTTCGCGGAACTGGATGACCTGGTCACCGAACTCCTGCGGCGCGGCAGCGGTTACGGCATCCACGTGGTAGCCGCCATGCTGCGTTGGAACGACGTCCGGATCGCCACCCAGTCGATGTTCGGCACCAGGGTGGAGGCACGGCTGAACGACCCGGGCGACTCCAGCATCGACCGGAAGCTGGCCGAGACGCTCACCGCCGAGACCCCGGGCCGGGTGCTGACGGACGCCAAGCTGTTCGCGCAAGTGGCGCTGCCCCGCATCGACGCCCGACCGGCCGTCGACGACCTCGGCCCCGCGCTGGAGCGCACCACCCGCACCGTACGAGCCGCCTGGCACGGCGAACCCGCCGCTCCGGTGCGCGTGCTGCCCACCCGGTTGCCCGGCGCACTGTTGCCGGGCGTCACCGCGGAGCCCGACGCGATCCCCATCGGCCTCGGCCAGAGCGACCTGCGCCCCGTCCTGCTCGACCTGTTCGGCCAGGACCAGCACCTACTGGTGCTCGGCGACAACGAGTGCGGCAAGACCAATCTGCTGTCACTCGTCGCCCGCCAACTCATCGCACGCCACCCGGACGACGCCCTGGTCTTCGGGGTGTTCGACCCGCGCCGCGGGCTGCGTGAGGTGGTGCCGGAGCCGTACCGCGGTGGCTACGCCTACAACGGGAAGCTGGCCGGGGCGCTGGCCGGCGGCATCGCCGCCGAGCTCGGCAAGCGGATGCCGGACGAGACTCCGGAGGCGCTGGATGCGTTCGCGGCCGGCACCGGGCCCACCGGCCCTCGCGTGGTGATCCTGATCGACGACTACGACATCCTCACCGCGGCCGGACAACAGCCGCTCGCCGCCTTCCTGCCGTACGTGTCGTCGGCGCAGGACATCGGTCTGCACTTCGTCATCGCGCGCCGGGTGGCGGGGGCCGCCCGGGCGCTGTACGACCCGTTCTTGACCGCGTTGCGGGAGTCCGGCACCACGGCCCTGCTGATGACCGGCGAGCGGGCGGAGGGGCAGGTGTTCCCCGGCCTGTACCCGTCGGCCCAACCACCGGGGCGCGGCACGCTCGTGCGTCGGGGCCGCCCGCACCTTCTCGTCCAGACCGCCCTCACCCCGCCCGGGCCCGCTGAGCCCGGTGGACCCGGCCCCGGAGGCGCCTCGTGACCATGGACGTCATCGCCCTCACCCCGCGGGAGCCCGACCCGGCGACACTGTTGGCCGGGCTGTACGCGGGCGGTCCCGACACCCGGGTGACCCACACGGGCGAAGGCGCCGTCATCCAGCTCCGGGACGAGGCCGGCCATCCGCTGCTCTCGGTGGAGGCACCGATCCTCGTACAGGTCCCCGGCGAGGTGGAGCGCCTGCTGGGAACGGAGCTCCCGGTCCCCGACGGTCCCGTGTGGTGGACCGAGGCGCGGGCGTCCACAGCCGTCGCGGGCGCCGCCGGTTTGGCCGGCTCCTTCGCCGGGCGGCTGGCCACCGTGCTCGACGGCGTCGTCTGGCCCCCCGGCTCGGCCACGACCGAGGTCATCACGCTCGCGCCCGACCCGGCCAACGCGCCGACGCCGCCCGACGCGCCGCCCGCAGCCGAGGTGCTCACCGACCGGGCGGCGCTGGTCCTCCAGGACCGGCCGGTGGTCCCGCTCAGCGGCTGGCTGGCGGACGCTCTCCAGACCACCGCGGCCGGCGGGCGCGCCCTGCACCTGGTCACGCCCGCCACGAGCCGGCTGACCCTCGCCGCCCGGAGCGCCCTGCGCGCCCACCCGGGCCGCTGGGTCGTCCACGACGGGGACAACCGCTACTACGACGGCCTGTCCGGCACTCCGCTGCGGTGGGGCGAAGCGGCCTTCGTACCGGCCCCTGACGCCGACACCGGCCCCGCGCAGCCGCCGGGTGCCGACGGCGAACGCCAACTCGTCCTCTCGCTGCGCGCCGAGCACCCCGCCACGGGCGAACTGGTGCTGGGCGGCGGCCTGGAGACCGCATGGCGGGCGCTGACCGGGGCGCCGCCGGCGGGCTGGGGCACCAGTGAGCCCATCAACGTCCCCTGGTCCCCGCGCCAGCTCACGGAACTGGCACGGCAGCGCATGCCGCGCCCCACCTGGCTGCTCGCGGTCGGCCGCCCGGGCCGCCCCGCCCTGGCCACCTTGGAAATCGCCCGCACCAGGGGCGGGGTCGGCGAGGACAGCACACTGACGATCGGGTACGGCCCCGGCGAAGAGCCGCCGCTCGACGCGCTCCCGGCCCTCGCCCACACCCTCGTCACCCAACACCGGCTGGGCTCCTTGCTCGTCTCGCTCCGCGCCGCGCGCCGCGACCTCACGGTGCCAGCGCACCCGGAGCCGTCGCCGGTGCCCGTCTCCTTCACCCTGGGTGCGGAAGCCGTGCAGGACATCGGTCTGCACCACGCCAGCCACCCGCCCCACCTCGCACCCGGCGCCCTCCTCGGCCCCGCCCGCAGACCGGGCCTGTACTACGCACTCGGCGACGGCACCAACCCACGGGCGTGGGCCGCATTCCAGCACTTGGCAGAGCACCTCAGGGCAGGCACGGCCCGCGCGAACTAGCGCCACCGCTGCCGCTCATCGGCCCGCACCCACAGCTTCCCGCCCCCTCAGCCCACCGCGTCCAACCCAACCGCCGCTGCCGGTCGGCAACCACACCCCCACCCCCAACGTCTACGCTCTCGCTGACCAAAACCCACCCCACGCCCCGTAACCCACACCCACACCCAACGTCCAACACCCACATCACACCCACCACCCACCCAACCAACCACCACCACCCAACCAACCACCCACACACAAGACCGCCGCGTGAGCGGCCACAGGGGGAGCCGGTGAGCGACGTCTGCTACGCCGAGAAGTCATGGAATCCGCTGGCCAGCACCGTGGAGCTGACGACGCTCACGTTGCGGGCCGATGGGCGGCGCACTGCGCTCGCGCACCTGAACCTGGTGGCGATGGGCGAGGCGTTCCTGCGGGGGCAGTGGGTGGGGGGCGGGGGGTCCGAGCGGGTGCTCGGGGACGTGCCCGAGGGGGTGGGAGTGGTGCCCGTGGTGCGGGCCTCGGGGTCGGTGATGCTGGTGAAGGCGCGGCGGGCGCGGGAGTTCGCGCAGGCGTTGGGGCAGCTCGCCGTGGCGCAGAGCGGCGGTGCCGAGGCCGTGGCCGCGCTCGCGGCGCAGGCGCAGCACGACGGCGTGCCGCTGTGGATCGCCCGCCGCCAGTCGAGCGGCCCCACCGGCGAGATGATCACCGTCACCGTGGACCGCAGGCTGGTCCGGGCCGACGTGTGGGGCCCGGGCACGCCCGTGATCCGGCTGCGCGGCCCGTACGGGATGCCCGCCAGGCACCGGGACGCCGCGTCGATGCTGACCGTGACCATCGGCGAGCAGCCGGCCACGCTGTCCGTGACGCACAGTTGGCGCAAGTCGCAGCGGACCGTCTCGCTCCAGAGCGCGCAGGGCCACTGGGAGCTGCGCCGCCGCAACAGCCGTGCCTCGCGGCTGCTCCGCAACGGTCACCTCGTGGCCGAGTTGAGCCGCGCCCAGCCCGCCGACCACCGCGGCCGGCCGCTGCTGCCGCTCGCGGACGTCTGGTACGAGAGCAGGGACCCGCTGGACGCGTTGGTGGCCCAGTTCTTCGCGATCGCCTTCGCGTTGGGTGACGGCACCGGTTCGATCCGGTTCGGCACCCGCCGCCCCGCGCCCAGTCCGAGCGAACCGATCGCCTGGGAGCAACCCTGGTTCACCCACATCGGCGGCGGCAGCGAGGACTCCGGCGGCGGCTCCGACGGCGCGGACGGCTGGGGTGACGGCGGCGGCAGCAGCGACGGGGGCGGTGGCGACGGCGGGGGCGGCGATGGTGGGGGCGACGGCGGAGGCGGCGACGGGGGCGGCGGCGGGGACTGATCACACCCGCGCGATCAACAGGTCCTCCGGTACGGGGCCCGCCCCGGGGTGCTGGTCAGCGGCCGGCCCGCAGACCGTCACCGTCAGGCCGTCACCGTCAGGCCGTCCCCACGCCGCCCGCGACGTGGTTGATGTCACGGCTGCGCAGCACGCGCTGGCCACCGCCGCGCCGGGCGGCGACGGTGATCATCGCCTGGCCGAGCCGTTCGGTCGTGGTCACCTGGCCCGGCGCGACCCGGCGCAGGACCGGGTAGAGCCAGGAGGCCGCGGCGTACGCGGCGCGGTAGAGCGGCGTCTTGGAGCGTTCGCCGTGGACGGGGTGGATGTAGTTCGGGCGGAACAAGTACGCGTCCACGTCGAGCCCCAGCAGTGCGTTCTCGGTCTCGCCCTTCACCCGGGCCCACATGGCCCGGGACGTGCCGCTGCCGTCGGTGCCCTCGCCCGAGACGTACGTGAAGGTCAGGCCCGGGTTGCGGGCGGCGAGTTCGCGGGCCGCGGCCAGCGTGTAGTCGTACGTCACCCGCCGGTACTCCGCCCCGGTCTTGCCCGCGGCCGAGATGCCCAGGCACCAGAAGCAGGCGTCGACGCCGGTCAACTCGTCGGCGATGGCCGACAAGTCGGCGAAGTCGCCGTGGATGACCTCGCGGAGCTTGGCGTGCCGCTGGCCGAGCGCGGTGCGGCCGATCGTACGGACGCCGGTCACCCGGTCGTCGAGCAGGCACTCGCGCAACACGCCCTGGCCGACCATCCCGGTCGCCCCGAAGATCACTACCTGCACCGCAGTCCGTCCCTCCGCTGTTCCCACCGGGCTCGCCGTTCACACCGGGCTCGCCGGCCACACTGGGCTCGCCGGCCCCGCCGCCCCCGCCTGCCGGACCGGGTCCACCGGCCCCGTTGAGTAGTCGAGTAGCCCGGGCCCACCGATTCCGCCGGGCGCGCCGCTGCGCCGAGCCGGGCGGCGAGCACATCCGATCTTGCCCGGTGCCGGGCCGCCGCGCCACGGTCCGCGGTTCCCGCGTCCGGCGGACGGCCGGATCGGCGCCGGTGGGTGGCCGAACGGCCGGCGCGTACGGGACCGGGCCGGGCCCCGTACGGCACACCGGGCCCGACGTGGCGCGCGGTCGCGCGGCGGGTGGGCCGGGATGAGGATGGTGCTACGTCCCCGTCCGGCAGCAGTCCGGCAGCAGAGCAGGAGAGGAGGACGGGGCGCGGCGGACCACCGCCGCCCGGGCCCGCGCCCCGACCGCCCATGGCCACCAGCATCCGACTCGCCCAGGAACCCGCCGCCGACGCGCTGCTCAGCCGCAGCCCGCTGGCCACCATGATCGGCATGCTGCTCGACCAGCAGGTGCCGATGGAGTGGGCCTTCGCCGGCCCGTACACCATCGCCCAGCGGATGGGGGCCGACGACCTGGACGCGCACGAGATCGCCGCGCGGGACCCGGAGGAGTTCGCCGAACTGCTCGTCGCCAAGCCCGCCGTGCACCGTTACCCGGGTTCGATGGCCAAGCGGGTGCAGCAGCTCTGCGCGTACCTGGTCGAGCACTACGACGGCGACCCGACGGCCCTGTGGCGCGACTGCGACGACGCGGGCGAGGTGCTGCGCCGGCTGAACGAGCTGCCGGGCTTCGGCAAGCAGAAGTCGCAGATCTTCCTGGCCCTGCTCGGCAAGCAACTCGGCGTGCGCCCCACCGGTTGGCGCGCGGCGGCCGGCGCGTACGGCGAGGCGGGCGCCTACCGTTCGGCCGCCGACATCACCGGTCCCGAAACCCTGGCCAAGGTCCGCGCGTACAAGCAGAGCGCCAAGCGGGCGGCCCGCGCGGCGGCCGAGCAGGACGGCGGGGCGGGGAAGCCGGGCAAGGCGGGCGGCGGGGGCTCGGGGAAGGCGGGCGGCGGGGGCTCGGGGAAGGCGGGCGGCGGGGGCTCGGGGAAGCCGTAGGGAGCGCCCCGCCCTTCAGAGAGCAGCCCGCGTCGAAATGGGCCCGACCCGCCCCGCAGAGAGCCCCACGGGGCGTGGCCCGCGCCCGGATCAGCGGACCCCCGCCGCAGGGAGCGCCCCGCCCCCACAGGGAAGAGCACCCCGCGCGTCCGAACGGGCTGGCCCGCCGGCGGGGAGGCCCCCACGGGGCGTGGCCGCGCCCCGATGGGCTGCCACGCCCCGTGCGGAGCCGGCACCTGCGCATCGGCTGGCCGGCGACCGCATGGAGTGGCCGTACTGCCGGAGGACGGCGTTCCGGAGGGGCGGGGGGCGGTGCTCGCGCGGGGTCGGCGCACCGCAACCCCTTACCCGTGCGCGCACTTCGGTCCCGATATGACGCTCTTTGCCGGTTCCGTACCGCGCCCTCATGGCTGCGCCGGGTGCCGCGGGCCCGGTAGGCTTTCCGTGTGATCTTCAAGCGCATCGGAAACGGGCGGCCGTACCCCGACCACGGCCGGGAAAGCACCCGCCAGTGGGCGGATGTGGCCCCACGCCCGGTACGCCTTGACCAGCTCGTCACCACCAAGCAGCAGCTCGACCTGGAAACGCTGCTCGCGGAGGACTCGACGTTCTACGGCGACCTGTTCGCCCACGTCGTGAAGTGGCAGGGCGACCTGTACCTGGAGGACGGGCTGCACCGCGCGGTGCGGGCCGCGCTGCAACAGCGCCAGGTGCTGCACGCCCGCGTGCTCGAACTGGGCTGATCCGGCCCGCCGTCGAGCCGCCGCGACCCGCTGACGGCGGGCCCGCGGGCCCGTACGAGCTGCGCCGATCGGGTTGGGCCGGGCTCGAACGGTTGATCATTTAGTAGGCATGAGCGGCGCCCCGGACTACGCTGCCGGCATGAGCATGCTGACGCCCCCCGGCATGGGCGGGAAGTACCGCATCACGGGTGACCGATACCCCCGGATGCGCCGTCCCAAGAACCGCCATCGGATCGTATTCGCCGCCATCGGCTCAGCCCTCTCCCTCGGCCTCGTCGGCTGGGGGACGCTGCAACTCATCGACGTGTTCACGGGCGGCGGGGGCACCGCGCACGCCTCGGAGGACAAGCGGGCCTGTGCCGCGGAAGGCACCCCGAGCCCGTCGGCGAAGCCGCTGCCGAAGCCGGCGGCCATCACGGTCAACGTGTACAACGCGACGACCCGCAGCGGCCTGGCCAAGGACACCGCCGACGCGCTGCGCAAGCGCGGCTTCAAGGTCGGCAAGGTGGGCAACGCCCCGAGCGCGTACGACAAGAAGGTCAAGAGCGCCGGTGTGCTGCTCGGCTCGAAGACCGCGTCGAACGGCGGGGCCGCCGTGCTGGGCACGCACGTCGCCGGCGCCCAGACCAAGACCGACGCCCGCCGCGGCCCCGACGTCGACCTGATCATCGGCGACGCCTACCGCAAGCTGGCCGCCCCGCAGGACGCCACCCGCGCCCTGACCGCCCTGACCCACCCCGCCCCGCGCCCGAACTCCGACTGCTGACCGTCCCCCACTGGCGCCCGCCGCGCGGCGGGCGGGTGCGGCGAGACGGGGGCGGAGACGGCATTCGACCCGCCGCGTGACGCACGGGGCGGGTACGGGCGGGGGTACGGGCGCTCGCGCCGTACGGAGCGGGTGTGGGTACGGGGACGGGTACGGCCCACCCGCTCCGCCACCTGGCGTACGGAGCGGGGCAGGCCGATCAGCCCGCTCAGGCCAACCGGCCCGCTCGGCCGGATCAGCCCCCTGGTCCGATCAACTCGCTCGGCGTGATCAGCCCGCCGTGCCGTACATCCGGTCGCCCGCGTCGCCGAGGCCGGGGACGATGTAACCGCTTTCGTTCAGCCGCTCGTCCACGGACGCGGTGACCACCGTCACCGGCGAGCCCGCCAGCTCCCGCTCCATGACCGCCACCCCTTCCGGGGCCGCCAGCAGGCACAGGGCCGTCACGTCGTCGGCGCCGCGCGCCATGAGTTCGTTGATCGCCGCGACGAGCGTGCCGCCGGTCGCCAGCATCGGGTCGAGCACGTACACCTGGCGGCCCGAGAGGTCGTCGGGCATCCGGGTGGCGTACGTCGACGCCTGGAGCGTTTCCTCGTTGCGGACCATGCCGAGGAAGCCGACCTCGGCGGTGGGCAGCAGCCGCACCATCCCGTCGAGCATGCCGAGACCGGCCCGCAGGATCGGCACCACCAGCGGGCGCGGGTGCGAGAGCCGCACCCCCGTCGTGGTGGTGACCGGGGTTTCGATCTCCACCTGCTCGGTGCGCACGTCACGGGTCGCCTCGTACGCGAGCAGGGTGACGAGTTCGTCGGCGAGCCGCCGGAAGGTCGGGCTGTCGGTGCGCTGGTCGCGCAACGTGGTGAGCTTGTGCGCGACCAGTGGGTGGTCGACGACGTGGATACGCATGGCAATGACATTAACGGAGGGCACGCGTGGTGACCGCGCCGTGTACAGCCGCTAGCAGTCTGTCGCCGCGCTGGCATCAAACCACCGTTTCGGGGGAAAGTGGGCACGTACGCCCGGCCCGCCGCCCCGGCCGGGCCTCCGCCCCGAGGTGGTGCGTCATGTCCGACCCAGACGAACTCGGCGACCAGGCAACGCCGGAGGACGAGGCCGACCGACGCCGTCGGCGCGCCCAGTTCCTCCGCGAACTGAGCGAGGCACGGGAGCTGCGGGACCGCGTCCAACCGCGCCGCGCCCGCGCCGCCCGGATGCGGCAGGCGATGCGGATGCGCACCTTCCGCTGGTAGCGGTAGCGGGAGCGGGAGCACCGGCCCGCACCGCACGCCACGCGCGCGCCACGCGCCAGTACCCGCCACGCGACGGGACCGGACGGGGCGCCACGACACACCGCCCGCGCGGGTCGCGTTTGGCAGCGGGTGCGGGCTCCGGACGAAAGGGCCGCGCGTGGTGGCCGCGCGGCAGGGCCGATTCGTTTCCGCTGCCCCGCGCCCACCCGCGGCCCGGACTCGCGGCACCCCGGCTGAGCAGCGCGCGGGCCCGCTCCGGGCGCGCTCTCAGTGATCACGGAACTACCAAACGTACGTCCGGATAACCGAGCGCTTCCAGCGGTGATCCGTCAGTGACATCGCGTCAGGCAGCCGCACGACGCAGTCCCGAAGACCCCTCGCGGCGCGTAGGTTTCTGCCACGATTCCGATGGGACGGGGCGCGGCCCCGTCGGTCCCGGCACGCCTATGACCAGTGGGAGAGTCACGGTGTACTTCGCCGCACTGCTCGCGCGCACCGAAGACGGGTGGGAAGCGAGCGACACAGATCTGGATAACGTGGAGACCCTGGCCGACCTGGCCGACCTGGCCCGGGAGGCCGCTGTCGACGAGGACACGGTGCTCGTCTACATCGAGCAGGAAGAAGCGTGGTTCGGCCTCGTCCGGGTGGACGGCGAGGACGACCCGCGCATCTACGTCTCCGACGCGGCAGCCGCCGCCCGCAGCTCGTACGGCGCGATGCTCACCGACGAGCTGACCGACCGCGACGCGGAAGCCGATCTGGACCGGTTGGTCGACCTCGACGGCACGGAGGACGGTGAACCCGAGCTCGACGACGATGACGACACCGACGCCTCGGGCGAGGCCGTTCCGCCGGGCCCGCTGGGCGACGCCGAACTCGTCGCCGACCTCGGCATCAGCGCCAAGGAACTGCGCGCGCTGGGCGAGGACGCGCTCAGCGAGATCGCGGACGCCCTCGGCTGTGGGGAGGTCCTGGAGGCAGTGCGCTGACGGCACCGCCGGCACCCGCCGGCCCGCCGTCGGCCCGACGGCGGGCCGGCCGCACACTGGTGCCATGACTGATCCCCTACGCGCCCCCTGGCTCGGGCCGATGCGCCATGCCCTGGAGGAGGCGGTACGGGCCCCGGAGACCGGCGACGTCCCGGTCGGCGCCCTCGTCCTCGGCCCCGACGGCTCCGTAATCGGCCGGGGGCGCAACGAGCGCGAGGCGGGCGGCGACCCCACCGCGCACGCCGAGGTCCTCGCCATCCGCGAGGCCGCGGCGGCACTCGGCGAGTGGCGGCTCACCGACTGCACGCTGGTGGTCACCCTGGAGCCGTGCACGATGTGCGCGGGCGCGATCGTCCTGGCCCGCCTGGACCGCGTCGTGTACGGGGCGGTGGACGAGAAGGCGGGCGCCGTCGGCTCCCTGTGGGACGTCGTGCGCGACCGCCGCCTCAACCACCGCCCCGAGGTCATCCACGGCGTCCTGGCCGAGGAGTGCGCGGCCCTCCTGACGGACTTCTTCCGCGACCGCGGGTAGCGGGGCCGCTGGCGCGGCGGGCCCGCACGGGTTCGGCGGAGCTGGCGGCAGCAGGGCCCGTACGGACCGGGTGGAGGCTGGCGGCGGCAGCGCCCGTACCGACCGGGGACGAAAGCCGCATAGGCCCCGCACTCCCCCCGCCCCGGGAACCGATTTCAGCGCACGGCCCACCGTCCGCTAAGCTCTCTCTCGGTAGCGTGTCCGAGCGGCCGAAGGAGCACGCCTCGAAAGCGTGTGAGGGGGCAACTCCTCCGTGGGTTCAAATCCCACCGCTACCGCTTCAGGGAAACCGCCCCCGATCTGGGAAACCAGGTCGGGGGCGGTTTTCGTTGTGCCCCGCATTCCGCTGTGCCCCGCATTCCCCTGTGGCCCCCACCCCGCCCGCTCACTAACCTGGAAGTGGGCCCGAACAAGCGAGTGGCGGGTGCGTTCGCTCGGTTGGGAGTAGAGGGCCATGCGTGAGAAAGGCGCAGGAGAATACGGGGTGGACCCGACGTCGGGGGTGGATCGGGAGCAGTTGGCCGCGGCCGTGGCGGGTACGCCGGAGCGGGCGCCGGCTGCGGAGGTCGTACCGGGGGCCGACGGGGTGGACGAGGTCAGGTCCGGGCTGGCCGGGGCGCCGGAGCGGGCCGCGGAGTCGGAGGCGTCCGCGGAGTCGTCCGCTAAGTCTGCCGTCCACCGGCAGCCCCGGTGAGTGGGGAACGAGGCGAGAACAGTGCTCAAGTTCCTCAACGGATATTCCGTCACCGTCAATGTGATGATCGAGCGGCTCGACCGGGGTTGCCGGCCGGAACCGTGGCGCAGAACGGGTTGGTGGGTCATTCAGCCCGGTGGGTCGGCGGTCGCGTACGGCGGGGACCTCGATGACGTGAACCGCTATTGGTACTGGTACGCCTTCGCGGTCGACCGGCGGCAGTGGAGCGGGCCGTTCCCGGAGAACGTGCCGGAGTCGGTCTTCGACTGGTGCCCGGACGTGGGCAGCAGCCCGTCCATGAACATCGGCATGCGGGAGTTGGACGTCAACGGCTCGTCGGACAAGGTCCTGCGGCTCGTGCTGTGAGTACGCCGCTCGGGGCGCAGCGGGCCCGTCACGCCGTCGCGACCGCGATCAGGTACGGGGCGTCGTCGGCGTACGGTCGGCCGTCCCAGTCGCCGTACAGCCGTACGTCGTCGAAGCCGGCCGTGCGGCACAGATCGGCGAACTCGTCGGCGCGGTAGATCCGCACGTCGTAGCTGCCCATGCTGCGTTCTGTGCCGTCGGCGTCGAGGACGGCCCACCGGCCCTCCTCACGCATCGTCTCGGGCACCAGGCGGCGCCTGGCCACCAGGGTGCCGCCGCCGGCCAGCGGCCGGTGCTCCTCCGGGGGCACCCGGCCGCTCTGCAACGCCGGCACCGTGATCATCGTGTGCATCAGGAACCGGCCGCCGGGACGCAGCACGCGCCGGAACCCGCGCAGCACGTCCAGGTCTTCCGCGGGCGTGAAGAAGCCGAACGAGTAGAACATGTTGATCACCGCGTCCACCGGCTCCAGCGTCGGCAGGTGGCGCATGTCCGCGTGCAGGAAGGTCACCGGCAACTCCTCGGCCTCCGCCCGGTGCCGGGCCAGGTTCAGGAAGTGCTGGTTGATGTCGACGCCGGTGACGCGCAGGCCGCGGCGGGCCAGTTCGATGCTGTGCCGGCCGTAGCCGCACGGGCAGTCGACCACCCGCGCGCCGGCCGGCAGGGCGCACAGCCGGAGCACGCCGGCGACTTCTTGGGCGGTACGGGTGTCGAGCCGGTGCTCGCCTTCGAAGAAGGTCTGGAGCGAGTCGTCCGCGCGCAGGTACAGGTCGCCGAAGAAGCCGCCCTCCTCGTGCCACCAGGGGATCGACGGCTCGGGGTGTGACACCACGACAGCACGCTCCAAGGTTTGGGGGAGACCGCCGCGACCTGCGGGTTTCGGGGCCCGGCCGGGGCTTGGCCGACGGCCCGAGAGGTGCGGCGGGCGACGCCGCGCCTCACGGCACGGCCGCGCCTCCCAGCATGGGGCGACGCCGGCTGGCCGGGGAGGCGGGGGCGGCCAGATGGGTGAGGGGCGGGTGGGGTGTGGGTGGGGTGTGGGTGGTTGGGTGATCCGCTGGGGCTGGCCCGCTCCGCGGCCCCCGTACGGCCGACGTGCTGGCCGGCGCGGACCGGGCCATGCTGGAACGGCCGCATGGGAGGCGGGCCCGCGCGGGCCTGTCCCGACGGAGGTGGGCCCGGCCCGGTTGGCCGGCCGCACGGGACCGCCACCGGACGTACGAGATCGTCGTACGGGATCGGCATACGAGGCCCCGTACAGGGCTGCCGTACGAGCCGCCGTACAAAGACCGCGGCGCATCCCCGCCGCACCCCGTCCGAGCCCGGGCAGGTGTCATGAGCAGTAGCAGCGAGACGCAGCCGAGCATGGGGGTGGAGGAGGAGTTCTTCCTGGTCGCGCCCGGTAGTCGGACGGTGCGGCCGGCGGGGGTGCGGGTGGTGGCGCGGGCGCGCAAGCAGTTGGAGGAGTTGGTGGCCGAGGAGTTCACGGAGTACCAGGTGGAGGGGCGGACGCCGCCCTGTGCCACGTACGACGAACTCCTCGCGCACCTGCTGCGCGTGCGGACCGGGCTCGCGTCGGCCGCGGCGGCGGAGGGGCTGCGGCTGGTGCCGTCCGGTACGCCGGTGCTCGGCCCGTACGGTCCCGCTCCCGTCCTGGACGACGCGCGCCACCGGCTGGGCGCCAGCACCTTCCGGGCGCTGGGCGACGACTTCGTCCTGTCCGCGCTCCACGTCCACGTGCAGGTGCCGGACCGCGGCGATGCGGTGCTGGTCGGCAACCACCTGCGGCCGTGGATACCGCTGTTGACGGCGATGGCCGCGAACTCGCCGTACTGGTACGGCGAGGACACCGGCTACGCGAGTTGGCGCACCGTCGTCAAGAACGGCTGGCCCGTCAGCGGCCCGCCCCCGTACTTCAACGATCTGGAGCAGTACGCGCGTACGGTGGCCGGCCTGCGGGCCACCGGCGTCCTCGTCGACGTGGGGAATCTCTTCTGGGACGTGCGGCCCTGCGAGCACCTGCCGACGGTGGAGTTCCGGGCCCTGGACGTGCCGGCGACGGCAGCGGAGGCGGCGGCGCTCGCCACGTTGGTGCGGGCGCTGGTGGTGGCGGCGCTGGCCGCGGTGCGGCGCGGCGACCCGGGACCGGTCTTGGCCGAACCGCTGCTCCGCGCGGCCTGTTGGCGCGCCGCGCGCGACGGCTGGGCCGCGCAGGGCGTGGACCCGCGCACCGGCCGGCTGGTGCCCACGGCCGCCCTGGTGGAGCGGCTGTTCGGCCTGGTGGGGCCGGTGCTCGCGGCCACCGGTGAGCGGGCGCAGGTCGCCGATTTCGTACGCCGCCTCACCGCCGACGGCGACGGCGCCACCCGGCAGCGCCGCACGCGCGCGTCGGCCCGGGCCCGGGTCGGTCCCCGCGTCCGTGCCCCGTCCGGTGCCGGCACCGGCGCCGGTGACCCTGATGGCCCGGCTGGTCCGGCTGGTCCGGCTGGTCCGGCTGGTGGCACTGGTCCCGCGGACCCCGCTGGCCTCGCCGATGTCGTGGACGCCCTCGCGGCGGGGGTGGACGTGGGGCCCGGGTGGGGGTGACGGCGGTGGGAGTGACAGCAGTGGCGGTGGTACGCGGGGGTTGCCCCGGCCCGGGCAGCCCCCGGCCTGCGGGCTCGGCCTCGCGGCCGGCGGCCCGGGACGCAGCGGGTCAGCGGACGGCCGGCCCATCGGCCAGCGCCCGGGCCCCGCCCTCCGTCGGCACCGGGGCCCCGTCCGGCGCAGAGCCCATCCGCGTACCCGCCGTACCCGCCGTACGCCCCCGCGCCCACCCAGGCGCCGGGAACTGCGCGGCCAGCAGCGCGGCCAGGGCCAGGACGAAGCCGGCTGCCTGGAGCAGGCTCAGGGACTCGCCGAGGGTGAGGCCGATGACCGTGGCGACCAGCGGGGACAGCAGGACCAGCGGGGCCGATGCGCCGACCGGCAGCCGGCCGATGCCGCGGAACCACAGGGTGTACGCGATCAGCCCGCCCATGCTGCCGAGCCAGAGGTAGCCGCCGAGCGCGCCCGCGTCCACGTGCCCGGGGACGCCCTCGAAGAGCAGCGTCACGGGCAGCAGCACCAGCCCGCCGACGGTCAGTTGCCAGCCGGCCACGGCCATCGGGCCGGCGCCGGCCGGGCGGCCCCAGCGCTTGGTCAGGACGACGCCGGCGGCCATGCTGGCAGTGCCGCCGAGGCCGGCGACGACGCCGACGGCGTCCAGTTCGGCCTGCGGGCCGAGCACCACCAGGCCGACGCCGACCACCCCCAGCACGCCCCAGACCAGCCGCCAGCCGCTCGGCCGGTCGCTGAGCACCAGGGCGGCCAGGCCCGCCACGAGCAGCGGTTGCGCCGCGCCGAGGGTGGCGGCGACGCCGCCGGGCAGCCGCTCCGCGGAGATGAACAGCAGCGCGAACAGGGCGCCGATGTTGAGCACGCCCAGCACGGCCGCCTTCCACCACCAGTCGCCGCGCGGCAGCGCCCGGGTGATCGCCAGCGCCAGCAGCCCGGCGGGCAGCGCCCGTACCAGGCCGGCGAAGAGCGGGTGTCCTGGCGGCAGGAGTTCGGTGGTCACGGCGTACGTGGTGCCCCAGGACATGGGGGCGATGGCGGTCAGCGCGACGGTCGCCACCTGCACGGACGTGGCGCGCGAGGGGCCGGCCCGATGGCCGGGCGACGTGGGCGAGGCGTTCATGGGGGAAGTCTGCGCAGCCCCCGTACATGCATCCAAAGCATGATTGCGATGGCAACCATGCACCATCACCATGCATGTATGGACCTCCAGCAACTGCGCTACGTCGTGGCCGTCGCCGAAACCCGCAACTTCACGCGCGCCGCCGAGCGCTGCGCGGTGGTGCAGTCCTCGCTCAGCCACCGCATCGCGGGCCTTGAGCGGGAACTCGGCGTGAAGCTGTTCGCCCGGTCGAGCCGCCGTACGGAGCTGACCGGCGCGGGCGAGGCGTTCCTCGCGCGGGCGCGCGAGTGCCTGGCCGCCGCTGACCGGGCGGTGGCCGACGCCGCGGCGGCGGCCGGGGTGGTGCGCGGCCGGCTGGCGCTCGGCGTGATCGTGACGACGGCCGCCGTCGACGTGCCCGAGGCGATCCAACGGTTCCGGGCCCGCCACCCGGACGTGCGGGTGCTGCTGCGGGCGGGCGGCAGTGTGGAGCTGACGGCCGCGGTCCGGCAGGGCGAGTTGGACGTCGCCTTCCTCGGGCTGCCCGCGAACGAGCGGCCGGCCGGCGTACGGTCGCTCGCCCTCGACCACGACGAACACGTGCTGGTGGTGCCGGCCGGGCACCGGCTCGCGGGGGCCGCCCGGGTCACCCTGCGCGAGGTGGCCGACGAGACGTTCGTGGACTTCGTGGCCGGCACGCCCGCCCGGGCCCAGTCCGACCAGGCGTTCGCGGCTGCCGGGCTGGTCCGCGACGTCGCGTACGAGGCCGGCATCGCGGAGTTGATGACCCGGCTGATCGCCCGCGGGCTCGGCGTCGCGCTCCTCCCGTCGGCCTTCGCCCGGCCGCAGGCCGCGGGCGATCCGGCGCTGGCCCTGGTCCCGGTGGTGGACGGCCCGCGCCGCATCGAGTACCTGGCCTGGAACGAGTTCAACCCGAGCCCGACCACGCTGGCCTTCCTCGACGTGCTGGGGGTGGGGCGGGAGGCGCTGGGTTGAGGTCCGGCGCCGGCGGGGCGGGCCCGCGTGCGAGGGGGTACGCGCTGGCCTCGGTGGGGGCCCGGGCACGGAGGGGCGGGGCGCGGACGGGTCAGGGCAGGGACGGGATGGGGCGCGGATGGCTCAGGCGCGGACGACGGGGGTGCCGGTCAGGGTGACGCCGGCGGCGCGCAGGTCGGACGCGGCCCGTTCGGTGGTGTCGGCGGCGACGCCCGCGGTGTAGTCGAGCAGGACCCGGGTGGTGAAGCCGGCGGCGACCGCGTCGAGCGCGGTGGCGCGTACGCAGTGGTCGGTGGCGATGCCGACCACGTCCACGTCCTGGATGTCGTGCGCCCGCAGCCACTCGGCCAGCGGCGTGCCGTCCGCCGTTGCGCCCTCGAAACCGCTCTTGGAGGCGGAGTGCGCGCCCTTGAAGAAGACCTCGTCGACGGCGCCCGAGGCGGCAACGGGCGCGAAGGCGGGGTGGAACTCGCTGCCGCTGCTGCCGGCCAGGCAGTGCACGGGGAACGAGTCGCGGTAGTCGGGGTGTGCGGAGAAGTGCGGGCCCGGGTCGATGTGGTGGTCGCGGGTGGCGACCACGCGCGCGTACGTCGTGCCGTTGGCCCCGGCCCCGGCCCCGGTCGTCCCGTCGCTGCCCCTGTCGCTGTCGCTGCCCTCTGCTCCGGCTCCGGCTCCGGCTCCGGCTCCGGCTCCGGCGACCAACTCGGCGACGGCAGCCGCGGTGTCCGCCCCGCCGCCCACGGGCACCGCACCGCCCTCGCAGAAGTCGTTCTGCACATCGACCACGATCAACGCTCGCCCCATCGCCCACACCTCTCTCGCCCGCCGCCCCGTCGGGCCGGCCCGGAACCGTTCGTCGCGGCAAGGTAGTGCACCGCGATCGGCACGCGCACGCTGCGTCACTCGGATGGGGGTGGGGCGCGGGGCGCCACCGGGATGAGCCCTGGTGTGGTGGGTGGGTTGGTCGTGGGGTGGGGTGAGTTGGTTGCGGGGGTTGGTTGCGGGTGGGGTGGGTTGGTCGTGGGTTGGTTGCGGGTGGGGGCGGGCCCGGTTGTTCGGGCTCGCCGCCTGGCGCGTACGCGTCCGCAGTCGCCTGCCCGGAAGGTCCCGCTGCTGAGGGCCGCCCGGCGCGCCCCTGTGGCAAAGTCGGGGCCGGTGTCAGCGGGGGTCGCCGGCGGGTGCGGGCGGCGTGAGGCGAGGGGGACCCGTGGGGCGGGTGGTCGACGGCCGGTTCGAGTTGGGCGAACGGCTCGGCGGTGGCGGGATGGGCACGGTCTGGCGCGCCCGGGACCTGGCGCTCGGCCGTGACGTGGCGCTCAAGGAGGTACGCCCGCCCGATCCCGCACTGGCGGAGCACGACCCGGAGGGTGCGGCGCAACTACGCGCGCGCGTACTGCGCGAGGCGCAGGCGCTGGCCCGGATCAACCACCCGCACGTGGCGACGATTTACCACATCGTGGACGGCGCCGACCACCCGTACCCGTGGCTGGTCATGGAACTCGTACCCGGCGAGAACGTCGCGGCCCGGCTGGCCCGCGGCACGCTCGACCCGGCCGAGGCGGCGCGGCTCGGCCGGGGCGTGCTGGCCGGGCTGGTCGCGGTGCACGCGGCCGGCATCCAGCACCGCGACGTCAAGCCCGCCAACATCCTGATCAGGCCCGACGGCCGGCCGGTCCTCACCGACTTCGGCATCGCCGCCATCCAGGGCTCCACGGTCCTCACCGCCGCCGGCTCGCTGATCGGCACCCCCGACTACATGGCGCCCGAACGCGCCGCCGGCCAGGACGGCGACGCGGCGGCCGACCTGTGGTCGCTGGGCATGATGCTGTACGTGGCCGTGGAGGGCCGGCACCCGATGCGGCGCGCCAACACGCTGGCGACGCTCGCGGCCATCGTCGGCCAGGACGTTCCGCCGCCGCGCAAGGCGGGCGCGCTGACCGGCCCGCTGACGGCGCTGCTCGCCCGCTCCCCGGCCGCCCGCCCGGACGCCGCCGCCCTCGATCGCCTCCTCGCGGCGGTCGAAACGGCCCCCACCGCCGAGCCCGCAGCGGACCGGCCCGCCGCGGGGGCACCGGGCGCGGACCGATCCGATACGGGCCGGCCCGTTGCGGAGAACTCGGGTACGGACAACTCGGGTACGGGCGGATCGGGCGCGGGAGGAACGGGCGCGGGCCAGCCCGTTGCGGGCAGACCGGGTACGGACCGGCCCGCTGCGGACGGCCCCGGCGCGGACGGGCCCCTTGGGAACGGGCCAGCCGCCGCCACCCCCGACGCCGACCGGCCCGCCCCGGGTCAGCCCCCTGTCAGCCACCCCGCCACTCCCACGCCCCACCCCGAACCGGCCACGGGCACAGGCACGGGCACGGCCACGGACACGGGCACAGGCCCGGGCGCCGCCACGCCGCACCTCGAACCGGCCGCCGCCGAGACCGGGCCCGACCCCACCGACCACTACCCCCTGGCCCCGCCCGCCGGCGGGCGAGCGGCCCCGGTTGCCCCGGCCGCCGCCACGCCCCCACCCGGATTCGGCCCGCCCACGGGTGCCGCCGTGTCGGCCCCGTACGTCGGCGGCGCCCCGGGCACGCACCATCCGGCACCGCCGTACGGCACGCCCCACGGCACACCACCCGGCGCGCAGCCGGGCACGCCGCCCGCCCCGGTGCACCTGCCGCCGTCCGCGCCCGGTGCGGGCGGGCCCCGTCGGCGCCGGTGGTACGCGGGCGGGGCCGCCGGTGTGCTGGTCCTGGCCGGCGTGCTCGGCTGGCAACTGCTGCCCGGCGACGAGGCGAACAGCGCCGGCGGCCGGCCGGAGAAGACCGGCGGGCCATCCGCCCCGGGCGACCAGCCGAAGTCGCAGCAGCCGAACGGCGCCGACCCCGGGACCAGCACCGACCCCGGGGCCAGCACCGGCCCCGAGACCCCCACCGGCAAGAAGATCACCATCGGCGTCAAGGCGGACCAGCCCGGCTTCGGCGTCCGGAAGTCGGACGGCAGCTACGCCGGGTTCGACGTCGACGTGGCCACCTACGTGGCCAGGGCGCTCGGTCACGCGCCCGCCGACATCACCTGGAAGCCGGTGCGCAGCAGCGACCGCGAGGCCGCGCTCACCAGCCACGAGGTGGACCTCGTGGTGGCCACGTACACGATCAACGAAAGCCGCGCGGAACGGGTGGACTTCGCCGGCCCCTACCTCGTCGCCCACCAGGACGTGCTGCTGGCCGCCAACAACTCGGCCATCAGCAAGCCGTCCGACCTCAACGGCAAGCGGGTCTGCTCGGTCACCGGTTCCACGCCCGCCCAGGTGCTCAAGGACTCCGGGGCCGCGCCGCAGGCCGAGATCGTCTCCGCCCACTCGTACGCACTGTGCGTGAACGCGCTGGAGCAGGGCACGGTCGACGCGGTGACCACCGACGACGCGCTCCTCGCCGGCTACGCGGCGGACCGCTACGGCGCCTTCCGCCTCGGCGGCTTCCGGCTGTCGGGCGACGAGCGGTACGGGGTGGGCCTGCCCAAGGGCAGCCCGCTCAAGGAGAAGGTGGAACAGGCCCTCAAGGCGATGGCGACCGACGGCACCAAGGACCGCTCCCTCCAGAAGAACCTGCCGCTGCTGGCGAAGCGGGGTGCGCAGTAGCCGGGCGCACCTGGCCCGTGGCGGTCCCGCGGTGCTCTCGCGACGGCGCCTGGGCCGGGACGTGGCCCCGCTCGCCCCGTCCCACGACGGCGCCGGGTGCGCACCCACTGGGGGTACGCACCCGGCTGGGCATCACCGTCGTGCCGCCTTCGGGCGCCCGACCGACGGAGCAATGAGCCGTGGGAATTAGAGGTTCACCCAACGGTGCGAGCTGATGCGGTCCTGCAAGGGGACGTTGGTGCCGTCGAAGTTCCACTTGCGGAGATCCGCGAGGTACACACCGTTGTGCACGCCCCGGCTGTTGCCCTTGAAATCGGCGTCCCGGTAGACGATGACGTCGTCGAGGCTGCCCGGGAAACCGTTGTTGTGCAACGACGAAGCCTTGTCGTTGAAGTCACGGTCCAGGCCCCAATTCCAGGAGTTGCTGGCCCAGCGAGCACTCTTCCCGCCCTTGTTGATGTGCTCGAATGCGTAGAGGTAGCCGTCGGCCTTGGCGGACACGTCCGCCGCGACGACCGGCTCCTTGGCCGACCCACGTCCGTCATCCGCAACCGCGAGCGACGGCATTCCGGCCAGGGCCACGGCCGCCACGGCGGCGACTGTCAGTATCGTGCGAGACATGTTTCCCTCTTTCGGTGAGTGACGTACGAGATATCGCGGGGAATTCCGCGCTCTCGTGCTACGCGCCGCCGTCCGCGATGACGGGACGGGCGCGGGTCAAGGCGGCGAGCTGGAGCCGTTGTTCGGTCTCCACCGCTCGCCGGTACTGTCGTTCGAGCTGGCGCCGGTACTGGTGGTCCAGCTCGTTCGCGACCCGGGCCAGGCCGCTGGAGCGGGCGCACTCGGCCTCGGTGACGGCGAGTGGCACCAGGCGCCGACCGAGCCGGGCCCGTTCTCTTGGTGGAAGCTTTTCGCGCAGGTCAGCGGGGGTCGCATAGGAGTGGCCCGCCTCTCGCATACAGGCCGACCAGGGGCGGGTGGCCCGGCTGAACCGGGGGTCGGCGATGACCCGGCGGCGGGCCATGTCGGGCAGCGCCTCGGTGGTCGAAGTGGCCTCGAACCACGCGGCGACGTCCCCGTACAGCGCACGCTCGGACTCCGTCCGACAGCCCTCGTCGCTGCGTTGCAGCCGCACCCCGTCCGGCGGGAGCGCCGTCAGCCCCTTTGGCCTGGCGCCGTTGGCCGCCACCAGCGCCGCGGCCCTGCGCTCCGGCGACAGGCTGCGGAAGTACTTCTGGTTCGGGTCCGCGGCCCGAATCCGCTCGACCTTCCGATCGATATCGCTGCCGTATCCGTGCTGCCGCGCCCAGGTCACGTCGTCGATGACGTACGGGAATTCGCGCGCCTCGGGGATCGGATTCTCGGGAACCATCCGGTACGTGAATCCACGCTTGCGCATGCAGTCCCGCAACAGTATTTGCTCCGCACGGTGCAGCAGGCTCGACTCCTGTGTGGTGAGTGGCCTCAGGGCCATGTCCCCGGATTCCTCGTCCGCCGCCCGCCCGCCGGCCGGCCCGGAATCCCGGGTGGCACACCACGCCGCCACTCCGGCGACCGCAAGAAAGAAGGCCACCGCGCCTGCGGTGAAGCGCATCCGACGGCCGCCGAACATTCCCCGTAATACACCGATCACCACGTCCCCCGTCGCGAAGATTCCGATTACCAGGCCCGTAAAGCGCCGGCAAAACCAGAATCGGCGATGGAAAAAGCGTATTCAAGGACCGACTGATTCGATTCCCTCACCGATCGATATACGAGAGTGCATCGATGCAGGTGAGCGGGGTAAGGGCGGCCCAGGGCCGGGGAGTTGGGGCACCGGGTACGGGTCGCGCCGGCACGCTCCGTCCCTGGTGGGACCACCCAGCGCGACGCGGCCGGTGCCGCGGGGGGGGCGCCGCCCGCGGGCCGCGCACCAAGCACCGGGAGCGCGCGCCCCGTACCGGCGGACTAGCGCGGCCGGTCCAACACCAGTGCCGAATAGCCCATTTCCCTACCGGCCGCCGCATGTGCGGCCACCACCGGCAGGAGGGCATTCCAATCGGCGGTGGTGAATTCCCGTAGCCCGGCCCAGCGGGTGCACAGGGCACGGCGGCCGGCGCGGGTCGCGGCGACCGTGCCGATGGTGCCGATGAGTCGGGCGGAACGCCGGACGACCGGGCGCGTCCAATCATGAACCGCGGCAATGCGAAAGCCCGTTGCGGTGGCCTTGCGGAGATAGCCGTCCAGGTTCTCGAAATCCTGGAAGCGCCAGGACCGGCGGACGAGGCCGTGCGGATCGAGCCGGTCGATCTGCGGCGTGGCACGGGTCGGCCAGGTGAAGTCGACCAGGACGAGCCGGCCGCCGGGGCGCAGCAGGCGGTGGCTCTCGGCGAGGAAGGCGGCGCGCCCTTCGGGGCCGAAGTGGAATGCCGCCTCCAGACAGTGCACCCGGTCGAACGACTGGTCAGCGAGGTCGGTGCGGCCCGCGGTGGTGGGCAGCGCGGTGACGTCGGCGACCTCGAAGGCGACCCGGGGGCGGCGCCCGAAGCGGTCCCTGGCCCAGGCGATCTGCCGGGCGCTGACGTCCACGCCGACCACCCGGCAGCCGGCGTCGGCCAGCCGCGCGGTGGTGTGGCCGCGCCCGCACCCGGCGTCGAGTACGAGGTGCCCGGGCTCGGCCCGTAGCAGCGCCAGCGAGCGGCGTACCAGGGCGCGTTGGAACGGTGCGCCGCCGTTGATCGCGGCGGGAAGCGTGGGCCAGGTGAAATATCCGACGTTCAGCAGATCGTCCCAGCCCAGGTGTTGGAGGAATCGCAGGAATACATTGACGTCGTCATATCCGTCGCTAGCAGGAATGCCGTCATATCCGCCGCTAGAAGGAATAGCGCCATTCATCGCCCGAACTCCGCCCTGCCGCGTTCCGATTCCGGCACAGGAGCATGGCACAGGAGCCTGCCCCGTAAGGGATTTCCCACCGGACGGTACGGGGCCGCCAGGGCGCAACCCCGTCGCGACGCGCACCCCCGCACGACGCACGCCCCCGCACGACGCGCGCCCGAGCCGCCTCCGCCACCCAAACCCGCCCGACACACACCCACGCTCCCCACGCCACCCACCACCCGCTCCCCCGCCCCCCACTCGCCCGCGCCCCCACTAGCCCCGCGCCGTTTACCTGACTAAAGTCAGAGAAATGAACGCGGCGAAGCGGCAGGCAGCGGAGATCCAGCAGGTGCGGCGGTTCAACCGGACCGTGACGGAGCGGGTGGGCGTGCTCCACGACCGCTACCTGGGCCGCGAACGGCCGGTCGGGGAAGCGCGGCTGCTCTGGGAGATCGGCGAACAGGGCCAGGACGTACGGCAGTTGCGCGAACGACTCGGCCTCGACTCGGGGTACGTGAGCCGGCTGCTGCGCTCCCTTGAGGCAGCCGGCCTGGTGACGGTGGAGCCGAAGCCCAAGGACCGGCGGGTCCGCTTCGTCCGGCTCACCGCGGCCGGCCGGGCCGAACGGGCCGTCGTCGACCAGCGCAGCAACGAGGCGGCGGGCTCGCTCCTCGAACCGCTGAACGCCGCCCAACGCGCCCGACTCGTGGCCGCGATGGCCGAAGTGGACCGGCTGCTGACGGCGGCGACCGTCACGCTGGACGCCGTCGACCCGGACCACCCCGACGCCCAGCACTGTCTGCGCGCCTACTTCGCCGAAATGCAGGAGTCCTTCGCCACCGGCTTCGACCCGGCGCTGAGCCTGCTGCCCGACGCCGGTGAACTGCGCCCGCCGCACGGCCTGTTCCTGGTCGCCAGGGTGCACGGCGAGCCCGTCGGCTGCGCCGGGCTCAAGCTGCCGGGCCGCGCCCCCGCCGAGGTCAAGCGGATGTGGGTGGCGCCGGCAGCGCGCGGGCTCGGCCTCGGCCGCCGGTTCCTGACCGAGCTTGAGGCGCGCGCCGCGGCCCACGGCCACGACCTGCTCCGCCTGGACACCAACAAGGCCCTCACCCCGGCCATCGGCCTCTACCACGCCCACGGCTTCACGGAGGTACCCGCCTTCAACGACGAGCCGTACGCGCACCACTGGTTCGAGAAGCGGATCGAGGCGCGGGGTGGGGGGTGAGGGGGCGGTCGGCACCGACCCCCGTACGGAGCCGACCGCCCCCTCCCCGGCCGGGCCTGCCGGCCGGGCCTCGCCCCGCCCCGGGCCACGCCCCGGGCCGAGGTCGTCCACACTCCGCAGCAGCCGGAGCGGCGCGCCGCCCCGCTACCGCCGGGCCCCCGGCGGGCGGGCCCCGTCCGGCAGGTCCAGCCGCGCGTCGACCGGGGCCACGTTCAGCAAAGCGGCATCGGTCGTCCCCAGATAGGTGACCGTCTTCTCGTCGAACACCCAGGTCACCCACGCCGCCGAGGCCCGCTGCGCGGACAGGCCGACGCCGGGCCGGCCGGCCCCGTCCCGTACCCCGGGCGTGAGGGTGACCCCGGGCAGGTGGAGGGCCACCCGGAAGAGCGCCGTCTGCACGTCGGGCACCAGCTTCGAGACGACCAGCAGCGAGTCGAGGAGCTCCAGGACCGCGTCGTCGGCGGCCGGCCCGCGGCCGTCCACGCGCATGTACAGGGCCTTGCGCAGTTCGGCCGGGTCGGTGGGCAGGTCCCTGAGCGTGTCGTACGGAAGCGTCAGCGGACTGTGCTCGACCCCCTCGGCGCTCTGTTTGGTGTGCGGGAAGGCGACGGACGACGTGCTGTTCTGGGGGAGCAGCGTGGTGCGGAACTGGAGGACGTCCGGCTTGGCGTTCGCGGGCCGCCACTCCTCGCGCTGTGCGAAGGCCCCGCCGCGCTGCCCGAGCACCAGTTTCCGTGCGAGCCCCACCGACCGGGTGTACACGTACTGGTACCTGCCCACCGGCACCGGCGGGCGGCTCTGCTGCGCCGCCGCGACCCGGTCCAGGCGTTGCACCTGCGCTGCCCCGGCGCCAGCGGTCACATCGCGCGCGTTGTCCGGGCTCAGGTCGCCCAGCGAAACCGCGGCGACCACCGTGACGGCCACCGCGACCGGCACCACCGCGACCGGCAGCCGGCGCTTCCAGCGCTGCCGCCCCACGTCGCGAACGGTGCGGCCGGTGCGGCCGGCCGCGCGCTGACGGCCGATCTCGCGCACGATGCCCTCGCGGAGCTCGCGGTGGCGGCCCGCATCGAGCGCCCTGGCACCCGGGGCCGGCAACAGCGCGGCCAACTCCTCGCGGTCCGCTGCCTCGTCCCGCTGCCACGGATGGCCGTTCATGGGGTCTCCTCCCACTCCCACACGCCGCGCGCGGCGACGGCGGGTCCCGTACGGGCGGGCGCCGGCCGCCCGGCCGCCCAGGGCCGCCCCGGCCCCCGATCGCCCTTCAACTCCTCCTCGGTCAACTTGCGGAGCCGCTTGCGGGCGCGGAAGAGCCGGGTGCGTACGGTGGCGACCGGAATGCCGAGCGCCTCGGCCGCGGTGGCCGAGTCCAGCCCCTCCCAGACGCACAGCGTGAACACCTCGCGCTCCATCCGCCGCAACTTGCCGAGCGCCCGCCGGGCGGCAGCCAACTGTTCGCCGTCCGCCATCCGCTGGGCCACCTCGTCGGCGAAGTCCGGCACGCTGCCCCCGACCGGCAGCCTGGCCAGCGCGTCCCGGTGCCTACGGGCGGCCCGGGTGGTGTTGCGCAGCACGTTGGTGGCGATGCCGAGCAGCCACGGGCGCAGGTTCTCGGCGCCGTCGGGCAGCACGCGCTCGCGCAGCCGCCACGCTTCGAGGAAGGTGAGCGAGACGACGTCCTCGGCCGTGGCCCAGTCGCCGGTCATCCGTACGGCGTGCCGGTGCACCGCCGCTGCGTGGTCGTCGAAGAGCCGCCGGAACGCCCCCGGCTCCCCCGCCCGCACCCGGGCCCGCAATGAATGCTCCACACCCTGACCTGTCCGCCCCCACCCCCGCATTCGCGTGAGCTGGGTCACATAGTGACGGAGTGGGGTGTACGGGACGTGGGCGCGACGTAAGCAGTGCGGGGCGCCGCGCGGGCACCCCGCGGGACGGCACGTGGGATGCGACGCCGGACGCCACGTGGGATGCGACGCGGGGCGGCGCCGTCGGCACCGCCCCGCCTCAACCCTCGGAAGACCCTGCCCCGCACCACGTGCGCCCGCTCCAGCTCCGCCCGTCCGCTAGTCCGCAGGCCCCAGCCCGAACGGACTCACCTCGTAAGCGCACTCCGTGTACACGTACCCGGACTCGATCTTGACGGTGTCGGTGCCCGTGTTGACGCTCTTGTCCTTCGCGCGGTGCAGGAAGTACGTCGTGCCGAGCGGCAGCGACAGGGTGCGCTGCGGGCGCTTCGTGCTGCCCTTGCAGGCGCGGGTCTTGGCCTGTTCGCGGCTGGCGTACGTGGTGCAGCCCTTGCACGCCGGGAGTGAGAACTTGCCGGTCACCCGGCCGGTGTAGAGGATCTCGACCTCGTTCGGGCTGTCGTTCTTGACCGTCAGGGACACGCTGCCGCCGGAGTCGGTGGTCGGCAGCTTCTTGCCCGCGTCGGGCAGCGACTTGGCGACCTCGGCGGCGATGATGATCTTCTCGGCGAGCGCCCGCTTCTTGTCGTTGCGGTACGTGGTGGTGAAGTCGGTCAGGGTCGTGATCGCCTGCGCGTACTCGCCCTCCTCGTACTGGTCGACGCCGCACGCGTACGCGCCCGCCCGCAGGTGCCCGGATGCGGTGCCGGCCGCGGCGCGCAGCCCGCCGCCCGTGCTCGGGGCCGCGCCGGCCAGCGTCGTGGCCTGGCTGCTGAGGACGCGCAGCCGCCGGACGGTGCCGCACGGGTCGGCCCCTTCGATGTCGTCGGCGGCCTTGCGGACGGCCGCGGTGACCGCCGGCTCCACCTTCTTGGCCGGCGCGGACCGCGGGAAGTCGGTCAGCAACTCGGTCAGCGGCGCCACCCGCTGCGCGCTGCCCACCTCGCCGGCACTGTCGTCCACCGCGCCCAGGGTGGGCGCCCCGCACTCGTACAGCGACGTCGCCAGCCGGTCGTCGGGCCAGGTGGCGAGCGCGCCCAGGTGCTCCTTGTCGATGGTCCGCGGCACGGTCCGCAGGTACTTCAGCGGCTTCATCGCCCCGCAGTAATCCTGGCGTGCGTAGGGCGCGCCGACCGACTCGTAGTACGCGGCGAGCCGGTCCGGCACCCGCCGCCCGGCCCGCGAGTCAGGGTGGTCCTCGATGAGACCCCCGTACAGGGCGAGGGCCGCGCGGTAGTCGGACTCGGCGCTGTCGAACCGCTCGCCGCTGGTCGCCTCGACCAGCCGATCGGCCTCCGCCAGCCGGTCGAGCAGCATCTCCTCGGTGGCCTCGTCCCGCGCCGCGTCGTACGCGACGAACCCGCCCAGCGGCGCGGCGAGCAGCACGATCCCGAGCAGTACGGCCACCGGCGCGCGCGGCGGCCAGACCAGCCGCCGGCGCAACCCGACGAACGCCCCGTGCGCGACCGCCGCGAGCCACACCACGGCGAACCCGATCACCACCGCGCCGGACACCCCGTCCGGCTCGGCCGGCAGCGCGAACGCCAACAGCCCACCGACCGCGACCCAACACACCGCCACCGCCCACCACATCCGCACCAGCGCGTACCCCGCGCCGAGCCCACTGGCGTTGAGCACCGCCACCGCGACGGCCCGCCACGGATCGGCCGCCACCGGCACGTCGGGCGCCTGCGCGGGCGGGGGCGGGGGCGCGGTCGGCGGGGGCGCGCCGAACCCGTAGCCACCGCCGGGCGGCGGGTGGGCGCCGGGCGTCGCGGACGCGGCTGCGGTCGCGGTCGGCGTCGCGTACGGGTTGGCCGGCTGGGGGCCGGGCGCGTGGGGAGCTCCCGGCGGGGCGCCGGGGCCGTACGGGTGGGCCGGCGGGGCGTCGGCAGGTGGGGGCGCGGTGGCGTACGGGCCCGCTGCGAGCGCGTCGACCGGACCGGCCGGGGTGCTGCCCTGCGGGGGCCCGGGCGGGGGCGGGGGCGCCGCTGCGGGCGCAGGCGCGGGTACGGGCGTGGGTACGGGACCTGGCTCGGGCACGGGTTCGGAGTACGCGGCCAGCGGAGTCGTCTCCACCGGATGGCCACCGGCCGCCCGCGGGTCGGCCGGACGCGGGCCCGCCGGGGGCGCGGCCGGCGGGCCACCGGGCGCAGGCGCGTCGGCCGGCCCCGGCGGGGGCGTCGGCACTCCCGGATGCACCGGTGTACCCGAATCTGCTGATGGCCCCGGGCCCGCCGCCGGCAGCGCGGTCAACGGCATCGTCGGGGGTGAGGTGCGGCGCGAACCGGCGGGCGGGGGCCCGGCGGTGCCCGAGCCACTGGGCACAGGTGCGTCGGCCGGCCCCGACGGGGGCGTCGGCGCTCCCGCCGGGTGCGCCGGTGTCTGCGGGTCCGCTGGCGTACCCGGGCCCGCCGGCGGCAGCGCGGTCAACGGCATCGTCGGAGGGGAAGCGCGGCGCGAACCGGCGGGCGGGGGCGCGGTGTCCGAGCCATCAGGTGGCGGGGTCCCACCCGAACCACCGGCCGCAGCCGCCTCGCCCTGCCCCGTCAGGGGCTTCGGAGGCGTCGGGCCCCCAGGGGACGCCGGGGTGTCTGGAGACGCCGGCGCCGCGGGCGGCTCAGCAGGCGCCGCCCCCGCAGCCCCCGCCGCCTCGTCCGCAGGCTCCCCCTCGTGTCCGGCCGCATCCCGCCGGTCCCACACCATCGCATTCCCCCCAGGAACTGAGCCGCTGACACGGCCGCTGACGTCGCCGGTCGGCGCCCCCACGCCGACCCCGCGGCCGGGGCGACACCCCGCGCACCGCGGCCGACCCGTCCGCGCGCGCCGCCCGGGCGCCCCGGAGGGTCGCACACGGCCGCGCACCAGGCCCGGCACGCGCACCGCGACCCCCGGGAACCACGGCCCGACGGCGGTACGACCCTACGGGCCACCGGCCCGCAGCGACACCACTTCGGTCACGCCAACTCCACACACTTCACCCGGACTTGACGGTTCCGATCCCGCCCGCAAAGCGCCGGGACACCTCAAGGCGTCGGTTCGTCCGGCCGTTCCACGTGGTCCAGGGCCGTGCGGCACTCGGCGATGAAGCGCAGCCGGGCCCGGTCGAGTTCGTCCGGCGAGCCCTCGCGGCGCAACAGGCCCACCACCTCGCGCGCGGCGTCCACCACCGCGTCGGGCCCCTCAAGCCGCACGGACCCGAACGCCCGCTGGAGCGCCCCCCGCTCCCCCGCCTCCCGCTCCCCCGTACGCCGCGCCAACGCGCTGGTTTCGGCTGCTTCGAGGAACCGTACGTAGGTCTGCCGGCGCAGGTCGAGCAGTCGCACCGCCCGCTGGTCGAGCAGGGTCATGCGGACCGTGTCCAGCAGCGCGTCCGCCTGCCGGTCGCCCGCGTGCCGCGCCGCCTGCGCCTGCCGTTCCCCCGCGCTGCGCGTGAACCACCCCGTGGCCAGGCTGCCGGCCAGCGCCGAACCCGCCGCGATCAGTGCGATGCTCCATTCGCTCATGGAGGACATCTTGACCGACGCCACAACCACGCGGAGTTCCCCGGCAATTGCCCCGCATTGCCCGGTCCTTTGCCCCCGCGTACGGCCGGCCGTAATCAACCGCTATTTCCCCCTGCCGGGTACGATCTGACACCGCACCCCAGCACCGTGAATTCCGCCCGAAGATTTGCTTTTCCGCCCCTACGAAAAGAGCCCGCACTAGAATGTCGGAGACTGAAAACGACGGGCGACGGGCGACGGGCGACGGGCGACGGGCGACGGGCGACGGGCGACGGGCGAGGCCCAGGTGCTGTTCGTGGCGCGGTCGGCGACGGCCCTGCACCGCCTCCTTGACGTACTCCCCGTCTTCGCCGGCGACAGCCGCATCGACCGGCTCTTCACGCTCATGCCCGGTTCGGACTTCGGCATCGACGCCCTGGCCGCCGTCGAACAGGCCGGCGCCCACACCCTGCCCTGGCACGAGGCGATCGGCCGCGACTTCGACCTGATCGTGGCCGCCAGCCCCAAGGGCGAACTCCGGCTCCTGCACGGCGCCCGGGTCCTGCTCCCGCACGGCGCCGGCTTCGGCAAGACGGTGCGCGACGAGGGTTCGGCGGACTCCGCGTCCGGACTCGACCCCGCGTACCTCATCTCCGGCGACCGCGCCCTGGCCACCCTGCACGCGCTCGCCCACCCCGACCAGGTCGCCCAACTCGCCGCGCGCAGCCCGCGGGCCGCCGCCCGGGCCAAGGTCGTCGGCGACCCGACACTGGAACGCGTCCTCGCCTCCCGCTCACACCGCGACCGCTACCGCGCCGCCCTCGGCACCGGCACCCGCACCCTCATCGTCCTCGCCTCCACCTGGGGCCGGGAATCGCTCCTCCACCGGCGCCCCACGCTGCCGGCCGTGCTCGCCGCCGGACTCCCCTACGACGCGTACCAACTCGCCCTGATCGTGCACCCCAACGAGCACAGCAAACAGGGCCACTTGAACCTCACCGAGCGCTTCGCCCCCGCGCTCGCCACCGGTGCCGTCCTGGCCAGGCCGTACGAGGAGTGGGCCGCGCTGCTCGTCGCGGCCGACGCGGTCGTCACCGACCACGGCTCGACGGCCCTGTACGGCGCGGCGCTGGACCGGCCGGTGATCGCCGCGTACGACGGTGGCGACGAGCTCATCCCGGACAGCCCGATCGCCCGCCTGCTCGCCCACAGCCCCCGCCTCGCGCCGCTCCCGGAGCCGGACGGCAGCACCGACGAGGTCGCCCGGGCCGTCGCGGCGGCGCTCGCCGGCCACCGGCCCGGCACGGCCCGCGCGGTGGCCGCCGCCGCCTTCGCCGAACAGGGCAGGTCCCTTGAGCGGCTGCGGGCGGAGCTGTACGAGGTGTTGCGGCTGGCGCCCCGGGCCGCCCCCGTCACCGCCCGCGTGCTGCCCGAGCCCCGGCCGCCCGCCCGCACCCCGGCCGCGTTCGCCGTCCGGGCCCACGTCGAAGGCCAGCAGGTTCGCGTCGAGCGCTACCCGGCCGACGGCAACCAGCACGGCCACTTCCTCGCGGCCGAACACGACCTGGCCTCCGAACCGCAGAACCAGAGCGCCGCCCTGCTCTACCGGCGCCACGCCCCGGCCGCCCCGGCGAGCACGAGCAACCCGGCCAGCCCAGCCAGCCCGGCCGGCGCCTCCGCCCCCACCAGCACGAACGCCCCCACCAGCGCCGGAGGGCCGGCCGCCGTCGCGCACGGGGTGGCCTGGACCGCGGCCGGCTGGACCGAGCACGCGCTCGCCGACTACCCGTGGGCGCGCACCGCGGCCGTCGTGCTCTCCGCCAGCCGGTGCGTGGTGCGCACCGACACCGGGCACCTGCTCGCGGTGCACCTCTCGCCGCGCCGGACCGGCGGGCGCGTCGCCGTCGCCGACCCGGCCGCCGCGCTGTGCGCCGTCCACGCCTGGCTCGCCGCCGGCCACCCCACGCCCGCCACCCTCGCCTGCGTCATCGGGGGCCACACCTTCATCGCCCAACTCCAGCCGGCCACCCCCGACGAGGCAGCCCAGACCTTCTGAGCCCCGCGGGGGCCGGCTCTGACCTGCTGGAACCCGCTGGTACCCGCGGCGGCCCACCGCGGCCTGCGGTCCTTACGCGCCGACCCCGTTGCGCTGCCGGATCGTCCGCGCCGCCGTGCGGTGCTCCGCCGCCCCGGCCGCGTCCCCCGCCGCTTCGGCCAGTTCGGCGAGCGCGTCCAGGACCCGCACCTCGTCCTGCCCGGCGCCGCGCTCGCGGGCGCTGGCCAGCGCCGCCGCGTACAGCTCAGCGGCCCGGTCAGGCCGGCCGAGCGCCTGCTGCACCCGGCCGAGCGCGAAACTGGTCCGCCCGATCATCCGCAGCCGCCTGTGCCCCTGCTCCTGGAAGCCGGCCAGGGCCAGCCCCAGCAGCTCGGCCGCCTCGGCGAGTTCGCCGAGCTCCGCCTTGGCCTCGCCGAGCCGGTAGCACTGGAGCAGCGCGCCGTACGTGTTCTCGATCGCCTCGTGCACCGCGCGGGACGCGGCGAAGTCCTCGGCGGCGCCCGCCCAGTCGCCGGACGCCGAGCGCAACATGCCGCGGAACTCGGCCACCGACGCCCCCAATTTGCGCTCCTTCTCCGTCCCGCCCAGCAGCCCGAGCGCGCGCTGCGCGTGGTCGAGCTCCCGCTCGGCCGCCGCGAAGTCGCGCTGTTCCCACAGCGGGCGGGCGAGTTGGCAGCGCATCCGGATCGCGGCCGGCAGGTGTTCGGCGCGCAGTGCGCTCTCCAGGCCGGTGCGGAAGGCCGGCACCACGTCCGCGTAGTGCCGGTGGTCCAGGAAGTGCGTCCACAGGGGTTCGCACAGCGTCCACGCCTCGGTGTCCAGGCCGTGCCGGTGGGCGAGGGCGACCGCCGCGTACAGCGCGTGCCGTTCCGCCTCAAGCCAGCGCGCCGCGGCCCCCGCGTCGGCGAGCGGCACATCGGGCGCGTCCGGCTCGGCGGGCACCGGATCGGCCCAGGTCATCCTGGACCCGGCGATGAGCGCGTCGGCGCGCTGCGCCTGCCGCGCGTACCACCGCACGATGCGCGCCACGGCCGCCGCGCGCACCGCCTCGTCGCCGTCCTCGTCCGCCCGCCGACGGGCGTGCCCGCGCAGCAACCCGGGCAGCCGCAGGCCCCCGCTGCCGTCGGCGGCCAGCCCCCGTACGTCGAGCAGCCCGGCGTTCTCCAACTCGTCCAGCGCGTCGTCGGCCGCCCGCGGTCCCGCACCGAGCAGCGCGGTCGCAGCGGCCGGCGTGAAGGTCGGCCCCGGCACGTCGGCCAGCAGCCGGTAGAGCCGGGCGCCGTCCTGGCTCAGGCCGCGGTAGGCCGCGTCCCATACCGCTTCGACCACGGGTAAACCCTTCTGGTGCAGTTCGACGGTGAGTTCGGCGAGCAGCCGGTCCAGCGGGCGTCTGCGGTGCCGTCGGATCCACGGCCCGGCCACCCGCAGCGCGGCCGGCAGCCCGGAGCACAGCCGTACGACGCCGAGCGCGGCCTCGGGCTCGGCGTCCAGCCGCGCGTCGTCGTGGACCAGGCGGCGCAACAGCTCGAACCCGTACGGATCGGGCAGCGGCGGCAGCGGCAGTTCGACGGCCGACTCACCCGGCAGGTCGTACAGCGGCCCGTGGCTGGCGACGATCGCCACGCTCCGCCCGGACGCCGGCAGCAGCGGCAGCACCTCGGCCGCGTACCGCGCGTTGTCGACGATGACGACCAGCCGCTTGTCCTGGGTGCACTCCCAGTACTGCCGGTGCCTGGCCTTGAGGCCGGGGGCCAGCCAGTCGCTGCCGACCCCGAGGCCGCGCAGCAGCTCGCCGAGCGCGTCCACGGTGTCGACGCCCCCGTCGTGCCGCAGGTCGTCCAGGTCGAGGTAGCGCACGCCGTCCGGGCAGTCGGCCCGCAGCCGGCGCGCGAGCCGGAAGGCGAGCTCCGTCTTGCCGGCCCCGCCGAGGCCGCTGAGCGCGATGCACACCGGCCGGTCCTGGCCGGTGCCCTGCGCGACGGCGAGCAGCGCGGACGCCTGCTCCGCGTCACGGTCGACGAAGTACGCCACCTCGGGCGGAAGCTGAAATGCCATGGGCCGACTCCGAAATCCCGCGTCCGTGGACCGTGTCCACGAACCGCGCCCGTGAACGGCGCCCGGGTCCACGTGTCCGGGGCGCGTCCGTCTCCGCTGCCTGTGGTGCTGTGCTGGTGCTGCTCGTGCCCGCTTGTGGTGCCTGTGCTGCTTTGCTGCCTGTGCTGCCTGTGCTGCTTGCAGTGCTCGTCGTGCTCGCAGTGCCTGCGCTGGCTGCCGTCCCACCGCCGTGACCGCGGGTCCGCCCGGGGTTCCCCGTACGGGCCGACGGGCGGTGCCGCGCCCGGCCCGCAGCCGCCTCCTCACCCTAGGGCGGCCGGCCGGATACGGCGCGCGAACCACGAAATCCCCGACACGCCGTCACCCACGGCCACCGCACGGCGGGGGCCGGGCGCCGGCCGCGTCCCACCGCAGTGGGCTTTCGTTCGGATTTCGAGGGGTTTTCGCCGGAGATTTCCTGACCTCCACGACGCTGAAGAGCTCATGAACGATCGCACTAGTCACTCGAACAGCGCATGCCTGTGGATAGACTCACGCGGGCCCACAGCGACGCAGGGGAGGCGGACGGCATGGCACAAGCGAGAAAAATCGCCACCTACATACTCGTCGTCTTCGTGCTGTACACGATCATCAACTCCCCCGCCCGGGCCGCTGAGCTGGTGCAGGTAGGGTTCGAGGGCATTTCGGATGCGGCCAAGGGCATCGGCGAGTTCATGACCGAGCTGGTCAACTGACCGACCACCGGCAGGGCTGCCCGCACCCGCCGCCGCGCACCTGAGCCATCCGCACGAAGGGCAGCCGCCGTGATCCGTCATCTGGTCCTTTTCAAGCTGAACGAGGGTGTGACGCGCGACGAGGAGCGCGTCGCCGCCGGCGCCAAGGCGTTCGCGGAGCTGGAAGGGGTCATCCCCGAGTTGACGTTCTGGGAGTGCGCCTGGAACATCACCGAGCGCCCCATCGCGTACGACTTCGCGATCAACTCGGCCGTCGCCGACCGGGACGCACTCGCCCGCTACCTCGAACACCCGGCCCACCAGGCCGTCGCCGCCCAGTGGCGGGAATTCGCCACCTGGGTGATCGCCGACTACGAGTTCTGAGGCCCGAACCGCCGCGGCCGTCCACAGCCGCCCACCGTCATCCACAGCCCCCTGCCGTACGGCGGGGGGCTGTCGACCGTACGGGCGCGGCCAACCGAAGGAGAGCACGCCCCAACTCACCCATCAACACGGCGCTATACGGTGCTTGCACACAGTGGACATGTCTTGTGATGCTATGACCGCTTTTGCCGGATGTTTGGGATGGGACTACGTGAAGGGTGGCGTGACCGTGACGGCCCGTACTGCACCCAAAGCCCCGCCCCAGGGCGGCACCAGCGAACGCGCGGAACGCACCGAACCCGGGGAGCGCACGGACCGGACCGAGCGCACCGAGCGCACCGAGCGCGCGGACCGGACGGGCCGCACCGCCCGGCCGCCCACCGCCCCGCCGACCGACTCACCGGGCGCCCCGCCCACCGACCCGCCGGCAGAACCACCGGCCACCCCGCACCCGACGCCCTCCCCCGAGGCGACCACCCCGCAGCCGCCCGCGACAGCGCCGCCCAGGACACCGCCGAGCCCCGCGACGGCGCCGGGCGGGGCGCCGGACGGGGCGCCGGACGCGCAGTCAGACGCGACATCGTCCGGGCCGCCGGACGCGACGCCGGGCACCGGGACGGCCGGAGCAGCAGACGGAGCAGCGGACAGGACGACAGACGGGGCGGCGCCCGGGACGTCACCCGAGGCGGCAGGCGGTACGTCAGGCGGCGCAGCAGACAGGGCAACAGGCGGGGTCAGCGCGCGGGAGCGGCGCAGTGCGGACGCGCGGGCGCTCACCCAGGTGCTGTTCGCCGAGTTGTCCGGGCTGACGGCAGGGACGCCGGAGCACACCCGGGTACGGGCCGCGCTGATCGAGGCCAACCTGCCGCTGGTGCGGTACGCGGCGGCCCGCTTCCGCAGCCGCAACGAGCCGATGGAAGACGTCATCCAGGTCGGCACCATCGGCCTCATCAACGCCATCGACCGCTTCGACCCGCACCGCGGGGTGCAGTTCCCGACCTTCGCGATGCCCACGGTGGTCGGCGAGATCAAACGTTACTTCCGGGACAACGTACGCACCGTGCACGTCCCCCGACGGCTGCACGAGCTGTGGGTGCAAGTCAGCGGGGCGACCGAGGACCTGACGGTGTTGCACGGCCGCTCGCCCACCACCGCGGAGATCGCCCAGCGCCTGGGCATCGGCGAGGACGAGGTGCTGGCCTGCATCGAGGCCGGCCGCTCCTACCACGCGACCTCACTCGAAGCCGCCCAGGAGGGCGACGGGCTGCCCGGGCTGCTGGACCGCCTCGGCTACGAGGACCCCGCCCTGGCCGGGGTCGAACACCGCGACCTCGTACGGCATCTGCTGGTCCAACTCCCCGAGCGCGAACAGCGCATCCTGCTGCTGCGCTACTACAGCAATCTGACCCAGTCCCAGATCAGCGCGGAGCTCGGCGTCTCCCAGATGCACGTCTCACGACTGCTGTCGCGCAGCTTTGCTCGACTGCGCTCCGCAAATCGAATCGATTCGTAACTCCGCAAGGGGACCCCACGAACGGCCCGCAGGCAGTAATGTCGACATGGCGCTACAGCGTGTTGCCGACATGTGACATTCTGCTGGAGCGGTGTTTGACGCGGCCGTACTTCCGGTATTCAGGGGGAGGTTGCGTTCCTACATCACGAGAGCGCTACCGCGACCGTCCGCGACCTCAAAGGGGGTGGCATGTCCGTAGATCTGGGCAGCTCGAAGGTGCTCACCACTGACGCAGCACGCGTGCTGGACGACGGCGACGCCATCGACACCCGCACCCTTTCCCGCTCCCTGTTCCTGCGGCTCGCCGCACTCGACCAGGACAGCTCGGAGCGCACGTACGTGCGTGACACGCTGATCGAACTGAACCTCCCCCTGGTCCGGTACGCAGCGGCGCGCTTCCGCAGCCGCAACGAGCCGATGGAAGACATCGTGCAGGTCGGGACCATCGGCCTGATCAAGGCGATCGACCGGTTCGACTGTGAACGCGGGGTCGAGTTCCCCACGTTCGCGATGCCCACCGTGGTCGGCGAGATCAAGCGGTTCTTCCGCGACACCAGTTGGTCGGTGCGGGTGCCGCGCCGGCTCCAGGAGTTGCGGCTCGCCCTGACCAAGGCCAGCGACGAGCTCTCGCAGAAGCTCGACCGCTCCCCCACCGTCCCGGAACTCGCCGCGTGCCTGGGCGTTTCGGAGGAGGACGTGGTGGACGGCCTGGCCGTCGGCAACGCGTACACGGCGAGCTCGCTCGACTCCCCCTCGCCCGAGGACGACGGCTCCGACGGCTCGCTGGCCGACCGTCTGGGGTACGAGGACACCGCACTCGAAGGCGTCGAGTACCGCGAGTCGCTGAAGCCGCTACTGGCCCAACTTCCGCCGCGCGAGCGTCAGATCATCATGCTTCGCTTCTTCGGCAACATGACGCAATCGCAAATCGGTGAAGAGGTTGGCATCTCCCAGATGCATGTCTCGCGGCTGCTGACGCGCACCCTCGCGCAGCTCCGCGAGGGCCTGATCGCCGACTGAGCCACCCCCACAGCACCACCGACACCACCCCGCGCCCCCGCCCTCCTCCCCCTGCCCCGCCGCACGCGCTCCACGCTGCCGCGCCAGGACGGACCGAGGCGGGGGCGGCGGCGCGTACGGGGCCCCGGCCCTTTTACGCGGCGTTCCTCTTCCCGTTACGCGGCACTTCTCTTTGCCCTTACGCGGCGCTCCTCTTTACTGTCGCTCCCCGCTCTCTTCCGCGCCGACGATGACGGGAGGCCGTCGAGCCTGCGCCGCGGCCGGCCCCCGCCGCCACTGCCCCACTGCCAGCGCCAGCAGCAGCGCCCCCACTCCCGCCTCTCCCCGGCCGGCCGGAAGAACGCGCCGCGAAAACGATCCGGCGGCCCGTCGGGGCGCTCGGCGGGTGGGCCGGGCGCGACGGGCCGCCTGGTTGGGCTCGGGCGGGTGGTCGGGGGGCGGGTCAGGCCAGGGCGAGCCAGGCGACCGCGGCGACGACCGCCACCGCGACGATCACACCGATGATCAAGCCGAAGCGCGGACCGCCCGAAGAGGCGGTCGCAGCGGGCTGGCGCGGCTGCGACTGCGCCCCCTCATCGACAAAGGCGCGGAACATCTGGGTGCTGCCAGCCGGGTCGTAGTTGCCCTCGGGGCCAGGGTTGTTCGCCATGGGCCCCGACCCTAGCGAACCTGTGGAATCGCGCACACCCCCGGGCTCGCCGCGCCCTTGACGTGCGCTTTCCGGACTTGACCGGGGGCCGGGCGAGCCTTTGTCGGGTGTTTACTCCACAGCGCTCGATTTCATTTGCCTGTAGCAACTAACTTCTTCTATGGTTGCCCTAAGCAACTTGATCAACGGGTTTCTTGAGCCACGCCCCCGGCGCCCGATGCCGGCCCCACCGGCCGGAGGCGATACCGGACCGGCGGGCCGCAGGGGCCCGGCACCGCGTACGGGCCCCGTACCGCGGATCAGCGGATCAACCGACCAGACCGACCCCCGCGACACCGGACCGTGCCGGCCGGTGCCGCGGGGCGGCGCCCGGGCCGCGCCCACCAGATCGCTGGACGACCACCACCGAACTGGCCGGGCCGACGACCCGAACACCCTCGACACAACCCCACAACAACGGCCTGACCAGCGCGTTCAGCGCAGTGCCCGGCGGATCGGGCTCCCGGCGCGGCCGGCCCGCGCCGCGAGCAGACGAACGCGAGCGGACGAACGCGAGCAGACGAAGAGGAAGCGGGGCCGCCGGCTCCGCCACCCCGCAGGACCCGGACCGGCAGCCGCCGGAAGCACGCAGAAGGGAGCGCCCAGTGGCGACGCAGGAGCAGTACCGGGAACTCGCCCGACAGCTCACGGCCACCGTGGCCATCCAGCGTGACCTCGGCCGGACGCTGCCCGCCGACTGCCCGCCGGCCTCGGCGATCGTGCTCATGGTGCTCAACCGGCACGGCGAGATGCGCATGAGCAGGCTCGCCGAACTGCTCTCCATCGACATCTCGGTGACCAGCCGGCACGCCGCGCACGTCACCGAGCGCGGCTGGATCGACCGGCAGCCCGACCCGCTGGACGGGCGGTCCCGGCTGCTGCGGATCAACGACCGCGGCCGGGCCCTGCTCGACGAGGTCGCCGACCGCTATACGGAGGTGCTGGCGCACTGCCTGAGCGGCTGGTCGGCGGAGGACATCGGGCAGCTCAACACGTTGTTGGCACGGCTGCGGGAAAGCTTCGGCGACTGCCGGGCCCGCCCCGGGCCACCGACCGCCGCAGCCGCCGAACCGACCGGGCGCGCTGAGCAGGCCGGGCCCGCCGGGCGCACCGAATCCACCGGGGCGACGGGGCCGACCGAGCCCGCCGCCACTCCCGTACCGCCGGCGGCGACCGTGCCCCCGGCACCGGACGCACCGGCCGAACTGCCCGTACCCCCGGCACCGCCCGTACCAGCGGTGCCGCAGCCGCCTCCGCCGTCGGCGGCGGACCTCGACATGACCCGTACACCCGCGAAGCAATAGGCGAGAAGGAAATCCATGGCCACCACCTCACCCTCCGGTGTGCGGGGAGACGGGGCGTCCGCTGCGGGCGCGCAGCACGCCTCCCCCGCGCCCATGACGCACCGGCAGATCATGGAGGCGCTGTCCGGGCTGCTGCTCGGCATGTTCGTCGCGATCCTGTCGTCCACCATCGTCACCAACGCGCTCCCCGAGATCATCAGCGACCTGGGCGGCAGCCAGAGCTCGTACACCTGGGTGGTCACCGCGGCGCTGCTCGCGATGACCGCCTCCACCCCGCTGTGGGGCAAGCTGGCCGACCAGTTCAACAAGAAGCTGCTGGTCCAGATATCCCTGGTCATCTACATGGCGGGCTCGGTCGTCGCCGGTCTGTCGCAGAACACCAGCATGTTGATCAGTTGCCGCGTGGTGCAGGGCATCGGCGTCGGTGGGCTCACCGCGCTCGCCCAGATCGTGATGGCCGCGATGATCTCGCCGCGCGAGCGCGGCCGGTACAGCGGCTACCTCGGCGCCACCTTCGCGGTCGCCACCGTCGGCGGTCCGCTGCTCGGTGGCGTCATCACGGACACCAGTTGGCTCGGCTGGCGCTGGTGCTTCTACGTCGGCGTCCCGTTCGCCATCGTCGCCCTGGTCGTGCTCCAGAAGACCCTCCAGCTCCCGGTAGTCAAGCGGGACGTGAAGGTGGACTGGGCCGGCGCGTTCTTCATCAGCGCCGCCGTCTCGCTGCTGCTGATCTGGGTGACCCTGGCCGGCGACAACTACGACTGGATCTCCTGGCAGACCGGTGCGATGGTGGGCGGCGCCGTGCTGCTCGGGCTGGTCTTCGTCTGGGTGGAGTCGCGGGCCGCAGAACCGATCATTCCACTGCGCCTGTTCCGCAATGCGACGATCACGCTCGCCTCGGTGGCCAGCCTCTTCGTCGGCGTCGTGATGTTCACCGGCACCGTCTTCTTCAGCCAGTACTTCCAGTTGGCCCGCGGTGAGTCGCCGACCATGTCGGGCGTGATGACCATCCCGATGATCATGGGCCTCTTCGTGTCCTCGACCGTCTCGGGACAGATCATCACCAAGACCGGCCGCTGGAAGGCATGGCTGGTCAGCGGCGGTGCGCTGGTCACCGCGGGGATGGCGCTGCTGGGCACGCTGCGGTACGACACGCCGTACTGGCAGATGGCGATCTACATGCTCCTGATGGGGCTCGGCATCGGCATGATGATGCAGAACCTGGTGCTGTGCACGCAGAACCAGGTGGCACCGAGCGACCTGGGCGCCGCGAGCTCCGTCGTCACCTTCTTCCGCTCGCTCGGTGGCGCGATCGGCGTCTCGGCCCTGGGCGCGGTGCTCGCGCACCGGGTCAAGAGCTACACGGCCGACGGCTTCCGGGAGCTCGCCGCACAGGGCGGGCAGGTCCCGCAGGGCTCCGGCGGCGGGGGCGGCATCCCCGACCTGGACAAGCTGCCGGCGCCGATCCGTACGGTCATCGAGGGCGCGTACGGGCACGGCGTGGGCGACATCTTCCTGTACGCGGCCCCGGCGGCGCTGGTGGCCTTCCTGGTGACGCTGTTCATCAAGGAGGTCGCGCTGAAGACGAAGGTGCACGGCCACTCCGAGCCGGCGGGCCGGGCCGCTGCGGCGAGTGCGACCGCTGCGGCTGGTGCGGCCGGTGCTCCCGAGGCCGCGCTGGCCAAGGGGGCCGCACCGGTGGCGGGGCGGTCGGACGCGGCGGCCCCGTCCGCCGCGACGGACGGCGACCCGCGGGGTCGCTGACACAGCCCCGGCCCCGGGCGTCCGCTGAGCGAACGGTTCCCCCTCGGGGGGCCGAGCGGAGCCGCCCGAGGCCGGAAAACGGGGCCCTGTGCAGGGCCCCGGGGGTCTGGAGTGGGCCCCAAACGTGGGGCGCGGTGCTGGTCGGCGCACAGGCAGGGGACGGCCTGCCGGCCGGCGCCGCGCCCCACACCCATACGTGGGTGGGGCGGTCCGGCGCACGGCCCGCGCCCCGCAGCCCTCGGGCCGAGGGCCCGCAGGCGCCGCGGCCCTACCCCCGCCCCACCCCGTCGACCACGTCCGCGGGGTGGTGGCCGGCGCGTTCGCTCATCACCTCAAGTCCGGCGATCACCATCTCCAGGGCGTACGTGAAGTCGCGTTCGCGCATCTCCTGGACCGTGTTGCCGCCGCGGGCCCGCATGATGCGGGTGGAGTTGCCGAACGACTGCTCCAGGTCGGGCTGGGCCTCGATGGCGCTCATGACCTCGTAGAAGTAGTCGTCCTGGCTGATGCCCGCCTCGCGACAGCGCTCCGCGAAGCGGCCCTCGATGGTGCCGAAGCCGTAGACGAACTGGAAGACGACGCTCAGCGCGGCCGTCATGCCCTCCTCGGGCACCCCGCTGCGCCGGATCACCCACTGCGCGGCCTCGGAGAAGGCGCGCGCGTTGGGGCCGATGTTCAGGTACTCGCCGGCCAGTTGGGACACCCACGGGTGCTGGACGAGCACCTTGCGGTACTCGGCGGCGAGTTGGCGCAAGTGACGGCGCCAGTCCACCTCGTCGCCCGCCGCGTCGAGCTCCCCCTCGACGGGCAGCACCATCTCCCCGTTGACGTGGTCGAGGACCAGTTCCAGCAGGTCGTTCTTGGTGTCCACGTACCAGTACACGGACATCGCGGTGACCCCGAGTTCGGCGGCCAGCCGGCGCATCGAGAAGCGGGCCATGCCCTCCGCGTCGAGCAGCCGCACCGTCGCGGCGATGATCTTGTCGCGGTCCAGGCCCGCCGGCTGGTCCGCCTTGCGCTTGCCCGAGGAGCAGCCGGCCAACCACACGCTGGGCCGCGGCCTGCTCGTGCTGCTGCCGGTTGCCATGCGGGCTCCTCCATCGTTCGCCGGGTGGTTCGCCCCCGATGCTATGCCGCTCCGGCCGCCTCGGCGGCTCCGCGTACGGGGGTTGCCGACCGCTCGGCGCGCCAGAGCAGCACCGCGGCCAGGACGCCGCCGAGCAGCACGGCCGCGGCCCCGACGAGTTCGCTGACCTGGATGCCGCTGGCGAACGCGGCGTGCACCGCGGTCCGCTCGCCCTCCGTGCGCGCCGATCCCAGCGCGCTCGGCAGCGATCCGGCGCCGGCCGCGACGGCCGGCAGCAACGCTGCGAACCTGGCGTTCAGCACCGCTCCGAGCACCGCGACGCCGAGCCCGTTGCCGAACTCGGTCAGCGTGCCGTTCACGCCCGCGCCGACCCCGGCCTTGGCCGGCGGGATGGCCGACATGATCGCGTTCGCCATGGCCGGCATCGCCACCGCCATGCCCGCGCCCATCAGGACGAGGCCGGCCAGCATCCCGCCGTAGCCGTCGTCGCCGAGCACACCGATGCCCGCGAGACCGGCGGAGATCAGGCCCATGCCGGCGAGGATGGTGCCCGGCGTGCCGAGCAGCGGCAGCAGCCGGACGCCGATGCCGGTCACGTTGAGTACGACGATCATCAGCGCGAGCGGCGCGGTGCGCAGCCCCGCGGCCAACGGCCCGTAGCCGAGGACGAGTTGGAGGTGCTGGGTGAGGAGGAAGAGCGAGCCGCCCATGCCGAAGGCGATGAGCACGCCGCCGGCGACGGCGCCCACGAACCTGCGGTCCTGGAAGAAGGACAGGTCGAGCATGGGGTGCGGGTGGTGGAGCTCCCAGAGGGCGAAGCCGGCCAGCGCCGCGAGCCCGACCACGGCCGCGACCAGCACCCGGGTGGCGGTCCAGCCGTGTTCGGGCCCGGAGATGATCGCGTAGACCACGCCGGCCATGCCGATGGTGGAGAGCACCGCGCCGAGCAGGTCGGGCCGGTCGCCGCCGGCGCCGCTCGACTCGGGCACCATGCGGAGCACGGCGAACGCACCGAGCAGCGCGACCGGCACGTTGATCAGGAAGATCGCCCCCCACCAGAAGTGGTTGAGCAGCGCCCCGCCGATCAGCGGCCCGGCGGCGAACCCGAGCGAACCGACCGCGCCCCACAGGCCGATCGCCTTGGTCCGCTCCTCCTCGTCGAAGACCTGCACCACGACGGCGAGGGTGGTCGTCATCAGCAGCGCGCCGCCGACGCCCATCCCGGCCCGCGCCGCGATCAACTGCCCGGGCCCCGGCGCGTACGCCGCGGCGACCGAGCCGACGCCGAACACCAGCAACCCGGCGACCAGCAGTTTCTTCCGCCCGTAGCGGTCGGCGGCGCTGCCGGCGGTGAGCAGCAGCCCGGACTGTACGAGCGCGTACGCATTGACCATCCACTGGATGTCGGCGGTGCTCGCGCCCATCTCGCGGGTGAGCGAGGGGATCGCGACGCCCAGGATCGTGTTGTCGAGCAGCACGGTGAGCTGCGCGAGGCAGATGACGGCGAGGATCAGCCAGCGCTGCGGGTGCCGGTCGCCGTGGTTCTTGGGTACGGGCTGGTCAGCGGGGGTGGGACGGTCCGGGGCTGGGTCCACGGGCATGGCACGTCCTTGGTGCGGCGTAGGGGACACGAGCAGACCCCATACACTGTATAGGGATCAGCTCTACGCCGTATAGCGCTTCGGGGGTGGCGCGACCGGGACCACCCTGAAGGCCCCGGCCGCGCCACCCCCACCCCCACGCGGGCCCACCCCACGCAGACCCACGCGCGGACGGCCGTCCGCCGCGGACGCCGCCCCGCTCCCGCCCACCCGGGCACGTTCAGCCCCGCCCCGCCCAGGCCCGCTCAGCTCAGGCCCAGCTCGGGCTCGCCCGGAGCGACTCACACCCGCTCGGACACGGCCTCCTTGATCAGGTAGCCCATGCCGCGCCGGGTGTGGATCATCGGTTCGCGGCCGGCGTCGATCTTGCGGCGCAGATAGGAGACGTACAGCTCCACGACGTTGTCCCGGCCGCCGAAGTCATAGCTCCACACCCGGTCCAGGATCTGCGCCTTGCTCAGCACCCGCCGCGGGTTGCGCATCAGGAAGCGCAGCAGCTCGTACTCGGTCGCGGTCAGCCTGATCTGCTCCCCGCCGCGCTCGACCTCCTGGCTGTCCTCGTTGAGCGTGAGGTCGCCGACGGTCAGCAGCGAGGCGGGGCGCTGGGCGACCGGCGCCGCGGCGCGCCGCAGCAGCCCGCGCAGCCTGGCGATGACCTCCTCCACGCCGAACGGCTTGGTCACGTACTCGTCGCCGCCGGCCGTCAGCCCGGCCACCCGCTCCGCGCCGCTCTCCCGCGAGGTCAGCAGCAGCACCGGCACGCCCGGCACCTCGCGGCGCAGCCCGGCCAGCACGGTGCGGGCGCTGCCGGTGGACGGCATCAGGTCCACAACGGCGGCGTCGGGACGGAAGTCGCGCGCCGTCACCACGGCGCCGCCGTCACCCCCCGCCGTACGGACGTCCCAGCGCTCGGAGCGCAGCGCCATCGTCAGCAACTCGGCGAGCGGTAGGTCGTCTTCGACGACCAGGACCCGTACGGGACGGCCGTCGGGCCGCAGCAGCTCGGTCTGCCCGGTGGGCGGGGAGATGGTCATGGCAGCAGCGTGGGCCGGCAGGGTGAGAACGGTCTTGCGGCTTTCTGTGAATAGCCTGAGAAAACGGGACGGGCCCTGCGCGGTGGCCGGCGCCCTGGATGTCGCACGCACCCACCCTGCCGGCGCGCGGGGGCCGCGACCGGCGCGCGTCATCAGGACGTACGACGAAACACAGCGTCAACCGGAATATCCGTGCGGCCAGGCCGGCTGTTGCCTCCATGGCATTCAACAAGCGTCTTGGCAGGGTCGGCATTTGGAGCATGGGGCTGAACGCCACCGACCCCGCACGGAACGGTGAGGTCGGCGAAGCGGCGGCCGAGCTGGAGGAACTGGGCTTCGGCACCCTGTGGATCGGTGGCAGCCCCGCCATCGACCAGGCCGTGCCGCTCCTGGCCAACACCTCGCGGGTCACCGTGGGCACCAGCATCATCCGCATCTGGGACCAACCGGCGGCCGAGCTCGCCGCCCGACACGTGGAGCTCAACACCACCTACGACGGCCGGTTCCTGCTCGGCCTCGGCGTCAGCCACAGCGAGACGATCGACAAGGGCGACCACCCGCTGGTGGCCCGCCCGTACTCGGCGTTCAAGGAGTACCTGACCGCGCTCGACACCGCGGACACGCCCGTCCCCCGCGAGCAGCGCGCGATCGCCGCGCTCGGCCCGAAGATGCTCGAACTCGCCCGGGACCGCACGCTGGGCGCCCTGCCGTACCTGACGACCCCGGAGCACACCGCAGCCGCGCGCGAGGCGCTCGGCCCCGATGCGCTGCTCGCCCCCGAGTTCAAGGTGGTGCTCGACCCCGACATCGAGCGCGCCCGCGCCGTCGCCCGCGGCTACCTCACGTTCTACCTGGCGCTGGCCAACTACCGTAAGAGCTGGCTGCGTTCCGGCTTCACGGAGGCCGACTTCGCCGACGGCGGCAGCAACCGCCTGCTGGACGCGGTCTTCGCGCTCGGCGACGCGACGGCGGTGCGCCGCCGGGCCGACGAGTACCGCGCGGCCGGCGCCGACCACCTCGCCGTCCAGGTCGTCGCCGCCGACGACCAGGGCAACCCGGTCGCCCTCCCGCTCCCCCAGTGGCGCACGCTGGCGGAGACGCTGCCGCTGGAGGACTGAGCGAGGGGCGGGGGCGGGGCGCCGGCCCGGACGGGTCGGCGGTCGCTCGCGCGTTACGGCCGGGGGCGGCGGTGGCTCGCGCGTTACGGCTGAGACCGTGGGCGCCAGCCGCGCCGTGCCTGGGTTCGCCCCGGGTCGTACGCGATGGCAGCACGTACAGCCCGAGTACGACCGGGGTAGGACCCGCGAGCAACCCACGTACGATCCGCGACGACCACCCCAGCACCCACCCTGCGCCCACCCGACGTCCGGCACCCACACCCCGGCAACCGGCACCCACCCCGCCGGAATCTCCGCAGACGGCCGGCGTCGCATCCCGTACCGTCGGCGCATGAACATTCTCGCGATGTCCGGCAGCCTGCGCGCCACGTCGTCCAACGGCGCCGTCCTGCACACCGCGTTGGACGGGCTCGATCCCGCGGTCTGGACCGTCGCGCACGCCGCCATCGACAGCTTGCCGCACTTCAACCAGGACCTCGACGGGGTCGACGCCACCCCGCACCCGGCGGTCGGGGCGCTGCGGGCCGCCGTCGCCGCGGCCGATGTGCTGCTCGTGGTGAGCCCGGAGTACGCGCACGGCGTGCCGGGCGCCCTCAAGAACGCGATCGACTGGCTGGTCAGCAGCGGCGAACTGGTCGGCAAGCCCACCGCCGTGATCACCGCCTCCCCACACCCGGCCGGCGGCGAGTTCGCCCACGACCAGCTCCGCGAAACGCTCGGCATGCTCCACGCCCACCTGGTCGAACCCGCCTGCCTCCGCATTCCGTTGATCGGTACGAAGGTGGACCGGGAGACCGGCCGCCTCCACGACGAGGCGACCCGCGCCGAACTGGCCGCGGCCCTGACCGCCCTCACGAAGGCGGCCCCAGAGCCCCACTGACCACCGGCCGCCAGCGGACGGGCCGACCAACCCACGGCACCGCGGGCCGCAGACCCACCGGCCCGTGAGCAATCCCCGACCAATCCACGGCCCGTAAGCCAGTAAGCCCATACGCCTACGAGCAACCCCCAACCCGCCCAAGCTGCAACCCACATATCCAACCCACATCCAACCCACCGCCCCGGAAGGCGTCCCACCATGAGCACTGTGCAGACCATCCACGACGTGCCCGTCCTGCGCTGCGCGGTCGAGGGCGAGCCGATCCGCAGCGAGCAGGACGCGCTCGACCTCATCGGTGACGCCGGCTACCAGGGCGCGCAGTGGGTGGTCATCCCCGTCGAACGGCTCGACCCCGCGTTCTTCCAGCTCCAGACCCGTATCGCCGGCGACATCATCCAGAAGTTCGCCAACTACCGGCTCGGCCTGATCGTCCTGGGCGACGTCTCGGCCCACACCGCGACGAGTACGGCGCTGCGCGACTTCGTCCGGGAGAGCAACCGCGGCCGGCAGAACTGGTTCCTGGCCGACGAGGACGAGCTGGTGGCGCGGCTCGCGGGTTAGCGCCCGGCGGGTGGTCACGCCCTGCGGGAACGGTCACACCCGCCGGGACGGTCAAGCCCCGCCGGGGTTGGTCACGCGCCGCCCGGCCCCGCGATCCCCCACAGCCTGGCGGCGTTCCCGTAACAGACCGCGCGCAGCCACTCCGCGTCCTGGTCGAGCCGGGTGAGGGCGTCCAGGGCGTGCCGGTAGCCGTACGGGATGTTGGGGAAGTCGCTGCCGAACAGGATCCGGTCGCCGAGCGCCGCGAGCCGCGGTCGCTCGGCGCGCGGGAACGGCAACAGGCCCTCGGTGAAGTCGGTGAACGCCATCGTGGTGTCCAGGTACACCCCGGGGTACCGCTCGGCGAGGTCGAGGAACTCCGCGTACTCCGGCATCCCCAGGTGCGCGACGACCAGCCGCAGCCCGGGGTGTCTGGCCAGCACCCGCCCGATCGGCCCGGGCCCGGTGTGCGCGCCGGGCGCGGGCCCCGACCCGCAGTGCGTCACCACCGGCACCCCGGCCTCCGCGATCGCGCCCCACACCGGGTCGAGCAGCGGATCGGCCGGGTCGTACGCGCCCACCTGCACGTGCGACTTGAACACCCGCACCTCGCCGGCCAGCGCCGCGCCGACGTACGCGGCGGCCTCCGGCTCCGGGTAGAAGGTGCCGGTCCGCAGGCAGTCCGGGGTACGGGCGGCGAAGCCTGCGGCCCAGTCGTTGAGCCAGCCTGCCATGCCGGGCTTGTGCGGGTAGACCATCGAGGTGAAGGCCCGGACGCCGAACCCGCGCAGAGTGGCGAGCCGTTCGTCCTCCTCGTCCCGGTAGGTGATGTGCCAGGGGCGGCCGAGCAGCGGCTCGACGCCGTCGAAGTACGCCCACACCTTGGCCAGCACCCGCTCCGGCATGAAGTGGGTGTGCACGTCGATCAGCCCCGGCAGCCCGAGCTCGACCCAGAACCGGACGACCTGCTCCCGCTCACGGTCCCGGTCCTGCTCCCGCTCTCGGTCCTGCGGTCGCTCCCCGCACGGCGCCCCGGATCGGCCGGCATCGATCCCGTCCCACCCACCACCGGCGCCCCGACCACGATCCATGCCGCCGACGGTGTCAGAGCCGCCCACCGAGGACCAGGGGTGTCAGCCGGCCAACCCACGTCGCACCCGAGCACACCCCAGCCACGCGCAGAAACGCGCCGACACTCCGCACAAGGACGCAGCCGCCCCCATGCACACGCACACAACGATCGAGGGCCCGGCAACAACTGCCGGGCCCTCGATCTTCAAGTAGCGGGGACAGGATTTGAACCTGCGACCTCTGGGTTATGAGCCCAGCGAGCTACCGAGCTGCTCCACCCCGCGTCGGTAAAGGCAACCTTACGGGAAAGTCCCCGCAGAGGGAAATCGATTCACCGCCGCCCGGCGGCACCGCCCTGACCAGCCATTCCGCACTGCCCACGGGATCGGCGCCCCGCCCCAGCCAGGCCCCACCCGACGCCCAGCCACCATGACCTGAGACACATCCACCGGCAATCCCATACCGCCGCGCACCCCACACGAAGAAGATGCCGAGATCACCAAGCCCACCGAAAGGGGTCGGCGTGCTCTTCCTCCTCGCCCCGGCGTTCCTGGCCATCGCCGCGGGGGTCATCGCCTTCGCCATCCGGTGCCTCAAGGTCGCCCTGCCGGGCGCCGCCGATCCCGAACCGGGGTGGCGCCGCACCGTACTCGCCCTCACCTACGCCGGCGCGGCCATCACCACGGCCGCCTACGGGTTCGGCGTCCTCGTCCTGATCTCCACGCTCGCCAAGGGCGAGGACGGCGGCGCCGACTCCGCCCCCGTCCCCGCCGACCACCCGTGCCGGGTACGACTCCACGACACCACGGTCGTCGACTACGACGTCCACTTCCTCACCCTGCGCACGGAGTGCGTCACGGACACCGGAGACCGCAGGACCGTCGAGGACGTCCCGCAGGAGGTGCGCGTCACGGCAGCCGCATCGGCCCTGTGCACGGCCCCGCTGGCAACGACCGCCCTGGCGACCCGAAGACCGGCCCGCACGGCCTGAACCCGCCACCCACGCGGGCGCGGGTGACGGGCCGCCGCACCACAGACACGTCCTACGCGGACACGCCGTACGGCCGTGCGCTTGCCAACAGCTCAGGCGTCGGGGTTCTCACCCGCAGCGACCTTCCTGACCCGCTCCACCTGGAGCTTGGCGAGCGCCGTCAACTCGGCGTCGCTATCGAGTTCGAGCGAACGCACCCGCACGACGGCGCCGCCCACCCGCATGACGACCTGCTTGACCGTCCCCCTCACCGCCGACTTGGGCACCTCGGCGAAGGACTCCGTCTCATCGGCGCCCGCGTCCACCTGCATCATCTTCACTTTGCCGGTGGCCTGTTGACGTGCCGAGGCACCCACCGCCTTGTGCGCGACCGTCGCGTTCTCGGGCGCATCGAAGGCGTAGATCCCGAACTTCACCGTCACGTAGGTGCCGCCCTCGGCCCGTACGACCTCGGAGTGCCCCGCGGCCACCAGCCCCGCGCACGCGGTACCGGTGTCCTGCTGGCAGGCGCGCAGCGCCGACGCCTCACCCAACGTACGCGGCGTACGCACGGACCACCCCGCAGGAACGCTGCTCCGGCCGGGCAGGGCCTGACTCACCTGCGCCGCACTCAGCAACAACCCCCCGTCCTCCACGCCCCCGGCTCCGGCCTCCCGCTCCCCGCCGCTCGCCCCCGCCGCCCCTTGCCCAGCCCCACCAACAACCCCCCGCTTATCCCCACTCGCACCATCTCCACCATCCCCGTCACCCCCACACCCCGCCAGCACGGCCACAAGCGCCACACCAGCAGCAATCCCCCGCATCCATCGGGACACGCCCAACCCCCTCAACTCGATTTACTGAACGTGTACGAGTCAACACCGTGGAGGGAAGGCGGCACCAACTGGTTTCGGGGGTGGGGTGGTTGGGTGGGGCGCGGTTCGGTGGGAGGGCTGGGCGGCGGCGCGTGGGGGGCCACGCGAGCCGAGCGGCTAATCCCCCTCACCCCGGACCTCCCACTGTCGTGCAGCCCTCACGCCGCACGACACGCACCGCCCAACAGCAGGGAACCCGTTGCGGTTTGGTCGCCCACCCCGCACGGGCTACCCACAGTTACGGAAGCAGTCAAGCCCTTTCGAGCGGACAACACCCGGTTACACCATGATGTCCACCGCTTGGAGTATCGTTCTAGTGTCGGAGCGTTACCACCCCTCGACATAAGCGATCCCGCCCACGGGGCCTCCCCCGCGCTCGCGTGGCCTGCACCAGAGGAGCGCAATCTCCCGTGACACATGCTCACCCCCGCGCGACCGATGCACGGGCAGCTCGTCCCCGCAACGATTCGAACGGCAGGCGTTGCGCGGCTGCGGCTCGAACCCGGGTCTGGTGATCCGGAATGGTGGGCCGCGATCTCAAGCCGTCCGATCACCCGAAGAAGGACGTGCGAAGAGTCCTGGAGAAGTGGGTCGCTCAGGGTTGGAAGCTTCGGCAGGACGGCCACTGGGGCAAGCTGTACTGCCCTTGCGGGGCCGCGTGCACGACCATCCCGATCTCCGGCTCGCCACAGAACGAGGGAGCGCACGCGCGCAGGGTCGACCGCCTCGCGGCCCGCTGCCCGCTACCTCCGGACGCGCCGAACCGCAGCCTCACGGGTCGACCGCGGGGTTAGTCACAAGCCCTCTTGCCCCCTTTTGCCCTAGTTCTACTGTTGACGAATGGCAACAGCTCTGCGACGGTAGTGAGGGACTAGGGGGCATTCATGGACTATGACTTCACCTTTGTCATCTCGGGCGTAGATGTTGATGACCAGGCTGCCGTCGACGCACTGCGCGACGAGTGCGACGCACTCCTGGCGCGAGCCGGCGGCGTCGACCTGCTCAGCATCACCGGCTCGGCCGACTCCGCGGTGGAAGCAGCCATGAGAGCCGTCTCCAGCGCCGAGGCTGCGGTGCCGCACCTGCGCGTCTGCCGGGTGGACCGTGACCTGGTGGGGGTCCACGAGATCGCGGAGCGGACGGGTCGGTCGCGGCAGAACGTCAGCCAGTGGGTTACGGGCCAGCGAAAGGGCCAAGGGGCCCGCTTTCCCGCCGCCGAGGGGACGGTGGGGCGGTCCCAGGCGTGGCTGTGGTGCGAAGTCAACCAATGGCTCGCCGCGCACGGCCTCGACGACGGTGCGCTCTACCCCACCCGCGAGGAAATGGCAGAGATCGACGTCGCACTCGCCCGCTCGGTCACCCTCACCTTCACCTTCGCGAGCACCCCCGGATTCGAGGCCGCCCGAAAGCGGGTGCTTCAAGAGCTGGACAGCAAGCACATCCCCGGGCTCATGCACTTCCTCTCCTCCCTCGACCGAGCCACCCACGACCAGGGTTCGCACGTCGCGGTGGTCGCGGCCCAGGACGAGCCAGCCAGGGGGGTCATGGAATCCGTCGCCAGCTTCTCGCACGACGTCATCCTCATCACCGCGACCGACCAGTTCCTGGCCACCGTGCTGTCCACCCGGGCCCCGCTCGGGCCCACCAACACGGTGACCGTGCCGCAAGAGGCGACGGTCGGCCAATGGCTCCGCCTGGTGCAGGAAAACCCCCAGGCGGCGTTCGCCCTGGAAGCGGCCGAGCAGCACGCGGAAGACCCCGCCCCCATTCAACGCCGCTTGGCGATCGCCGCCTGACCTGCGGAGCAGCTACGAATCAGCGCCCAGGGACCACGTGGCCGACCACCTTCGCGACGACGTCGGTGATCAGCGGACCGCAGCCCTCGGGGGCGCGGCCGGCGAATTCCAGGGTGAAGTGGTCGTCCACGGCGATGAACTGGAGGCTCTTGTTGACCGAGGCGAATCGGGGGCCGATGGGGGTGTACGTGTCGCCCACCGGGTCCGCGGTCGGGGGAATCACCTGGGCGCTGTAGGACTGCTCGCCCATGTCCTTGGCGCACGCGGGGTCGGTGTTGCGGGCGTGCTTCCAGGTGACGTTGACGACGGAACCCGAGTCCGCCTCGAACTCCTGGGAGATGCTGCCGGCGCCGATGTCGACCGCCTGGTACGTGTACTGGGTGAGACCACGGCTGTAGAGGGTCACCCCGCCGCGCGCGTCGGCGCCGGCGACCTGCCAGTCGCCGATGTTCTCGCCGTCGTAGTACTCCACGACGCCCCCCGCCGGAGCGGCCGGGGCCGAGAACGTGCCGTTCTTGATGAGGTTCCCGGCCGCTGCCGCGGGGTGGACTGCGGCGGTGGCGGACAGGACGGCGGCGCCCAACAGGGCTCCGACGGACGTGCGCATGGTCATGCCGATTTCCTTCATTCGTGGCGTGAGTAGCAGTCAACTGCCCGTGTCACGTAGGCAGTTGGAGACGCGGCGGCGCCGGTGGCCGCGGCGGGTGGTACGTGGACGAACGGATGCGTCAGGTGGGTGCGGGCACCGGGGGCGGGGGCCTCAACGGTTCGCCCCGCGTGCCGGCGTGAACGAGGGCGGGCGCCCCGCTTCCGCGCGGCACCCGCAGCCCACGTCGTACCGTCAGAAGATGCTGAACACCGGGACGATGTGCCCCTTGGCGTCGGCGGGAAGATACTGCTCGTTGCCGAGGTACTTGACCGCGTAGCCGGAGAACTCACCGGCGATCGAGTCACCGAAGTCGCTGACGCTGCCCGCGTCCAGGGTGGCGACTCCCTTTTCGTTGGTCTGCGACGTGCCGAGGTGCACACCGTGGTCGCCGACGTACCACTCGACGTCCTCGTAGGCCAGCGGCTTCCCCTTGCTCGTCAGCCGGCACTTGCCCTCCGCGTGGAAGCCGGAGAGGAAATTTCCCTTGATGGTTTCGGCCGTCAAGTTCGTCGGCTGCTTCCCCGCCGGCTGTTGAACGGGTGGTGTCGTCTGCGACTGGTCGCCACCAGCCGGGATTCTCTTGGGCGACATGATGTTCTCCGTACGATCTAGCGAACACGCTTTCCGTGGTGCGAACGAAGGCAACTTCTCATGCCACAGCGCATTTAACATTCGGGCGGGAAACGAATCGCCGATCCCGGTAACCTGTCCGGCCGTATTCCGCTCCCCCATTGCCGTACGCGCATATCGCTCAACGTGCAGCGAAGTCACCTAGGGCCCCAACTCCCGCCTGTGCAACGGCCGAACGACGGCGAGGGCCGGCAACGAGGCCAGTGGGGCGACGGCCGGTGATCGCCCGCACATCAGCGAGAATTCCCAAAAGCCCCACCCCCGCACCCCCATCGGAATTCCCGATCGGCGAATAAGGCGATAACAGGCCCCATAATCCCGGCGAGCGCACCACCCTGGGCCCTCCCCTCACTCGGGGCCATTACCCGCACGGGGCGAGATCCCGCCGGCGCAAAGATCGACGACAAAGGGCGCGAACTCCTGCCGCGCATTGCCGAAACGTTTATCGCGGTCGCCCACCCGGCGGCCGGCGCCGTCGGCGTTGACGTCGATGCCGACGTCACCACATACGCCAGAGGGCCCTTCCATCAAATGGAAGGGCCCTCTGGGCTACTGCGCGCTCGGCAGGATTCGAACCTGCAACCTCTTGATCCGTAGTCAAGTGCTCTATCCGTTAAGCTACGAGCGCTTGCTTCCCGGCGTTTTCTTGCCCGGTCGGCGTTGCGAGAACAACATTACATGACCTGCGCCGCGAGGTGAAATCCGTTTGCCTCACCCCCTCTGACCTGCGTAAACGTCAGCGTTCCATGATCAGGGGGGGCGTACGGGGCCGGGGGCGTGGGGTTGGATGCTCCCGCTCCGTCCGGTCGGCGCTCCGCGCGTCGTGCGGGTGTCGTTCCGGGGGGGGGACAGGCCCGTCCGGACACACCCTGCGGTCCAACCCTCTACCCCGCCCCGTCCGCGCCTGCGCCCGTCCCCGCTCCGGCTCCCGGACCCGTTCTGGCTCCCGGCCCCGTTCCGACTCCCGGTGCGCGTTTCGTCGCGCCGTCGCGTACGACACGGCCAGTCGCGCACGACTGGCCCCGGCCCCACCCGGTACGTACGGCACGCACACGTACGGCACACCCTGCCCGGCGCGCGGACGCCACCGGCATCGGATCCACGCGTACCGGCGGCGAGGGGCGGGCGGGCCCCAAAGGCGCGGGGTTGAGCCACGGGGCCACGCGGCGCCGGGCCGTGTCCGGCCGCGCCGTGTCGGGCATGCGAAAGCCCCGCTCGTCGGAGGACGGGCGGGGCTCGTACGCGGCGGAGGCTCCGGGATTTGAACCCGGGATGGGGGGTTACCCCAAACCGCATTAGCAGTGCGGCGCCATAGACCAGACTAGGCGAAGCCTCCTTGCAGCTCGCGCGAGCGCGAAGTGCGTGTGCAGATGATGGCACAGCCTCGCGGGCTGTCACCAATCGCGGCCTACCGTACTAGGCGTTCGCACGGGGCGGCAAAGGCTTACCGCGGCCATCCGGGTGGCTTTTATAGGGCTTTCCGGCGATTCGTCGGAGTGCAGCGGAGTTTCTGCGCAACGCCCGCCACACCGGCGCGTTAGTCGGACGAGGGCGCGCCGCGTCCCCTCGTCGCACGATTCCGGGAGTCCTGGATGTCTTCGCACCGTTCGTCGCACCACCTGGCCGTGGCCGTCGCCGCCGCTGCCGCCGCGCTGCCCGCCTTACTGGGGGCCGCCCCGTCCGCCGCCGCCAAACCGCTGCCGGTCCCGGCCCCGGGCCCGGCCCACCACCTGGTCGTCACGGTCTCGGACACCGGCAAGGCCGCGGACGCCCGTACCTACGACCTGTACTGCCACCCCACCGGCGGCAACCACCCGAACCCCGCGGCGGCCTGCGCCGAGGTGTCCAAGAAGACGGTGTGGGGGGCCGACCCGTTCGCGCCCGTGCCGAAGGGGACCGCGTGCACCAAGATCTACGGCGGCCCGGCGACGGCGCACGTGGCGGGGCGCTGGTCAGGGCGGCCGGTGCGGGCCGACTTCTCGCGCGCGGACGGGTGCGAGATCAGCCGCTGGAAGAAGTTCGCGGCGCTGCTCGGGACGCCGCGTACCTGACCCGTACGGGCGATGCGCCGCCCGGCGCTCCGTACGGGGACGCCGTCCCCGGTCCGGCCCGCGCCCGGCGCTCGGGGGCGCCGGCGGTGGGTCGGCGTGCGGGCGGGGCGGCGGTGGCCCGTCATGCGGGGCCGGCGTCGATGACCCGTCGCACGGATGTGCCGTCGGCGGGCTGCACGCCCCGCCGTGCCCCTGCTCGGGACGTCGTTCCGGGTGGGGGCACGGTGCTGTCCGGGGCCGGCGGGGCGATGGCGGTACGGGGCGGGGCGCGCCCCGGGGGACGGGTCGGGCATGCGTTCTGCGGCGGCGGGGCGCGCGGCGCGGCGGGGCGCCGGTCGGGAGCCGGTGGGGTGCCGGCCGTACGCCGGTGGGGTGCCGGTGGTCGGGCTGGTCCCGGTTCGGGGGCGGGCGTCGGGCCCGACGAGGTTTGTCCCGGGGTGCGCCGTCCGGGGGCCGCGGCTCGTGCTCGTCCGGGCGTCATCCGCGCGTCGTGCGCCCCACATCCGCCACCGCTGCGACGGCCCCTGCCCGTAGACTCCTCCCCCAGTGGCACCCACGGGGCGGGCGAGGAAGCCGGGCCCGGTGCCCGCACGGAGCGTAGATCTGGGAGGAAGCGTCGTCGTGAGCAGCAGGCCATCCCGAGGCGCTGCTCGCCTCGCGGCGATACTCGACGCCCTCCCCGACGCCCTGTTGCTCGTCAACTGCAACGGCACGGTCGTCAACGCCAACCACATCGCCCTGGAGACCTTCGAGGCGCCGGGCACCGCGCTCGTCGGGCGCGGGCTGCTGGACCTGTTGCCGACCTTCGACTCCAAGCGCATCCCCGGTTCGATGCGGCGGCCGAGCGACGACCGGGGCGAGGACGGCAGGACCAAGCCGACCCGGATGGTGGCGCGGCGCACCGACGGCACCCAGTTCCCGGTCGAGGTCACCAGCGCCAACCTGGAGGACGGCCGGACCCCGTACGCGGACAGCCACGGCTACACCGGCGACGAGCTGCTGATGCTGGTGGTGCGGGACCTGACCGGGACGCTCGACACCGAGGCGGAACTCGCCCGGCAGCAGCGGCAGACCGAGATGATCCTGCGCGCCGCCGCCGAGGGCGTCGTGGGCGTGGACACCGACGGCAAGGTCGTGCTGGTCAACCCGTCCGCCGCGCAGATCCTCGGCTACCGGGCCAGCGACCTCGGCGGCCAGGAGCTGCACCCGCTGATACAGCACACGCGGGCGGACGGCACGCCGTTGCCGTACGAGGAGACGCCGCTGGCCGACACGTTGGGCTCGGGGCGCAAGCACCGGGTGCGCGGGCAGGTGCTGTGGGCGAAGGACGGCCGGGCGGTGCCGGTCGACCTGACGACGGCGCCGGTGCGCGACGGCGACCAGTTGGTGGGCGCGGTGATGACGTTCACCGACCGGCGCTCCTACGACGCGCTGGCCGCGCGCCACGCCCAACTGCTGGCCGTCCTCGACGTGTCGCTGCGCGGGCCGCTGCACGAGCTGCGGGGCGAGCTCGGCGAGCTGGTCGCCGACCCGGCCGGGCAGTTGTGGCCGGAGGCCAACCAGGTCCTGCACTACCTCGCCGCCGGCTACGCCCGGATGACGACCCTGGTCGACAACGTCCTCAGCTACCAGCGGCTGGCCGCGGGCAAGGAGCGGCTCGACCGTTCCGTCGTCTCGCTGGAGACCGTGGTGGCCGCCGGCGTCGAGGGCGCGATCGAGCTGATCGGGCCGGGGCGGGCCCAGTTCGCGGTGCACGCGCCGCCGATCGAGGCCGAGGTGGACCCGGTCCGGCTGGCGCAGGCGCTGGCCCATCTGATCGCCGACGTGGCCGGCCTCGACGCGACCGGCAACGCGACCGCAGCCGCCCCCGGCGACTCGACGATCGTGGTGGCCGCGGCGCAGCGCGGCGACGTCGTACGGATCGAGGTGCGCGGCCCGCACCCGGGCGGCGACCCGGTGCACGAGCCGATCGTGCGCGGAATCGTCCGCAAGCACGGCGGGGTGCTCCAGACGCACGAAATGCCCGGCATGGGCGGCAGCGCGTACGTGCTCGAAGTACCGCTCTCCGCCGACGGCAAGCCGCTGACCAGCGGCCGGGCCGACACGGACGACAGCACGGGCGCGGTGCGGGTACCGGTCGAGGACAACGCCACCACCGTGATGCCGGTGCCGAAGGAGCCGGCGCGGGGTACGGGCGGTCCGGCTGGAGCTGCGGGTGTGGCGGGTGCTGCCGGCGCGGCGGGCGCCGGGGACGGCGCCGGGGCCGCGGACGGCGCGGGGCCCGGCGCGGGCGGCGCGGAGGCGGCCGGTGCGCAGCAGCCGTCCGGGCGGCGGGCCCGGCGGGCGCCGGTGGCCGGCGGTGACGGTGCGGCAGGCGGTACGGCAGGCGGTGCCGCGGGCCTACCGGTGCGCGGCGTGGACGGGACGCAGGGCGGCGGTACGGGGCTCGCGGTACGCGGCGTCGGTGCTGGCGCTGGCGCTGGTGGCGAGGGTGATTCCGGTGCGCAGCCGCGGCCGACGGGGCGCCGGCGGGCCCGGCGCGATCCGGCCGAGGAGGCGCCCGCGCAGCCGAGTGGGGGCAGTGGCGTTGGTGGCAGCGGTGGGGCCGGGGCGGCCGGCGGTGTGAGCGGTGGCGCCGGGACGGCTGGGGCAGCCGGGGCCGGGGTCATTCCGATGGGCCCGGGGATTCCCGTGGGGCCCGGTACGGCCGGTGGGCCTGGTGCGCCCGGGGCTGCTGGTGCGCCCGGCGTGGACGAGCCCAGTGGTGGGCAGCGGCGGGCCCGACCGCACCGGCGGGCCGGTGGCGGCGACGGCGGTACGGAGTCGGGTGCCGGGCCGGGCGCGGCGGTGGCTGCCGGCGGTGCCGTGGCGTTGCCCGCGGGTGGCCGGACGGCCGCGCCCGGTGCGGGCCAGGCGGCCGGGGCCGTCGGTCCTGACGGGCCGACCGCGGCGGACGCCCGGTTGGTGCCCGCCCAGGGGCTGCCCGCGCCGACCGGGCGGCGGGCCAGGCGCGGCCCGCAGGACCCGGGCCAGGCGGGCCCGCCGGTCGACGGCGGTCAGCAGCACGTTCCGGGCCAGCCCGGGGGCGGCCAGCACGGCGCAGGTCAGCCCGGTGGGCAGCAGTACGGTGCGGGCCAGCCGGGTGTTGGGCCCGCGGCCGTCGATCCGCGGCACGGCGGGCAGCTTCCCGTACCGGCCCAGGGTCAGCCGGGCCAGCGCGGCGCGCAGCCCGGTGCCGGTGGCGCGCCGGGCGGGGCGCGGGCCGCGCACGCC
>NZ_JBLIWA010000002.1:79874-301320 GCF_047525675.1 Streptomyces sp. 796.1 | reverse complement strand
GCCGGCGCCCGACCGCGCGGGCGGCCGGGCCCGCCGCCCGGGCCGTTGCGCCGCAGCAAAGCGCGACGCGCCAGCCGGCCCCCCGCGCCGCAGTGGGCGCGCCGCGCCAGCGGATCAGTTGCGCCGCAGCAGGCGCGACGCGCCGGCCGCGACCGTCGTCGCGAGCACCCAGCCGAGGAGCACCAGCGCCGCCGTCACCCACTGGGCCGGCCCGTGCGCCGTCCAGTAGCTGGCCTGGCCGAGGTCGATCACCGGTAACAGGACGTCCAGCGTGTACAGCGTGGCGTCCCACTCCGGGCCCTCACCGTCCTTGATCGGCGCCGGGCGGTGGTGGGCGAAGAAGACCGCGCCGACCGCCCACAGCAGGGCTATCCACACCGCCGCCCGCCCCGGCCGGTAGCCGTAGGCGACCATCCAGTCCTGGAGGTAGCCCCACGCCTTCCCGGCCAGCGGGAGCGTCTCGCGGCGCCGGCGCTGCTTGGCCAGCAGCACCACCCGGGCGAACTCCTCCTCGCCGCTGTCCCGCAGCGCGGCGGCCAGCATCTCGTACGGCTCGGGCGCGTACTCCGGCGTCGCCGCCGCCACCCACTCAAGGCGGCGGGCCAGCGGGAAGTGGCCGCGCGGGATCAGCGACTCGTAGCTGAAGCCGGCCATCGCGAGGCCGCCGGGCCCCGGCCAGCTCGTCGACTTGTCGACCAGATTGACCACCTTCGCACCGGACAGCACCACCCGGCCGCCCTGCGTGCGCTCGCACAGGAAGCGCAGCTCCGGCGTCTGGATGCGGCGCATCGACAGTTCCTGGTCGCTCGCCATGGTGAAGCGCGCCTGGTCCAGGTCGATGGCGTCGCCGAACCTGCCGTCGTCGAGCCGCACCCCGCCCTCGCACTCGAAGCGCTGGGTGCGCACCCCGCCGGCCGGGGCCAGCGGCGTGCCGTACGGCGGGGTCGTCCCGGTCGAGAACGGCGATCCGGTGACGCCCGCCGGCGTCAGGTACACCGTGCGCTCCACGCTGAGCTGCGGTGCGTTGAGCGCCCGGCGGCCGTGCGGATTGCGCAGCTTGCTGCCGCGCAGGCTCAGCGAGACGCCTATCTGGGCGCCGCGCATCGTCAACTCTCCGTACGACTCGATGAGCTCGGCCTGGAGGTCCTGCGCCACGCTCAGCCCGTCCGCGGTGATCGACCTGCCGTACCGGTCCTTGCGCACCACCAACTGGTTGAGCAGCAGGTCGGTGCCGATGTGCGCGTCGGTGAGCCGGATGCCGCGGGCCACCGTGCAGCGCGGCAGGTGGAGATCGCCCTCGGTGTGCAGCCTGGCGGCCTCGATCCTGGGTATCGCACAGCCCACCAGGCGCAGCGTGGTGAACCGCGACTCGGGCAGCAATATCTCCTGCTCGAAGCGGCAGTTGCGCAGCTCGACGAAGGGCTCGATGGTGCCGCCCGAGAGCTCCAGGGTCCCGGTGATGTAGGCGCCGTTGAGCTTGAGCGCGGCGACCCGGCCCGGCTGCGCCGGCGGCGGCTCCAACAGCAGCAGCGCCAGCACCCGGGCCCGCACGCTGCGCTCGGGGCCCCACGGGTGCGGGCCGGTCGGGTCGTTGCGGTGCTGGTTGGGGGAGCGCAGGTCGAAGGTGCTGCCCGTACGGAACGCCTGCCACATGCCCCACTCGGCGGGAGTGAGGCCCAGCCCGTCGGGCGGGTCCCCGTCATGTGGTTGCGTCACTGCTGTCTCTCCCCCTCCGGGTCGGTTGCGGTGGGCCGGGCCGTGCTGGCATCGGCTCGGCCCGGCAGTGGGCGTGCTCGTCGGGCTCGCGCTCCGGGTTCGCCGGCCGGGTGTGCTTCCGTCCGTGCGCTCCGGTTGCTCCGGTGCGCTCCGGTGTGCGCCCTGGTGTGGCGGCCGATGCCGGGCCCGTACGCCCGTACGGACCCCATTCCCGCTCTGTGACCGGTTGAACACCACAGGTCAGGGCCAACTTGCTGGACCGGTATCAGCGATTGATACGGTGCGCCGCGGCCCGGGAGGTGTCTGAGACAATTGTCCGCGTGATCTCCCGACTCGATCTGCGCGGTGCTGCCGGTGCCCCTGGGGCCACCGGTGACATCGACCGCGACCTGCTGCCCCGTGCCGAACTCGACGTCGAGGCCGCCCTGGAGAAGGTGCGGCCCATCTGCGAGGACGTGCATCATCGCGGCACCGCGGCACTGATCGAGTACGCCGAGCGGTTCGACGGGGTGCGCATCGAGCGCGTCCGGGTGCCGCGCGAGGCCATCGACCGGGCCCTGGAGGAGCTCGACCCGCAGGTCAGGGCCGCCCTTGAGGAGTCGATCCGGCGGGCCAGGAAGGTGCACGCCGCGCAGCGCCGCACCGACCACACCGTCCAGGTGGTGCCCGGCGGCACGGTCACCGAGCGCTGGGTGCCCGTCCAGCGCGTGGGCCTGTACGTGCCGGGCGGCAACGCCGTCTACCCCTCGTCGGTCGTCATGAACGTGGTGCCCGCGCAGGAGGCGGGCGTCGCCTCGCTCGCCGTCTCCTCGCCGCCGCAGGCCGCCTTCGACGGGCTGCCGCACCCCACCATCCTCGCCGCCTGCGCCCTGCTCGGCGTGGACGAGGTGTATGCGGCGGGTGGCGCCCAGGCGATCGCGATGTTCGCGTACGGCACCGACGAGTGCCGCCCCGTGCAGCTCGTCACCGGCCCCGGGAACATCTGGGTGGCCGCGGCGAAGCGCCTGCTCAAGGGCCGGATCGGGATCGACGCCGAGGCCGGCCCCACCGAGATCGCCGTCCTCGCCGACGACAGCGCCGACCCCGGCCACGTCGCCGCCGACCTGATCAGCCAGGCCGAGCACGACACGCTCGCCGCCGCCGTGCTGGTGACCGACTCGGAGCCGTTGGCCGACGCCGTCGAGGCGGAGCTCGTCCGCCGAGTGGCCCGCACCAAGCACCGGGAGCGGATCACCGAGGCGCTCGCCGGCCGGCAGTCCGGCATCGTCCTGGTGGACGACGTCGAGCACGGCCTCGCCGTCGTCGACGCGTACGCCGCCGAGCACCTGGAGATCCAGACCAGGGACGCCGCCGCCGTCGCCGCCCGGGTGCGCAACGCCGGTGCGATCTTCGTCGGCCCGCACGCCCCGGTCTCCCTCGGCGACTACTGCGCCGGCTCCAACCACGTGCTGCCCACCGGCGGCTGCGCCTGCCACTCCTCGGGCCTGTCCGTGCAGTCCTTCCTGCGCGGCATCCACGTGGTCGACTACTCGCGCGAAGCCCTCGCCGAGGTCACCCCGCACGTGGTGACCCTGGCCACCGCCGAGGACCTGCCCGCGCACGGCGCCGCGCTCACCGCGCGCTTCGGCGACGCGCTGCCAGAGCAGCCCGCCGCGGCCCCCGCCGGCGCGAGCGCGCCCGACCCCGCACGGAAGGCTCCACAAGGCACGTGACCGGCATCGACGACCTTCCCGTCCGGGACGAACTGCGCGGCAAGAGCCCCTACGGCGCACCGCAGCTCGACGTACCGGTACGGCTGAACACCAACGAGAACCCCTACCCGCTGCCCGACGCCCTCGTGGCCGAGATCGCCGAGCGGGTCACCGAGGCGGCCCGGCACCTCAACCGCTACCCCGACCGGGACGCGGTCGAGCTGCGCACCGGGCTCGCCGCCTATCTGACCCGCACCGCGGGGCACCCGGTGGAGCTGGCCAACGTCTGGGCGGCCAACGGCTCCAACGAGATCATCCAGCAGTTGCTGCAAACCTTCGGCGGCCCCGGCCGCACCGCGATCGGCTTCGAGCCCTCGTACTCCATGCACGGCCTGATCGCCCGGGGCACCGGCACCGGCTGGGTCGCCGGGCCGCGCCGCGCCGACTTCACCATCGACGTGGCCGCGGCCACCGCCGAGATCGCCCGGCTGCGCCCGCACGTGGTCTTCGTCTGCTCGCCGAACAACCCGACCGGCACCGCGGTGGCCGCCGAGACCGTGCTCGCGCTCTACGAGGCGGCGCAGGCCGCCCGCACCGGCGGCGCGCTGCTCGTGGTGGACGAGGCGTACGGCGAGTTCAGCCACCAGCCCTCGCTGCTGCCGCTGATCGCCGGCCGGCCGCGCCTGGTGCTCTCGCGCACCATGTCCAAGGCGTTCGGCGCGGCCGGGCTGCGGCTCGGCTACCTGGCCGCCGACCCGGCCGTGGTGGACGCCGTGCAGTTGGTGCGCCTCCCGTACCACCTGTCCGCCGTCACCCAGGCCACCGCGCTCGCCGCGCTCGCGCACACCGATACGCTGCTCGGATACGTCCAGCAGCTCAAGGACGAGCGAGACCGGCTGGTCAGCGAGTTGCGGGCGATCGGCGCGCCGGTCGTCGACTCGGACGCCAACTTCGTCCAGTTCGGCCTGCCGCCGGCCGCCGTCGGCCGCTGGGGCGACCCGGCAGCCGACTCGCACGGGCTGTGGCAGGCCATCTTGGCCCACGGCGTGCTGGTCCGGGACAACGGCGTGCCGGGCTGGCTGCGGGTGAGCGCCGGGACACCGGCGGAGAACGACGCCTTCCTGGACGCGGTCCGGGCGGTACTGAAGGAGAACGAGCGATGACCCGCGTAGGGCGCGTGGAGCGCACCACCAAGGAGACCTCCGTCCTGGTCGAGATCGACCTCGACGGCACCGGCAGGACCGAGATCTCCACCGGCGTCGGCTTCTACGACCACATGCTGGACCAGCTCGGCCGGCACGGCCTCTTCGACCTCACCGTCAAGACCGAGGGCGACCTGCACATCGACACCCACCACACCATCGAGGACACCGCCCTCGCGCTGGGCGCCGCGTTCAAGGACGCGCTCGGCGACAAGGTGGGCATCTACCGGTTCGGCAACTGCACGGTCCCGCTGGACGAGTCGCTCGCCCAGGTCACCGTCGACCTCTCGGGCCGCCCCTACCTGGTGCACACCGAGCCCGAGTCCATCGCCCCGATGATCGGCAGCTACGACACCACCATGACCCGCCACATACTGGAGTCCTTCGTGGCCCAGGCGCAGGTCGCGCTGCACGTCCACGTGCCGTACGGGCGCAACGCGCACCACATCGTGGAGTGCCAGTTCAAGGCGCTCGCGCGGGCGCTGCGGTACGCCAGCGAGCGCGACCCGCGCGCCGCCGGCATCCTCCCCTCCACCAAGGGCGCGCTGTGACCACCGGCGCCCGGACCGCGCCCGCCGCGGCGCGGGAGCGGAGCACCACCGGGCCCCGCGCCGCGTCGACCACCACCGGAAGGCAGCTGTGAACGGTCTGTCCACCGTCCTCATCGTCGTCGGGCTCTTCCTGCTCGGCGGCGTCATCTCCTTCAGCAAGCAGGGGATGCCCAAGGGCGTGATCGTGCTGCTGGGCATCAGCGCCGCGATGTGCCTGCTCGCGGGCGTCCTCCGGATCGACGGGTTGTACTGATGAGCGGACGCAAGCCCACGGTGGTCGTCTTCGACTACGGCTTCGGCAACGTGCGCTCCGCGGAGCGGGCGCTGGCGCACGTCGGCGCCGACGTGGAGATCACCGGCGACTACGAACGGGCCATGGCCGCCGACGGGCTGCTGGTCCCCGGCGTCGGCGCCTTCGCCGCCTGCATGCAGGGGCTGCGGGCCGCCCGCGGCGACTGGATCGTCGGCCGCCGGCTCGCCGGCTCCCGGCCGGTGCTCGGCATCTGCGTCGGCATGCAGATCCTCTTCGAGCGCGGCATCGAGCACGGCGTGGAGACCGAGGGCCTGGACGAGTGGCCGGGCACCGTCGGCCCGCTCGCCGCGCCGGTCGTGCCGCACATGGGGTGGAACACCGTCACCCCGGCCGCCGGCTCGGAGCTGTTCGCCGGGCTCGACGCGGACGCCAGGTTCTACTTCGTGCACTCCTACGCGGTACGGGAGTGGACCCTTGAGATCGCCAATCCCGCCATGCGCCCGCCCCAGGTCACCTGGGCCACGCACGGCGAGCCGTTCGTGGCGGCCGTCGAGAACGGGCCGCTGCGGGCCACCCAGTTCCACCCCGAGAAGTCCGGCGACGCCGGAGCCCAGCTCCTGACCAACTGGCTCGGCACCCTCTAGCCGCCGCACGCCGGCGGCCGGCGCTGACCAGATGCCTTCGACCCGAAAGACTGGCACCAGATGAGCAAGCTCGAACTCCTCCCCGCCGTCGACGTGCGCGACGGGCAGGCCGTCCGCCTCGTCCACGGGGAGTCCGGCTCCGAGACCTCCTACGGCGACCCGCTGGCCGCGGCCCTCGCCTGGCAGCAGGCGGGGGCCGAGTGGCTGCATCTGGTCGACCTGGACGCCGCGTTCGGCACCGGCGACAACCGGGCCCAGATCGCCGAGGTCACCCGCGCCATGGAGATCAAGGTCGAACTCTCCGGCGGCATCCGCGACGACGCCTCGCTGAAGGCCGCGCTCGCCACCGGCTGCACCCGGGTCAACCTCGGCACCGCGGCCCTGGAGTCCCCGGAGTGGGTGGCCGGCGTCATCGCCGAGCACGGCGACCGCATCGCCGTCGGCCTCGACGTGCGCGGCACCACGCTCCGCGGCCGGGGCTGGACCCGCGACGGCGGCGACCTGTTCACCACCCTGGCCCGCCTCGACGCCGAGGGCTGCGCCCGCTACGTGGTCACCGACATCGCCAAGGACGGCACGCTCCAGGGGCCCAACCTGCAACTGCTGCGGGACGTGTGCGCCGCGACCGACCGCCCCGTGGTCGCATCCGGCGGCGTCTCCTCGCTCGCCGACCTGCGCGCGCTGAGCGCTCTGGTGCCCGTGGGCGTCGAGGGCGCCATCGTCGGCAAGGCCCTGTACGCCGAGGCGTTCACGCTGGAAGAGGCACTGGCGACGGTGGCGGAGGCGGCCTCGGCATGAGCACGCCCGAGCCGGCCCGGCAGACGGGGGCGATCGAGCGGCACCGGGGCGAGGACCCCTGGGAGGAGTCGATCGGCTCGGCGCGCGCCGTGGCGGCCGGCGACCTGGTCCTCGTCGCCGGCACGATGCCGCTGGTCGACGGCGTTCTCCAGGGTGAGGGCGACCCGTACGAACAGACCAGGGCGGCGCTGCACAACGCGCTCGCCGCGCTCGACCGCTTCGGCCTCGGCGCCGAAGCGGTCGTCCGCACCCGCCTCTACCTCACCCACGCCCGCGACGTGGACGCCGTCAGCCGCGCCCACCGGGAGTTGTTCGCCGCCGTGCGCCCGGTCACCACGCTCGTCGTGGTCTCCGGGTTCGTGGACTCGCGGGTGCTGGTCGAGGTGGAGCTCGAAGCGTTCCGCCCCCGGCCCGGTGGGCCCGCCTCCACCAGCGACGACGATCCGGACCGGGCCGGCGGCGCCCCGGCCGGCAGCACCGAAGGACGAACCCCATGACCCTCGCGGTCCGAGTCATCCCCTGCCTTGACGTGGACAACGGCCGCGTCGTCAAGGGCGTCAACTTCCAGCACCTGCGGGACGCGGGCGACCCCGTCGAACTCGCCAGGCTCTACGGGGAACAGGGCGCCGACGAGCTGACCTTCCTGGACATCACGGCCTCGTCCGGCAACCGCGAGACCACCTACGACGTGGTGCGCCGCACCGCCGAGCAGGTCTTCATCCCGCTCACGGTGGGCGGCGGCGTCCGCACCCCCGGGGACGTGGACCGGCTGCTGCGGGCCGGCGCCGACAAGGTGGGCGTCAACACGGCCGCCATCGAGCGCCCCGAGCTCATCCAGGAGATCGCCGAGCGGTTCGGCCGCCAGGTGCTGGTGCTTTCGGTGGACGCCCGCCGCTGCCCGCCGGGCACCGAGACCGACTCCGGGTACGAGGTCACCACGCACGGCGGCCGGCGCGGCACCGGCCTTGACGCCGTGGCGTGGGCCCACCGCGCGGCCGAACTCGGCGCCGGCGAGATCCTGTTGAACTCGATGGACGCCGACGGCACCAAGGACGGCTACGACACGGCGATGATCGCGGCGGTCCGTGCCGAGGTCACCGTCCCCGTCATCGCCAGCGGCGGCGCCGGTGAGCTGGCCGACTTCCCGCCGGCGATCAGCGCGGGCGCCGACGCGGTCCTGGCGGCCTCGGTCTTCCACTTCGGCGACCTGTCGATCGCCGACGTCAAGGGGGCGCTGCGCGGGGCGGGGCACCCGGTGCGGTAGATCCTGGCGGGGCAGCACCGTCCGGGTGCGGTGTGTGGCGGGCGCGACCTCACCCGGTGCGGTACGGGCGGGCCGCCGTGCTCGCTCAGCGCCCGGATCCGCCGGACGCGGCTACAGCCCGAGCGGCGCTTCCGCGGCCTTGGCCACCGCCGCCGGGTCGCCGTCGGCGCTCACGTCGGCGACCTGCTGCCGGCCGTACAGGTAGAGCAGCACCTCGCCGGGCTCGCCGGTGAGGGTGACGACCGGGGTGCCCTTGTGGGCCACGGCCGTGCGGCCGTCGGGGATGCGGGCGACGAGCCCGACGGGGCTCTTGCGGGCCAGGGCGCGGGCCGTGCGTTCCACGCGCCTCCACAGCACGTCGGAGAAGACCGGGTCGAGCGTGCGCGGGGTCCAGCCGGGCTGGGCTCGGCGCACGTCCTCGGCGTGCACGTAGAACTCCAGCACGTTGGTCGCCTCGTCGACCTGCTTGAGGGCGAAGGGTGAGAACCGGGGCGGGCCGGTGCGGATGAGCTGGATCAGTTCCTCGTACGGCTTGGCCGCGAACTCGTCCTGGACCCGGGCCAGCCGGGCCGCCAGGGGCTTGACCAGGATGCCGGCCGCCGCGTCGCTGCGCCGCTCGCGCACCACCACGTGGGCGGCCAGATCGCGGGTGAGCCAGCCCTTGCACAGGGTCGGGGCCGCAGGTCCCGCCGCTTCCAACAGATCGGCGAGCAGCAGCCGTTCGCGCTTCGCGTACGTAGACATGCCGCCAGCCTACGACCGGCGCGTGGGCCCTGCCACGGATGGGCAGGCCACGGCGCGGCGGCCGAGCGGCGGCCGAGAGGGCCAAGGCGGGTCGGGGGTCAGGCCGTACCGCGCGGCTGCGCGCCACGGCCACCCCGCCTTCGCCGTCTGGTTCCTGCGCCCGGGCGCAGGGCGTTACTTCGGCAGCTTCTCCGTGAGCTTGGGGCCGCCCGGCGTGGAGCTGAGCGTCAGCGAGCAGGAGACCTGGTCCTCGCCGCGGAGGGTGTACGTCTGGTGCGCCGGGTACAGCGCGTAGTAGTAGTACGTCTTGCCGACCGGGATGTTCTTCATCCGGACCTTGGCGGCGGACTCGCACAGCGAGAGCGCCTTGCTCTGGATCTCCTTCTCGGTGGTGAAGGTGCCGGTCAGGGTCGCGTTGGAGATCACCTCACCGTCGTGCGGGCCGGTGCACGAGCGCCGTTCGACCTTCTTCACGCTGGGGTCGAGCCCCGGGTGGTCGAAGCAGGTGCCCGGGCTGAGCACCACGTACGGCACCACGTCGGTCGGCGACGAGGAGGTCGGGCCGCTGGACGGCGTGCTGGATGCGTCGCTGTCCGGCGTCTCGGTCTCGCCCCCGACGGGCGCGCCCTGGCCGGGGGAGCCCGAGGGCGAGGGCAGTTCGATGGAGGGCACCCCGGACGGCAGCTTCGGCGCGGAGGCGCTGGGCTTCTCCTTGGCCTCCTTCTCCTTGCCCTTGTCGTCGTTGCCCGAGGTGGCGACGACAACGCCGACGATGCCGGCCACGGCCAACACGGCGGCGCCGGCGATCAGCGCGACCTTGTTGTTGCGGCGGGGCGGCGGTGGCGGAGGCGGCGGGTACGCGCCGAAGCCGGGCTGCATCGGCTGCCCGCCGGGAGGTATGTGCTGTCCACCGGGCGGCATGGGCGGACCGCCGTAGGGCGGCTGTCCACCGGCCGGCGGCTGTCCTCCGGGCGGAGCGGGTGGGCCGAAACCTTGCTGCGGCGGGCCGAAGCCGCCGGGGTTTCCAGGCTGCTGAGGGTTGTTCGGCGGCGGCGGGTAAGTCATACCAGAAGCATGCCGCATGTTCGCCGAGAGGTGGTCAGCGGGCTGGACAGTGGGGCGGATGCGGGGCGTGGGGCGGCCCTGCCGGCCAGTCGTGGAGCGGCGCGGGGCGTCATCGGGCCGGCGTGCTCCGCCGACGGATCGGGCGTCGGGCGCCGTCGCTGCCCGGGCCGACCGCCCGGCCGCCACCGGCACGATCTGGCCGAAAAGCGACCATGGCGCCCCGTCGTGACATCCGCTGCCACGGTGGCCGAATCCGGGACGAGACGGTAGCTGTGCGGGGGCTGCGGGGGCTGCGGGGACCGGCTGGGGGGCTTGCGGGGCGTTCCGGAAGACCGCCAAGGCCCCGTGCCGCGTACCCATCCCGCTCCGCAGCCCCGCGGACGGGTCGCCGTCGCGCGCGCCCGGGGGTGTGGCGCGCGGGGCGGGCGCGTCGGGGGAGCGCTGCCCCAGGGCGTCGGCCGCCGGTGCCCGACGGCCCGTCCGTGCCGTGCGCCGCTGGGCATAATGGGCCCATGTCCAGCCCCGATTCCCCCGCCGACGCCGCCGACACCAGCTCCGGCCGCCCGAGCGGGCTCGACCCGGCCATCGCGGGTCGGCTCAAGCGCAGCGCCGACGGCCTCGTACCCGCCATCGCCCAGCAGTACGACACCGGCGAGGTGTTGATGCTCGGCTGGATGGACGACGAGGCGCTGCACCGCACGCTGACCACCGGCCGCTGCACCTACTGGAGCCGCAGCCGGCAGGAGTACTGGGTCAAGGGCGACACCTCGGGGCACGTCCAGCACGTCAAGTCGGTGGCGCTCGACTGCGACGCCGACACCCTGTTGGTCAAGGTGGACCAGGTCGGCGCGGCCTGCCACACCGGGGACCGCACCTGTTTCGACGCGGGCGACCTGCCGCTGGGGCAGTAGGCTCCGCTGCCATGAGGACCACCGGTGCCGCCGCGCGGCGCCGGCCATGACGAGGACGCCGGCCAGCGGCCGGCGCCCGACCCCCACCGGGCGCGCCGCGGCCGGGCCGCGGACCGCCGCGGCTGCCGGGCCCCGGGACCACCAGGACACACGAAGTGCACGACACGACGGGCGATGCGGGTATGACGGACGCGACGGGCACCATGGACCGCGAGACCTTCCGGAAGCTGGCGGCTGACCGCCGCGTCATCCCCGTCAGCCGCAGGCTGCTCGCGGACGGCGACACCCCGGTCGGCCTCTACCGCAAACTGGCCGGCTGCACGGGCCCGGCGGCCGGAAACGGGGCCGAAGGCCCGTACGGCGAGGTCGGTCGGCCCGGCACCTTCCTGCTGGAGTCGGCGGAGAACGGCCGGTCCTGGTCGCGCTACTCCTTCATCGGCGTCCGCAGCGCCGCCACCCTGACCGAGCGGGACGGCCACACGCACTGGCTCGGTACGCCCCCGGTCGGGGTGCCCACCGACGGCGACCCGCTGGCCACCCTGCGCGCCACCGTCGAGGCCCTGCACACCCCGCGCGACCTGGGCGGCCTCGTCCAACTCCCGCCGTTCACCGGCGGCATGGTCGGCTACCTCGGCTACGACGTCGTACGCCGGTTGGAGAAGATCGGCGACAGCGGCCGGGACGACCTGCGCCTGCCCGAGCTCACCATGCTGCTCACCTCGGACCTGGCGGTGCTCGACCACTGGGACGGCACCGTGCTGTTGATCGCCAACGCGATCAACCACAACGACCTGGACACCGGCGTCGACGAGGCGTACGACGACGCCGTCGCCCGGCTCGACGCGATGACCGCCGACCTCGCCCGCCCGGTGCCCAGCAGTCCCACCGTGCTGCCGCCCGCCGAACTGCCGGAGTTCACCGCGCTGTGGGGCGGCGAGGCGTACGAGGACGTGGTGCGCGACATCAAGGAGCGCATCCACGCGGGGGAAGCGTTCCAGGTGGTGCCATCCCAGCGGTTCGAGACGCCGTGCGAGGCCAGCGCGCTGGACGTCTACCGGGTGCTGCGGGCGACCAACCCCAGCCCGTACATGTACCTCTTCCGCTTCCCGGCCCCGGACGGCGGCGCCTTCGACGTCGTGGGCTCAAGCCCGGAGGCGCTGGTCAAGGTCGAGGATGGGGCCGCGATGCTGCACCCGATCGCCGGCACCAGGCCGCGCGGGGCGACGCCGCAGGAGGACGCGGCGCTCGCCGAGGAACTGCTGGCCGACCCCAAGGAGCGGGCGGAGCACCTGATGCTCGTCGACCTCGGGCGCAACGACCTGGGCCGGGTGTGCGAGCCGGGCAGCGTGGAGGTGGTGGACTTCATGTCCATCGAGCGCTACAGCCACGTCATGCACATCGTCTCCACGGTCACCGGCACCCTCGCCGCCGGCCGGACCGCCTTCGACGTGCTCACCGCCTGCTTCCCGGCCGGCACGCTGTCCGGCGCGCCCAAGCCGCGCGCCATGCAGATCATCGAGGAGCTCGAACCGACCCGGCGCGGTCTGTACGGCGGCTGCGTCGGCTACCTCGACTTCGCGGGCGACTCGGACACCGCGATCGCCATCCGCACCGCCCTGCTGCGGGACGGCCGGGCCTACGTGCAGGCCGGTGCCGGCGTGGTCGCCGACTCTGACCCGGCGGCGGAGAACGCCGAGTGCCGCAACAAGGCGGCGGCGGTGCTGCGGGCGGTGAGCACGGCCAACCGGCTGCGCCGGGCGTAGCGGCGGCCCCGGGGCGCCGGCTGCTGGCTCAGGGCGGGGCCGCGCCGGCGCCCGTGCCCGTGGCCGTACCGGGATGGGGCCGGTGCCGGCCCGGGCCGCGGCCCGGGTGCAGGCCGGCTCCGCCGCCGGCCGATCGGTCCGGAGACCGTCCCGCGCGCCAGCGGCCCGCCCCAACCGACCCCCGCGCGCCAGCGGCCCGCTCAGCCGGACCCCCGCGCAACCTGCCGCACCACCGGGTGAGGGATAGTGGTGGGCGTGAGTACAGCCGCCGTACCCCAACCCCGTAGCCAGGCCGAGGCCGCGACCCGTGCCGGAAGCGGACCTGCGAAGGGCAAGCGCACCGCGCTCACCCTCGCCGCCGGGCTGCTGTTCGCCGCGCTCGGCGCCGCCCTCGTCCTGCTCGCGTCCGGCCGCACCTGGGCCGCGGGCGACGCCGCCTTCGCCCAGGGCGACCTGCGCCGCACCGTCGACGGCCAGGACATCACCGGGCTGCCCGGCGCGCTGGCCATCGTCGGCCTCGCCGCGCTGGTCGCGGTCTTCGCCGTACGCGGCATCGGCAGGTACGCGGTCGCCGGCGTCCTCGCCCTGTGCGGCATCGGCACCGCCGTCGGCTCGCTCCTCGCGCTCGACGACACCAGCGCCCTGGAGGCGAAGGCCGCCGAGACCACCGGCATCGCCGACACCGCCATCCACGGCGTCAGCCACACGCCCTGGCCGTGGGCGGCGTTCGCCGGCGGCGTGCTGATCTTCCTGGCCGGGCTGTTGGCCCTGTGCTACGGCAAGGCGTGGCCCGCGATGTCCGGCCGGTACGAGCGCAACACCGGCGGCGCCGACCGGCCCCGCCCGCGCCGTTCCCGCCCGGCCCCCGACCCGGACCGGCCCGAGGAGTTGTGGAAGGCGCTCGACCGGGGCGAGGACCCGACCGGCCGCGAGGGCTGACCTGGCCGTTCGGCCCCCTCCGGCATCGTGCCGCGGTATGCCGCGGCACGGCTTGGCCGCTGGCGGGGCCGGCGTTCGGCCCGGCCGCGGGCGGCCGGTGACCCCTTCCGGCGGCGTCCCACGCGCGGGTGACCCGCTCCCGCCGGGCCGGCCCTGGGCCGGCGGCCTCCCACTCGGCCCACCCCAGGCTGATCTCGCATCAGCACGTCAGCGACAATGGACCCACGCAGCCCTGTGCCCCGATCCCGGGGACATCCGCCCACCCCGCCCAGGCGTCGTCCGGTCGCCAGGCGTGGCCCGGGGGGAGCGACACAGCGAACGAGGAGAACTCATGTCGGGTAGCAGCCACGGACACACCCCGGCCGCCTGGACCGGCGTCACCATCGCCTTCATCGGCTTCTGCATCTCCGGTGCGTTCACCGTGATGGCCAAGCCGGTGGGCTTCTGGGCTGGGCTCGGTGTGGTCGTGATCGGCGGCATCGTGGGCATGGCGATGTCGGCCGCGGGTCTGGGCAAGCCCAAGCGCAAGCCGCACGCCGTGCAGCCCGGCTCGCAGGCGTAACCCGCACCCAGCGCCACGGGGCCCGGGACCACATCCCGGGCCCGCGGGCCGCCCGCCCCGGCCGCGCGGCGAGCCCCGCCCCCCTCGGGCCCCCTGGGCCCGTCCCGACCTGCGGTGGGACCACGCAGAGCCCCGCCCGCACGCCGCGTGGCTGTGCGCCGGCCGCGCCCCGCGCCCTCCCGGGACGCCACCGCTCCCGATCCGGCCCTCGGCCCGCTCTCCGACGCAGCGGCCCGGCCTCTTCGTACGCCGCCGGCCCTGCGCCCGCCCCGGCTCACCCGCCTGCCGCTTGCTCTTCCGGAGCCCGGCCGGCTGCCGCTCGCCCAGCCCGCCCGACCTCGGCGGCCCCGCTGCCGGCCGTCGTCGGCCCGGCCGTGCCACACCGCCCGCGATCGCGCCCGCCGACCCGCCGCTGGTCACCCTCGAACGCCGCGGGCCACCCACGAACGCTCGCCCGCGCACGCCAGCGGCGCCGCGCCCCCCCATACGGCTGCCTCAGCCACGCCCTGCGGCTGCGCGGTGGCCGTCCGTGGCGGAGGCTTAGAGGGTGTCCGACCAGCTCAGGGGTGCTCGCTGCGGTGCGGGTGCGGTGCGTCGCCTCGCCGCTCCGGTCGGGGTGCTCGCGCTGGGCGTGGCCGGATTCGTGGGGGTGGCCGCGGTCGATCCGTACGAGCCGGGGCACTACCCGGCCTGTCCGATGCTCCGGTACACCGGTCTGCTCTGCCCGGGCTGTGGCGGGCTGCGCAGCGCGCACAGTTTCGCGCACGGGGAGTGGGCCGCCGCGCTGGGTGCCAATGCGCTCGCCGTCGTCGGGTACGTGGCCTGCGCCGCCCTGTGGACCTGGTGGTTCCTCCAGTGCGCCGGGCGGACCCGGCCCCGGAACAGGCCGCAGCGGCGCCGGGGCGCCCCGTACGCCTGGGCGGCAGTGGGGCTCGTGGTGCTGGTGTTCACCATCGTCCGCAACCTGCCATGGGGGGTGGCGTTGGCCCCGTGACCCCCCTCTGACGTGCGACGGGGCGTGCCACGGCGGTCTCAGCCGGCGACCGGATGCGCGAGCTGGGCCGTGTGGCAGATACCATCGCCATGCCTGGTGATGCGATCGTCCGCCGCACCGGCGCCGACCACCAAGCTCCACCGGAAGGGGGCCGCTCGCGTGAGTGTGCTCGATGAGATCATCGACGGAGTCCGTGCCGACCTCGCCGAACGGCAGGCGCGCGTCAGCCTCGACGAGCTCAAGCAGCGCGCCGCGAAGGCACCACAGGCCAAGGACGGTGTCGCCGCGCTCAAGGGCGACAGCGTCAAGGTGATCTGCGAGGTCAAGCGCTCCAGCCCGTCCAAGGGCGCGCTCGCCGCCATCGCGGACCCGGCCGGACTCGCCGCCGACTACGAGGCCGGCGGCGCCTCGCTGATCAGCGTGCTGACCGAACAGCGCCGCTTCGGCGGCTCGCTCGCCGACCTGGAGGCCGTCCGCGCCCGGGTGGACATCCCGGTGCTGCGCAAGGACTTCATCGTCACCTCGTACCAGCTCTGGGAGGCCAGGGCCTACGGCGCCGACGTCGTGCTGCTCATCGTCGCCGCGCTCGACCAGCAGGCGCTGGTCTCGCTGATCGAGCGCGCCGAGTCGATCGGCCTGACCCCGCTCGTCGAGGTGCACGACGAGGACGAGGTGGAGCGCGCGGTGGACGCCGGCGCCCGGATCATCGGCGTCAACGCCCGGGACCTGAAGACGCTTGAGGTGGACCGCGGCAACTTCGCCCGGATCGCCCCCGAGATCCCCGCGCACATCGTGAAGGTCGCCGAGTCCGGCGTCCGGGGCCCGCACGACCTGATCGCGTACGCCAACGACGGCGCGGACGCCGTGCTCGTCGGCGAATCGCTGGTCACCGGCCGCGACCCGAAGACCGCCGTCGCCGACCTGGTGGCCGCAGGCGCGCACCCCGCGCTGCGGCACGGCCGGGGCTGAGCCACCGTGTCCGCCGCCCCCGCCGAGCCCGACCGCCGCGCGTTGCCCCCCTGGCACCGCGGCTGCCGGGCGCCCGCGAGGCGGGTGCGGGGGCGCCGGGTGCGCTACCACATCGGAAGCGAACCCGGCCAGGTCAACGGGCGTCGATGGCCCGGGGCGCACACCGGCCGCTGAGCCGCACCGCGCCCCGCCGCCGCACCCGCCGAGCCCGTACGACGCCCCGAGCCACCGGTCCGACGACCGCAGGCCCACGGGCGCGCCGCGCACGGGCCGGGTGCCTGCGGGCCGGCATGGCGGCAGGCGCCGGGGCCGGACGCGCTCACGCACCACCCTGCGTGCTGCCGTGTCGCGTCGAGGTGTCGCTGTGCCGCCCCTCGCCGCGCACGAGGCTCGCCCGGTACGACGCTGCGCCGCGTACGAGCTGCCGCGTCCGGCCACCCCATCTCACCCGACGTTGCGTTGACCTCGCGTCGACGCGTCCGACGTCCGTCGTGCCCCTGGCGTAGCCGGGGCGCCCGACCCGCCGGACGCGCGGCGTTCCCACCACCGTCGCCATCCACCGCGCGTCCCGCGCCCGGCCCGTCCGGCATCCCCCGATGTCGGCGGCGCCGCGGCCCGGAGCGCCGCTGGTGGCGGCGTGCGATCCGCGGGGCTCCGGCCCCGACCGAGGAGTGCACCGGATGACTTCCGAGTTCTTCATCCCCGACCCGCAGGGTCAAGTCCCCACCGCCGACGGGTACTTCGGCGCATACGGCGGCACCTTCATCCCCGAGGCGCTGGTCGCCGCGGTCGACGAGGTGGCCGCCGAGTACGAGAAGGCCAAGGCCGATCCGGCGTTCGCCGCCGAACTCGGCGAACTGCTCAGCAACTACACCGGGCGGCCCAGCGCGCTGACCGAGGTGCCCAGGTTCGCCGAACACGCCGGCGGGGCGCGGATCTTCCTCAAGCGGGAGGACCTCAACCACACCGGCTCCCACAAGATCAACAACGTGCTCGGGCAGGCGCTGCTCACCCGGCGCATGGGCAAGACCCGGGTGATCGCCGAGACCGGCGCCGGGCAGCACGGCGTGGCCACCGCCACCGCCTGTGCCCTCTTCGGCCTGGAGTGCACCATCTACATGGGCGAGGTGGACACCGAGCGGCAGGCGCTCAACGTCGCCCGGATGCGGATGCTCGGCGCCGACGTCATCGCCGTGAAGTCCGGCAGCCGCACCCTCAAGGACGCCATCAACGAGGCGTTCCGCGACTGGGTCGCCAACGTGGACCGCACCCACTACCTGTTCGGCACCGTCGCGGGACCGCACCCCTTCCCGGCGCTGGTCCGCGACTTCCACCGGGTGATCGGCGTGGAGGCGCGCCGCCAGCTCCTGGAGCGCGCCGGTCGGCTCCCGGACGCGGCCGTGGCCTGCGTCGGCGGCGGCTCCAACGCCATCGGCCTCTTCCACGCCTTCCTCCCCGACGCCGGGGTGCGGCTGGTCGGCGTGGAGCCGGCCGGGCACGGCATCGACAGCGGCGAGCACGCCGCCACGCTCAGCGTCGGCGACCCGGGCATCCTGCACGGCTCCCGCTCGTACGTGCTCCAGGACGAGGACGGGCAGATCACCGAGCCGTACTCGATCTCGGCCGGGCTCGACTACCCGGGCGTCGGCCCCGAGCACGCCTACCTCAAGGACAGCGGGCGCGCCGAGTACCGCTCGGCCACCGACGACGCCGCCATGCAGGCGCTGCGGCTGCTGTCGCAGACCGAGGGCATCATTCCGGCCATCGAGAGCGCCCACGCGCTGGCCGGCGCGTTGGAGCTGGGCCGCGAACTCGGCCCCGAAGGGCTCCTGGTGGTCAACCTCTCCGGGCGCGGCGACAAGGACATGGACACCGCCGCCCGTTACTTCGGGCTGTACGACACCGCGCCCGAGGCGGCGCAGGACCGGGCGGGCCAGGCAATCCAGGCTGATCAGGCGGGCGTGGCCGGCCAGCAGGACGCGACGGAAGCGGGGGCCAAGTGAGCGGCAACATCAGGCTGTTGGACGACGTGCTGGCGCGGGCCAAGGCGGAGGACCGGGCCGCGCTGGTCGGGTACCTGCCGGCCGGCTTCCCCACCGTGGACGGGGGCGTACGCGCGATCTCGGCCATGATCGAGGGCGGCTGCGACATCGTGGAGGTCGGGCTGCCGCACAGCGACCCGGTCCTGGACGGCCCGGTCATCCAGACCGCCGACGACATCGCGCTGCGCGGCGGCGTGAAGATCGTCGACGTGATCCGCACGGTCCGCGAGGTGCATGCCGCCACCGGCGCACCGGTGCTGTGCATGACGTACTGGAACCCGGTGGACCGGTACGGCGTCGAGCGGTTCGCCGCCGACCTCGCCGCGGCCGGTGGCGCCGGCTGCATCCTGCCCGACCTGCCGGTGCAGGAGTCGGGCCCGTGGCGCGAGGCCGCCGAGCGGCACGGCCTGGCGACCGTGTTCGTCGTCGCGCCCAGCAGCCGGGACGAGCGGCTGGCCACCATCACGGCCGCCGGCAGCGGCTTCGTGTACGCCGCTTCGCTGATGGGCGTGACCGGCACCCGTGCGTCGGTCGGCCAGGAGGCGGCGGAGTTGGTGGCGCGGACCAGGACCAGCACCGCCCTGCCGGTCTGTGTGGGCCTCGGTGTCTCCAACGCGGAACAGGCCGCCGAGGTGGCCCAGTTCGCCGACGGGGTGATCGTCGGCTCGGCCTTCGTCAAGGAACTCCTGGCGGCGCCCGACCTGGAGTCCGGCCTGGCCGGGGTGCGCGCGCTCGCGACCGACCTGGCCAAGGGGGTGCGCCAGCGCGGCTGACCCCGCACCGGCAGCACGCCACAGGAACCGCGCCCCGGACGGCCCGACCGTCCGGGGCGCGGTCGTGTCCGGGGCCGTCCCGGGCGGCTCGTCAACCTTGGTTGACATCCTCCGCGTGTCAACGTAAGTTGACGTCATGACTGAGGCAACCGATCTCGCCCAGCAAGCAGGTGATCGCGATCCGCGGGTCGGTCTCCGCGCGGTGGCCGCCCTGCGGCGTCTGCTGGAGCAGTTGGAGGCCGTCCAGGTGCGCAGCGCCCGGGCGCAGGGGTGGTCCTGGCAGGAGATCGCCAGCGAACTCGGCGTCAGCAGGCAGGCCGTGCACAAGAAGTACGGGAGGCAGTGACCATGTTCGAGAAGTTCACCCCGAGCGCCCGCGACGCCGTGGAGGGCGCCGTCAAGCACGCAGAGCTGACCGGCTCGGCGACCATCACCGAGGAGCACTTACTCCTCGCCCTCCTCGACCTGCTCGACGCGGGCACCTCGGCGGGCGCCCGCGCGCTGGTCGCCCTCGGCGTCGACCAGCGGCGTACGGAACTGACCGCGGCGCTCCAGGAGGCCAAGCGGGTGGGCGGGCTGTCCCGGGCCGACATCGCGGCCCTGGCCCGGCTCGGCATCGACGTGCGGGCGGTCGTCGCCCGGGTGGAGGACGCCCACGGCCCCGACGCGCTGGCCACCGACCGCGGACCGCGGTGGTGGTGGCCCCGCGGGCACCGCCCGTTCTCGCGCGAGGCCAAGTCCTCACTCGAACGGGCGCTGCGCGTCGCCCAACGCCGCGGCGACCGCTCCATCGGCGACGAACACCTGCTGCTTGGGCTCGCCGCCGGCGCCGGCATGGTCGGCGACGTCATGGCCGAGCACGGCGCCTCGCGCACCGAGATCGAACGGGTACTGGCTACGCCAGGTGCGGGCCGCGCCGCGGCGGGCTGAACGAGCCGTGGCCACGCCGTAGCCGTAGCCGCAGGTGTGGCCGTAGCCGCAGCCCCGCCCCGGCGCGCCCCGCCACCCGATGCCCGTCCCCCGCCGGGTCGTGGGGCGCCGCCGCCCGGTCCGCCTTTCCAACTTCCCGCATTCCCGCAGGTCACGGCCGGTGTCGGCGCCTAAGGGCAGGGCTGGAGCCGGGCCCGGACCCGCACCCGCGCCGGGATGGCCGCCGAGGCCCCGGTGGTCGCTCGATCGGGCGAATACCCGGCCCGGTGGCGCAGCCCCGCCGATCCGGTTCGTTGTGTACGGGCGTGACTCAGAACCGTAGGGACAAGCGCAGCGCCCGTGAGCGGCTGCAAGAACAGCGGGCCAAGGACGAGGCGCAGCAGAAGCGGAAGCGCGCACTGGTCGCGGCCGGGGTCGTGGTGGTCGTGCTCGGTGCGGTGGGCGGCATCGGCGCCCTGATCGCCGCCCAGGACGATGACGACGACGGGGCCGCCAAGGGCCCGGTGGTCGACCCGAAGGGCGCCACCGGCGACCAGCGGGTGGCGATCCCCACCGGCGCGGCCGACGCCCCGGCCACCCTCACCGTGTACGAGGACTTCCGCTGCCCCGGCTGCGCCGGCTTCGAGCAGGGCTTCCGGGAGACCATCAACGACCTGCGCGACGCGGGCCGGCTCAAGGTCGAGTACCACCTGGTCCGGCTGATCGACGGCAACATGGGCGGCACGGGCTCGCTGCGCGCGGCCAACGCCGCGGCCTGCGCCCAGGACGCCGGCAAGTTCACCGCGTACCACGACCTGCTCTACCAGAACCAGCCGCGCGAGCAGGACGACGCCTTCGCCGACCGCGGCCACCTGATCGAGCTGGCCGGCAAGGTGTCAGGGCTGGACACCCCGGCCTTCCGAGCCTGTGTGAACAAGGGGACGCACGACAGTTGGGTGACCAAGGTCGACAAGGCGTTCGAGAAGTCGGGCCACGGCGCCACCCCGACCGTGCTGCTGGACGGCGAGAACGTCTACGGGGACCAGGACGACCCGCTGACCCCGGAGAAGCTGCGCGAGGAGGTGGCGAAGGCGGCCGAGAAGAAGGGCGGCAAAAAGGGCGGCTGACCGGCCGCGCGGGGCGCCGCCGCGGCGGTCCCGTTACGTAGCCGTTGTGCCGGGTGGGTTGCCGTGCTTCCCGCCCGGCAGGGTAGCGTCAGCCCTGTCATGGACCTCGCTTACATCCCCAGCCCCTCATCCGGCGTGATCGACCTCGGGCCGATCCCGCTGCGCGGCTACGCGTTCTGCATCATCATCGGCGTCTTCGTGGCGGTCTGGTACGGCGGGCGGCGCTGGGTCGCCCGTGGCGGCCAGGTCGGCACGGTGGCCGACATCGCCGTGTGGGCGGTGCCCTTCGGGCTGATCGGCGGCCGGCTCTACCACGTCATCACCGACTACCAGCTCTACTTCGGTGACGGCAAGGACTGGGTCGACGCGTTCAAGATCTGGGAGGGCGGCCTCGGCATCTGGGGCGCCATCGCGCTCGGTGCGGTCGGCGCCTGGATCGGCTGTCGCCGGCGCGGCATCCCGCTGCCGGCGTACGCGGACGCGCTCGCCCCCGGCATCGCGTTCGCGCAGGCCATCGGCCGTTGGGGCAACTGGTTCAACCAGGAGCTGTTCGGCAAGGCCACGGACGTGCCGTGGGCGCTGAAGATCGACGCGGACCCCGGCACCGGCACCCTCGCCGGCACCTACCACCCGACGTTCCTGTACGAGTCGCTGTGGTGCGTGGGCGTGGCGCTGCTGGTGATCTGGGCGGACCGGCGGTTCACCCTCGGCCACGGCCGGGCCTTCGCGCTGTACGTCGCCGCGTACACGGTGGGCCGGTTCTGGACCGAGTACCTGCGGGTGGACGAGGCGCACGAGGTGCTCGGCCTGCGGCTGAACAACTGGACCGCCGTCGTGGTCTTCCTCGCCGCCGTGGCGTACATCGTGCTCTCCTCCCGGGTCAGCCCGGGCCGCGAGACGGTGGTGGAGCCGGCGGCGGTCGCGGTGACCGGAGCCACCGGCGCGGCGGCGGACACCGACGGTGCCGCTGACGCCGCGGGCCCCGTCGACACCACGAAGGGGGAGCCGCGGGACGCGGCCGAGGACACGGCGCCGGACGCGAAGACGCCGGGCGGCGCGACCGCGGACAGCCCCGAGGCGTCCAAGAAGGGCTGAGCGCGAGCCAGACCGCGAACGCACCAGAGGCCGCCGGACCGACAGGGTCCGGCGGTCTTCTGCATGCGCGTGGCCCGTGCGTGGGGCCCGTGCGGCGCGTGCGTGTCGGGCGGCCGTGCGCGTCGGGGCGGACTCGCCTCGGGGCCCGTACGGAAGGTGGCGCGTAGGGCGTCTCGTACGCCAAGGAGGGCGGGGCGGCGGCCTCGGGTGGCGGCGGGGGATGTGCCCCGTGGTCGGCCGCGCCCCGGGGCGGCCCGCGTGGGACGGCAGTCACTTTCCGTCGCCGGCTTCGCATCGGCGCAGGTCAGCGAGGTAAGTTCGGCCTTCCTTGCTGGCGGGGGAGGGGAATTCGAGCGTACCTTCGAGGCGTTGGCGACGGGGAAGATGACCGTCGCCGTGTGAAGGGAGAGCTCTACCCCATGTCCGCCATCAGCGTGGCCGAACAGCCGCACATCGCCCACCGCGACAACCACACCCACCGCGACGTCACCGGCGGCTGGCTGCGGCCCGCGGTCTTCGGGGCCATGGACGGCCTGGTCTCCAACCTGGCCCTGATGACGGGCGTCGCGGGCGGCTCGCTCTCCCAGCAGACCATCGTGATCACCGGCCTTGCCGGGCTCGCCGCAGGCGCGTTCTCGATGGCCGCCGGCGAGTACACCTCGGTCGCATCGCAGCGCGAGCTGGTCCTGGCCGAGCTGGAGATCGAACGCCGTGAGCTGCGCAAGCACCCCGCGGACGAGCTGCTCGAACTGGCCGCGCGGTACGAGTCGCGGGGCGTCGAGCCCAAGCTCGCGCGCGAGGTGGCCCGCCAGCTCTCGGCCGACCCCGAGCAGGCGCTTGAGGTGCACGCCCGCGAAGAGCTCGGCATCGACCCCTCCGACCTCCCCTCGCCGCTGACCGCGGCCCTCTCCTCGTTCGGCGCCTTCGCGCTGGGCGCGCTGCTGCCGGTGCTGCCGTACCTGCTCGGTGCGACGACGCTGTGGCCGGCGGTGCTGCTCGCCCTGGTGGGGCTGTTCGGGTGCGGCGCCGTGGTGGCCCGGGTGACGGCTCGGACCTGGTGGTTCAGCGGGCTGCGACAGTTGGCGCTCGGCGGTGCCGCGGCCGGTGTCACGTACGCGCTGGGGGCCCTGCTGGGGACCGCCCTCGGGTAGCCACCGGCGAAGAGTTATGCAGGATGCTGAATAATATGCGGATTACCGCGCGGTTTCGAATCGCTTACGGACGGGCATAAGGCCGAGGCGTCGCGGGCAACGTCGCTCGCTCCGCTCGCCCTGCGGGCGCGCCCCGCTCGGACCTCCCCCTGTTGCCGCCGCCCTCTTGCGGTGTCCGCATATTGGAATGACTTATCCGCTTCTTGGGAAGCGGGCCATCATGTAACCTGCATCAACTCTTCGCAGAGGGCCAACGTCGTCCCTCGGCACCAGCACTTGCCACCGACGACGACGGGAGAGCCGATGCGTTCCGCGCACCCCCGGCCCGTGCCTTCCGTGACCGGCGCCGCCGCAGCCGCAGCCGCCGCCTGGTCCCCGCTCCAGGGGCGCCCCGCCCGACAGGGGATGTACGACCCCCGTAACGAGCACGACGCCTGTGGCGTCGGCTTCGTCGCGACCCTCACCGGCGAGGCCAGCCACACCCTGGTCGAACAGGCCCTCACCGTCCTGCGCAACCTCGAACACCGCGGTGCCACCGGCTCCGACCCGGACTCCGGTGACGGCGCGGGCATCCTGCTCCAGGTGCCGGACGCCTTCCTGCGCGAGAGCGTCAGCTTTCCGCTGCCGGCCGCCGGCGGCTACGCCGTCGGCATCGCCTTCCTGCCCGCCGACGGCGCGGAGGCGGCCACCGCCGTCACCCGCATCGAGGCCATCGCGGCCGAAGAGGGGCTGACCGTCCTCGGCTGGCGGGTCGTCCCCGTCGCGCCCGAACTGCTCGGTAGCGCCGCCCGCGCCACCATGCCCGCCTTCTCGCAGCTCTTCGTGGCCGACGCCGCGGGCAACCGCACCGGCATCGAACTCGACCGGCTGGCTTTCGTGCTGCGCAAGCGCGCCGAGCGGGAGGCCGGGGTGTACTTCCCCTCGCTCTCCGCCCGCACCCTCGTCTACAAGGGGATGCTCACCACCGGACAGCTAGAGCCGTTCTTCCCCGACCTGTCCGACCGCAGGTTCGCCACCGCCATCGCCCTGGTGCACTCGCGGTTCTCCACCAACACCTTCCCGTCCTGGCCGCTGGCCCACCCGTACCGCTTCGTCGCCCACAACGGTGAGATCAACACCGTGCAGGGCAACCGGAATTGGATGCGGGCGCGGGAATCCCAGCTCGCCAGCGACGTGCTCGCGGCCGACGGGCGGCCCATCGAACGGCTCTTCCCGGTCTGCACCCCGGGCGCCTCCGACTCCGCCTCCTTCGACGAGGTCCTTGAGCTGCTGCACCTGGGCGGACGCTCGCTGCCGCACAGCGTGCTGATGATGATCCCCGAGGCGTGGGAGAACAGCGCCTCCATGGACCCGGCCCGGCGCGCCTTCTACCAGTACCACTCCACGATGATGGAGCCCTGGGACGGCCCGGCCTGCGTCACCTTCACCGACGGCACCCAGGTCGGCGCCGTACTCGACCGCAACGGGCTGCGCCCCGGCCGCTACTGGGTCACCGACGAGGGCCTGGTGGTGCTCTCCTCCGAGGTCGGCGTGTTGGAGATCGACCCGGCCAAGGTCGTCCGCAAGGGCCGGCTCCAGCCCGGCCGGATGTTCCTGGTGGACACCGCCGAGCACCGCATCATCGAGGACGACGAGATCAAGGCGGCGCTCGCCGCCGAGCAGCCGTACGAGCAGTGGCTCGACGACGGCGAGATCGAACTCGAAGACCTACCCGAGCGCGAGCACATCGTGCACACCCACGCCTCGGTCACCCGCCGCCAGCAGACCTTCGGCTACACCGAGGAAGAGCTGCGCGTCATCCTCGCGCCGATGGCCGCCGCCGGCGCCGAGCCGATCGGCTCCATGGGCACCGACTCGCCCATCGCCGCGCTCTCCGACCGGCCCCGGCTGCTCTTCGACTACTTCACGCAGCTCTTCGCGCAGGTCACCAACCCGCCGCTGGACGCCATCCGGGAAGAGCTCGTCACCTCGCTCATCTCCTCGCTCGGCCCGCAGGGCAACCTGCTGACGCCGACCGCGGACTCCTGCCGCAGCGTCACCCTGCCGTTCCCGGTGATCGACAACGACGAGCTGGCCAAGCTCATCCACATCAACGCCGACGGCGACCGGCCCGGACTCGGCGCCGCCACCCTCTCCGGCCTGTACCGGGTCGGCGGCGGGGGAGCGGCGCTGGCCGCCAGGATCGCCGAGATCTGCGCCGAGGCCGACTCCGCCATCGCCGACGGCGCCCGGCTCATCGTCCTCTCCGACCGGCACTCCGACGCCGAGCACGCCCCGATCCCCTCGCTGCTGCTCACCTCGGCCGTCCACCACCACCTCATCCGCACCAAGCAGCGCACCCAGGTGGGCCTGCTGGTGGAGGCCGGTGACGTGCGCGAGGTGCACCACGTCGCGCTGCTCATCGGCTACGGCGCCGCCGCGGTCAACCCGTACCTGGCGATGGAGTCCGTGGAGGACCTGGTGCGGGCCGGCACCTTCCTGCCGGGCGTCGAGGCCGAGACCGCCATCCGCAACCTGATCAAGGCGCTCGGCAAGGGCGTGCTCAAGGTGATGTCCAAGATGGGCATCTCCACCGTCGCCTCCTACCGCGGCGCCCAGGTCTTCGAGGCCGTCGGGCTCGACCAGGGCTTCGTGGACGCGTACTTCCACGGCACCGCCACCAAGATCGGCGGCGCGGGGCTCGACGTGGTGGCCACCGAGGTCGCCGCCCGGCACGCCAAGGCGTACCCGGCCAGCGGCGTGCCCTCCGCGCACCGCGCGCTGGAGATCGGCGGCGAGTACCAGTGGCGGCGCGAGGGCGAACCGCACCTGTTCGACCCGGACACCGTCTTCCGGCTCCAGCACTCCACCCGGGCGCGCCGCTACGACATCTTCAAGAAGTACACGGAGCGGGTGAACGAGCAGTCCGAGCGGCTGATGACGCTGCGCGGCCTGTTCGGCCTGAGGGGCGACCGGCCCGCGGTCCCGCTGGAGGAGGTCGAGCCGGTCTCCGAGATCGTCAAGCGGTTCTCGACCGGCGCCATGTCGTACGGCTCCATCTCGCGCGAGGCCCACGAGACCCTCGCGATCGCCATGAACCAGCTCGGCGGCAAGTCCAACACCGGCGAGGGCGGCGAGGACCCGGAGCGCCTGTACGACCCGGCGCGGCGCTCGGCGATCAAGCAGGTGGCCTCCGGCCGGTTCGGCGTCACCAGCGAATACCTGGTCAACGCCGACGACATCCAGATCAAGATGGCGCAGGGCGCCAAGCCGGGCGAGGGCGGCCAGCTCCCCGGCCACAAGGTCTACCCGTGGGTCGCGAAGACCCGGCACTCCACGCCCGGCGTCGGCCTCATCTCGCCGCCGCCGCACCACGACATCTACTCCATCGAGGACCTCGCCCAGCTCATCCACGACCTGAAGAACGCCAACCCGCAGGCCCGCATCCACGTGAAGCTGGTCAGCGAGGTCGGGGTGGGCACGGTCGCGGCGGGCGTCTCCAAGGCGCACGCGGACGTGGTGCTGATCTCCGGCCACGACGGCGGCACCGGCGCATCGCCGCTCACCTCGCTCAAGCACGCGGGCGGCCCCTGGGAGCTCGGCCTGGCCGAGACCCAGCAGACGCTGCTGCTCAACGGGTTGCGCGACCGGATCGTCGTGCAGACCGACGGCCAGCTCAAGACCGGCCGTGACGTGGTGATCGCGGCGCTGCTCGGCGCCGAGGAGTTCGGGTTCGCCACCGCGCCGCTGGTGGTGTCGGGCTGCGTCATGATGCGCGTGTGCCACCTGGACACCTGCCCGGTCGGCATCGCCACCCAGAACCCGGTGCTGCGCGAGCGGTTCGCCGGCAAGGCCGAGTACGTCGTCAACTTCTTCCAGTTCATCGCCGAAGAGGTCCGCGAAATCCTGGCCGAACTCGGCTTCCGCACCCTCAAGGAGGCGGTCGGCCACGCCGAACTCCTGGACACCTCGCGGGCGGTGGCGCACTGGAAGGCCAGCGGACTCGACCTGGCGCCGCTGCTGCACGTGCCCGAACTGCCGGACGGCGCCGTACGCCACCAGATCGCGGTCCAGGACCACGGCCTGGCGAAGGCGCTGGACAACGAGCTGATCAAGCTGGCCGCCGACGCGCTCGCCGCCCCGGACGCCGCGTCCGCGCAGCCCGTACGCGCCCAGGTCGCCATCCGCAACATCAACCGCACCGTGGGCACCATGCTCGGCCATGAGGTGACGAAGAAGTTCGGCGGCGCAGGGCTGCCCGACGACACCATCGACATCACCTTCACCGGCTCCGCAGGCCAGTCCTTCGGTGCTTTCCTGCCGCGCGGCGTCACGCTGCGGCTGGAGGGCGACGCCAACGACTACGTCGGCAAGGGCCTGTCCGGCGGCCGGGTCGTGGTCCGCCCCGACCGCGGCGCCGACCACCTCGCCGAGTACTCCACCATCGCCGGCAACACCATCGGCTACGGCGCCACCGGCGGCGAGGTGTTCCTGCGCGGCCGGGTCGGCGAGCGGTTCTGCGTCCGCAACTCGGGCGCCACCGTCGTCTCCGAGGGCGTCGGCGACCACGGCTGCGAGTACATGACCGGCGGCCGGGCCGTGGTGCTCGGCGAGACCGGCCGCAACTTCGCGGCCGGCATGTCCGGCGGCATCGCGTACGTCATCGACCTGGACCCGGCCCGGGTCAACCGCGAGTTGGCCGCGGCCGTCGAACCGCTGGACGACGCCGACGCGCAGTGGCTGCACGACGTGGTGCGCCGCCACCAGGAGGAGACCGGCTCGACGGTGGCCGCGGCCCTCATCGCCGACTGGGACGCGGCCATCACCCGCTTCAGCAGGGTGTTCCCGCCCACGTACAAGGCCGTGCTCGCCGCCAAGGACGCCGCCGAGCGAGCCGGGCTCTCCGAGTCCGAGACCACCGAGAAGATGATGGAGGCGGCGACGCATGGCTGACCCCAAGGGCTTTTTGACCACCGGCCGCGAGGTCGCCGCGACGCGCCCCGTCGCGGAGCGGGTACGGGACTGGAACGAGGTCTACGTCCCCGGATCGCTGCTGCCGATCATCAGCAAGCAGGCCAGCCGCTGCATGGACTGCGGCATCCCGTTCTGCCACAACGGCTGCCCGCTCGGGAACCTCATCCCCGAGTGGAACGACTACGCCTACCGCGAGGACTGGACCGAGGCCAGCGAGCGGCTGCACGCGACCAACAACTTCCCGGAGTTCACCGGGCGGCTGTGCCCGGCGCCGTGCGAGGCCGCCTGTGTGCTGGGCATCAACCAGCAGCCGGTGACCATCAAGAACGTCGAGGTCACCATCATCGACAAGGCGTGGGACTCGGGCGACGTCACCCCGCAGCCGCCGGAGCGGCTGTCCGGCAAGACGGTCGCCGTCATCGGCTCGGGCCCGGCCGGTCTGGCCGCCGCCCAGCAGCTCACCCGCGCCGGCCACACCGTCGCCGTCTACGAGCGGGCCGACCGCATCGGCGGGCTGCTGCGGTACGGCATCCCCGAGTTCAAGATGGAGAAGCGGCACATCAACCGCCGCATCGAGCAGATGCGCGCGGAGGGCACCAAGTTCCGTACCGAGGTGGAGATCGGCCGCGACATCGACGCCGCCGACCTGCGCCGCCGCTACGACGCGGTGGTCATCGCCGCCGGCGCCACCGTCTCCCGCGACCTGCCGGTCCCCGGGCGCGAGCTGAACGGCATCCACGCCGCGATGGAGTACCTGCCGCTGGCCAACAAGGTGCAGGAGGGCGACTTCGTGGCGCCGCCGATCACCGCCGAGGGCAAGCACGTGGTGGTCATCGGCGGCGGCGACACCGGCGCCGACTGCGTGGGCACCGCCCACCGGCAGGGCGCGGCGTCCGTCACCCAACTGGAGATCATGCCGCGCCCCGGCGAGGAGCGCCCGGAAAGCCAGCCGTGGCCCACCTTCCCGATGCTGTACAAGGTCACCTCGGCGCACGAGGAGGGCGGCGAGCGGGTCTACTCGGTCTCCACCACCCACTTCGAGGGCGACGAGGCGGGGAACGTGAAGTTCCTGCACCTGGTCGAGGTGGAGTTCAAGAACGGCACGTTCGAGCAGCGACCGGGCACCGAGCGCAAGATCCCGGCCGAGCTGGTCACCCTCGCGATGGGCTTCACCGGCACCGACCAGAGCAACGGTCTGGTCGAGCAATTTGGCCTGGACCTGGATGCACGGGGTAACGTCGCCCGAGACGCGGACTTCGCCACCAACGTGGACGGGGTCTACGTCGCCGGCGACGCCGGCCGTGGCCAGTCGCTCATCGTCTGGGCCATCGCCGAGGGCCGCTCGGCAGCCCGCGCGGTGGACGCCTACCTGACCGGCACCAGCGCACTGCCGGCCCCGATCCGTCCCACCGACCGGGCGCTCACCGCCTAGTCACCCAGGTCCGCCAGCCGGACCCACGCGCTACCGGCCCACGCCGGGAGGTGTCCCGTACAGCGCGGTACGGAACACGCGGCGCCTGCCCGTCCCCGACCGGATGGCAGGCGTCGCTTTCTTTTCGGGTTCTCTTCGGGCCCGCAGGGGCTTCCTCGCACGGGGTGACCGCGCGGCTACCGGTGGCGGTACCGTGGGAGCGGCATCCACCATGCCGGCACGTCGCGCCGGGAGCGAGGAGTTGAGGACGGGTGGCCGAACGGGTTCCGAACGAGCGCCTTGCCGGTCTCTACCGCGAAACGGGCTGGACCCTGCGCCAGTTCGCCCAGGCGGTCAACCGCCTAGGCACCGAGCAGGGCACGCCCCTTAAATACCGTGAGCCCTCACCCCACAGTTGGCTCAAGGGGCACTTCCCGCGCGAGGCGGTCCGCCCGCTGGTCGTCGAGGCCCTGGCCCGCCGGCTGGGACGACCGGTCACGCACGCGGATGCGGGATTCCCGCGGCCTGCTGACGACTGCACGGCCGACCGGGGCACGACGCAGGAACTGGCCGACCTCCGGAGCGAGGACGGGCACCCGGCCCGGCGCGGGGTGCTCGCCGCCAGCCTGTACTCCGCCACGCTCGCCGTACCGGCGTTCGCGGGCCGGGCCGGGGCCGCCGAGCCGGCGCACCCGCCGCGCCACGCGGGCCGCATCGGCCCCGGCGAGGTGGCCACCGTACGCACCATGACGGACCGGATCGCCGACATCCTGGACGAGCTCGGCGGCGGCCACGCCCGCCCGATGGCGGCGGCCTTCCTGGTCAACACGGTGACGCCGTACCTGCGGGCCACGGCCACCGAGGCGGTCCGCAAGGACATGCTGTCCGCGGCGTCCGACCTGACGTACCTGACCGGCTGGATGGCGATGTACGAGCGCCGGCACGGCCTCGGCCAGCGGTACTACCTCAAGGCCCTGGAGCTGGCCCGGGCCGCCGACGACCACCTCACCTACTGCCGCACGCTGCGCGGCATGAGCCTGCAAGCCTCCCACCTGGGGCACGGCAAGCGGGCGCGGGACCTCGCGGACTCGGCGGCCGAGGCCGCGCCGCAGGCCGGGCCGCGGCTCGTCGCCTTCCTCCGCGGCCAGCAGGCGCACGCCGCCGCCATGGTGGGCGACGGGCGCGGGGCGCGCGACCGGCTGCGGGAAGCGGAGGCGGCGCTGTCCCGGGCGGACGCGCGGCGCGACGCCGTCGGCGGCTACGACCGGGCGGCCTACGAGTTCCACGTGGCCCACGTACGCGCCGAGTCCGGCGACCTGGCGGGCTCCGTCGCCGCGCTCCAGGCGTCCCTGCGCGCCCAGCCCGCCCAGCAGCGGCAGGGCAGGCTGCACGCCAATGCCGTGCTCGCCGAGCGACAGTTCGCGCTGGGACACCTCGATGCGGGCTGCGCGACGTGGTCGGCCTTCCTCGACGACTACCTGCTCCTGTCCACGGCCCGCGGGGACGAACACTTCGCCTCGCTCCGCCGCCAGCTCCGCGTCCACTCCCGCGTACGGGCGGTGCGCCAACTCGCCGAGCGGGCTCGTACGGTGGCCGCGCTCAAGGGCCCGACGGTGCGCTGACCTGGCGGGGGCGTCGCTGTTCGCCACGGCTGCCGCCTCGCCGTAGGTGCCTCAACGCAGCCGCCTCGCCGCGGCGGCCCCCCGCCGGGCCCGCCCACCCCGCGGTCCGCACCGGGCAGCGCCCCCGCCTGCCCGGCCCTGCCACGCCCCCTGACCAACCCGCCGCATCCCGGCGAACGCCGGGCTGCCGGGTGGCGACCGGGTCGTGGCCAGGTCGTGCCGGGGTTCCGGATCGTAGACGGGCCACGTCAGGGGCCTGTCGGGGGCGGGTAAGTTGAAGCGGATACCGGTTCCGTGGGCCGCTGCCTGACGTCGGGTCCGTCGTACCGGAGTGCTCCCGGGCGGCGGCGGGACGGCCGGCGCGGCGGTGGCGGGAGCGGGCCACAGCTACGGGGGTGCGCGGCAGCGTCAGCGCCGCGCCGAGGGGAGAGGCACCAACATGCGGCTGCACACGCAGGAGTGGGGCACGGGGGACCGGGTCGCGCTGCTCATCCACGGGATCATGTCGGACCACCGGACCTGGCGCCGGGTCGGTCCCGCGCTCGCCGCCCACGGCTACCGGGTCATCGCGGTGGACCTGCGCGGACACGGGTTCAGCGAGCGGGCGGCGGAGTACAGCGTGCCGTTGTTCGCGGCCGATCTGGAGGAGACCCTGCCGGTCGGCGCGGAGTTGGCCGTCGGGCATTCGCTCGGCGGGCTCTCGCTCTCCCTCGCGGTGCACGCGCTCCGCCCGCAGCGCGCCGTCTACAGCGACCCGGCCTGGGCGCTGGCCACCAGCGAGCGCCTGGTGGACGCCAAGATGCTGAACGCGCTGCGCAAGGCGAACCGCAACATGATCGCCTCCTTCAACCCGCGTTGGGAGGAGGCCGACGTGGAGGCGGAGCTGGCCGGCATCGCGGCCTGGGACCCGGAGGCGGGGCACGCGGTGGACCGTACGCACGCGGTCGACCACATACCCGAGCGGCCGATCGTGCCGTCGCTGGTGCAGGTGGCCGACCCGAGTTACGTGGTCTCCGCGGCGCACAAGGAGGAGCTGAGCGCACGCGGCTTCACCGTGCACACCATCGAGAACACCGGCCACTCCATCCACCGCGACGACTTCGACGCGTTCATGGGGTCGATCCTCGGCTGGGTACGCGGGGAGGAGCCGGCGGGCGTGCGCTGAGGGGGCGGCTGGCCGGCCGTCGACAAGGAGCGCACCCGGGCCGCCCGTGCCCGCCGCCCCACCTACGTCTGGCAGTCCAGCACCGTCCCGCACAGCCCGCACCTGGCCCGCAGCGTGCCGCGGACCGGGACCCGGATGCGCTGGTTGCACACCGGGCAGGGGAAGCGGACGCGGAGCGGGCCCCGGCCCTCGAAGGCGTAGCCGGTGGCCGGGTCGGTGGGTTCCGTCGCGGGGAGGTCGCCGTGCGTGCGCAGGCGGTCCTGGGCCTGCCGCCGGTCCTTGGCGTAGTGGCGGCGGCCGGTCCAGCCGCTGGCGGCCAGCGGCGGCTGCCGCTCGTCCCGGCGCGCCCTGGCCTGCCCCTTCACGTACGCGTCGTACGCCTGCGGGCTGGTGAACCACGGCGCGACGTCCTCGCCGAAGAACTGGCCGCGCTTGGCGAGCACGTAGCCGAACTCCTCCGGCGTCAGATAGCCGAGCTTCTGGCGGGAGACCGAGCTCTCCCGGTACGCGTCGAGCAGCAGCCAGCCGGCGCCGAGGTAGGCCGCCGCGGTGTCGGTGAGGATCTCGTTGTCCCGGGTGCCGGGGAAGGCGAGGTCGAGGCGGTGCAGGTAGACGTGCATCACCTCGTGTGCGAGGGCGGCCCCGATGTCGCGGCGGTGGGTCTTGAACCGGGCGTTGAGCTCGATGAAGTACTCGGGCCCCGCGGTCAGTTCGACGTTGCCCGCGTGCTCCATCTCCCGGAAGCTGATGATCATCCGGGCGTCGGGCAGCCGCAGGTGCCGCACCATCACCCGGGCGACGCGCTGCACCCCCAGATAGAGGTCGTCCTCGTCGGGGAAGGCCACGTCGGCCGGCGGCACGCTCAACGCGAAGGTGCGCACGGTGTCTTGGGACAGGCGCCGGTAGAGCGCCGTGATGGCCGCGCGCACCGTCTCCAGGTGCGGAAAGCCGTGCTGGATCTCGCTGCCTGTCGCCGCCACACCACACTCCCGCGCCATGGGCCCCACTGACCTGGCCCAACTCTACGGACGCCGCCCGGCGTCGTCAGCGCCGTCGGGCGGTTGCCGGGCGTCCTGACCGCAACTGGCGGGTAGGGAGCCCTTGTCATGCGGTTCACTCGGTACACATAATCGCAGTGCGCTTTGCGGGCTCACCCCACGGGGTCCGGACGTCTTACGGCTCGTCGCCTGGTCTGCACCAATTTTTTTCGGTGGATCTCCGGTGTCGAGTTCCGGATCTTCTCTTGGCATGGGCTCGCCAAACGCGTTCAACCCCCCACGAGAGGAAATCCGTTGTCCTTCCTGCGGAACGTCAAGAGAGGCGCCGCGTTCGGCGCCGTCGCCCTCGCCGCCTGTTCCCTCACCCCCGGCACGGCCCTCGCCCAGGGCGACCCCACCGGCCCGAGCACTCGGATCGTCGGCGGCACCCCGGCCGAACAGGGCGAGTTCCCCTTCATGGTCCGGCTATCGATGGGCTGTGGTGGCGCGCTGTACACCCAGGACATCGTGCTGACCGCCGCGCACTGCGTGGACGGCAGCGGCCCCAACACCGACATCGGCGTCACCGGTGGCGTGGTGGACCTGTCCGACCCCGCCGCCCAGACTGCCACCTCCACCGAGGTGCTCCAGGCCCCGGGCTACGACGGCACCGGCAAGGACTGGGCCCTGATCAAGCTCGACCGGCCGATCGACCAGCCCACGCTGAAGATCGCCGACACGGACGCGTACGACAACGGCGACTTCCAGATAGCCGGTTGGGGCGCCGACCGCGAGGGCGGCAACCAGCAGCAGCGGATGCTGAAGGCCACCGTGCCCTTCATGGACGACGCGACCTGCAAGGCCGCCGGCGGCTCGTACGCCGGGCTGGTGGACGACGAGGAGATCTGCGCCGGCACGCAGTCGGGCGGCGTGGACAGTTGCCAGGGTGACTCCGGCGGCCCGATGTTCCGCAAGGACGACGCGGGCGAGTGGATCCAGGTCGGCATCGTGAGCTGGGGCGAGGGCTGCGCCCGGCCCGGCAAGCCCGGTGTGTACACCCAGGTGAGCCACTTCGCCCAGGACATCAAGGGCGCGGCCGAACAGCTCGGCGGCTGACCGCGGGGGCGATGGCCCGCGGCCGGCCGGGGCTGGCCTTGGCCGGTTCGGCTGAAGTGACCGTGTGAACGGGTCGTACGGGGCGGCGTCGGTGCCGTCCCGTACGGCGCCCGGCCGTCCCGTGGCGCGCCCGGTCCGCTGCGACACCTGACCGCGCGGCGGCGTTGCTGCCGCGTTGCCTCGTTGCCCGTTCCGCGCCGCGAACCGCCCGACGGATGCCCGATCAATTCCGCGTACGCGCATTTCGCGTACGTGGAATTTCGCATGTCCGCTTACGGCGAGCGGGCATTGTCGGCCATGGATTGCGGTCCGGTGTTTCGCCGCTACTGCATTTCCGTGAACGCCCCTGACGGCTTTCCCGTAATGGGCCTTTGGGGACTTCGGGCGGTGCCGGGGTAGGGGCCCGGCGGTCTGGAGCATGTGGTTTCTGGGGCTGCTGCCGGCTTGGTCGTGTGGTGCTTCTCACCCGTTCTGAACTGGGGTGATGGCGGATCGCCGGGGTGGCTCGCGGGGCTGCGCGGCGCCGGCTCGATGGCCTTGCGGGCTCCCGGTGTCCGTATATCGGAGAGCGTGGCGCGAGGCGATCGCTATGCATTCCCGGCAATGCGGCAGGCCCCAGCACCGCCCGTGGAATCTGTCCGGAAAATCTTCTGCGGTGTCCGGAACATGACCCTTGCCAGCGCGTCCATAGGCTCCACATAATTCGAGCGGCACTTTCACGGTCTTGTTCCAATGAATCCGGACGTCGTGCGGTCCGCTGTTCCACGCTTCAGGGATGTGTTGAGGCAGCGGCAACCGGATTCTGGTTGTCATGATTCTGCCAATTGTGTGCTAACCACCCACGAGAGGACATCCGTTGAAGCTCATCAAGCACCTGAAGAGATGCGTCGTCGCGGGCGCCGTTGCGCTGGCCGCGGTCAGCCTGAGCCCCAGCACCGCCATGGCGCAGAGCGACCCGAGCGGTCCGAGCACCCGGGTCGTGGGTGGCACCCGGGCCGCGCAGGGTGAGTTCCCGTTCATGGTCCGGCTGTCGATGGGCTGTGGTGGCGCGCTGTACGCCAAGGACATCGTGCTGACCGCCGCGCACTGTGTGGACGGCAGCGGCCCCAACACCGGCATCACCGTCACCGCCGGCGCCGTCGACCTCCAGAGCTCCAGCGCGGTGAAGGTCAAGTCCACCCGCGTGCTCCAGGCCCCCGGCTACAACGGCAACGGCAAGGACTGGGCCCTGATCAAGCTGGCCAAGCCGATCAACCAGCCCACCCTGAAGATCGCCACCAACTCGACGTACGACAACGGCACCTTCGACATCGCGGGCTGGGGCGCCAACCGCGAGGGCGGTGCCCAGCAGCGCTACCTGCTCAAGGCCAAGGTGCCCTTCATCAGCGACGCGACCTGCAAGGCCGCGGGCGGCTCGTACAGCGGTCTGATAGCCAACGAGGAGATCTGCGCCGGCCTCCAGCAGGGTGGCGTCGACACCTGCCAGGGTGACTCCGGTGGCCCGATGTTCCGCAAGGACGGCGCCGGCGAGTGGATCCAGGTCGGCATCGTGAGCTGGGGCGAGGGCTGCGCCCGCGCCGGCAAGCCCGGTGTCTACACCCAGGTGAGCTACTTCTCTTCGGCCATCAAGTCCGCGGCCAGCTCCCTCGGCCGCTGACCCGGCACGCCAGGTGACCTGCGACCGGCGGTCACCGGCGGGCTGACGGCAACTCCGTACGGTACGGGCCGCGCCCCCTGGGCGCGGCCCGTCTGCGTTCTGGCACTACGGGCCGTCCGCGGCACCGGTGTGCGGGTCGGCTGCGTCCGCCGGGCGCGGCCCGGCTGTGATTCCGGCTGCCCTCCGGTGCCTGGCGCCGCCGGGTCTCGGCGGGCTGGGCCTCGGCGGCGTGGGTGGTCAGGGGCGGCGGGTCGGTACGGGCAGCAGGGTGGGCCAGCGGTCCCGTGCCTGCCGGTGCAGGGTGTGGCACAGGGCGCCGAAGGCACGCAACTCATCGCCCTGCGCGGCAAGTTCGGCCACCACGGCGAGTCGGTGCAGGAGTCGCTGGCGCGCCGTGCAGGTGCCCCACTCCCAGTCCTCGTGCGGCAGCCGCGCCAACTGGTCGGCGGCGCCCCGCAGGGCCCGCTGCACCAGGGCGTCGCCGCGGATCAACCAGCCGGCGCAGGCGTCGGTGAGGTCCAGGACCAGCGGCTCGCCGGTCAGCTCGCGCCAGGTGTCGGCGTAGGCGCCCTCGGCCCGCCGGAGCAGCGCGGGCTTTGCCGCGGTGACGCACCAGCAGGTGGGGAAGCCGATGCGCAGATAGGCGAGTTCGACCAGGCCGCTGCCCCAGGACGCCCCTTCCAGGTCGATGAACCTGACACCGTCCGCGGTGTGCAGGTCATTGCTCGGGCAGGGGTCGCCGTGCAGCAGGGCCCGGCCGGGCGCCGCGGCCAGCCGGGCGACCAGCGCGTGCAACTCGTCCGCCACGCCCGGGGCGACCGCCACCCCGAGCGCGCCGGCCAGCGCGAGGAACGCCGCGACGTCGGCTTCCGTCGGCCCCTGCCACCGCGGCAGCACGTCGGCCACCTCGGGCCCGGCGCTCGCGTGCAGTCGGGCCAGCGCCCGCGCGTAGGCCACGATCCAGTCCGGCGCCGGCGGCCGATGGGTGAGGTGTTCGAGCACGATGAGCCGCTGCTCGGGGTCGGTGCCCCAGAGCGCGGGCACCACCGGGTCCGCCGCCCGCCCGGCCAACCGCAGGGCGGCCACCTCGCGCCCGTACCGCTCGTCGGCGTCCGCGGCGTCCACCCCTTCCACCACCTGCTTGACCACCGCTGCCCCGGCGGCCAACGCGACCCGCCACACCCGTGACCGCGGGCTTGACTCAAGCAGTTCCGGTTCGCGCGGCGGCCCGAGCCGGGCGTGCAGGGCCGCGCTGAACGGTGGCGCTGCCGGCTGCGGCGTCGGCTCCGGTGAGGGCTCTGGCTGCTGTGATGACCGTGGCTGCTGCGGGGGTGGCGAGGGTGGCATGGGGCGCATGGTGTCACGGGAGTGGGGGCGCGGCGCGGGCTGGTGCGGGGGAGACCTGTGCGTACGGGGTGGGTGGTGGTCGCGGACCCGGGCGGTCTCGGAGGGGCCCCGGGCGGGGGATGGGCGGGCCCCCCTTCGTCGCGGCCCCGCGCGCGATGCGCAGCGGCAGCCGCCAACGTCGAGTTGAGCCGGGTGATCACATCAAGTCGACGCCGTGTCGGGAAGCTTGACGCGGTGGTGGCGGCCAACTGATCATCCGGACATTCGTTTGCTCGGCCATCGCACGTCCCTACTCGCCGAACGGGAGACCTGTCCGATGTCTGCGTCTGATGAGCGTGCCGCCTCCGAACGCGCCACTAGCGAACGTGCCGCCTCCGAACGCCCTGCTGCTGACCGTCCCGGCGCGCGCCACGCCATTCCCGAAGGCGCCGCACCCGAAGGCGCCGCACCCGAGTGTGCCGGCGCCGGTCGGCCCGGGGCGGGGCTGACGCGGCGGGACGCCGGCCGGTTGTTCGGCGTCGCCGCCGCGGCCTCGCTGTTCACCGGTGCGGGGCCGGCGCTCGCCACCGCCTCGCCGCGGTCCGTGGCCGGGGGCGGCCCCGCCGACCTGGTGTTCCGCAACGGCGACGTCCGTACGATGGACCCGTCGCGGCCGAGCGCGTCGGCCGTCGCCGTCCGGGCGGGCACGATCGTCTACGTCGGCGACGACTCCGGTGCCCGGTCCTTCGCGCGGGCCGGCGCCCAGGTGGTGGACCTGCGGGGCCGCACCCTGTTGCCGGGCGTCAACGACACCCATCTGCACACCGCCGTCTACCGGTTGAACCTGCCGCCGTACGCGCTGGACCTGGGCCCGAGCGCGGTGCGCTCGATCGCCGACATCGTTGCCGCGGTGGCCGCAGAGACCGCGCGGGTGCCCGCCGGGCAGTGGGTGCGCGGCTCCGGCTGGAACCCGGGTCGGCTGACCGACCAGCGCGGCCCGAACCGCGACGACCTGGACCGAGTCTCGCCCGACCATCCGGTCTTCCTCCAGGACAGCGGCTACCACGTCAGCGCGGTCAACTCGCGCGCCCTGGCGCTGGCCGGCATCGTCGACGCCGGGCCGAACGATCCCCGCACGCCCGGCGTCGAGTACGACGCGAACGGGCGCCCCACCGGCGTCCTGCGGTACGGGGCGCAGGCGCTGGTCCAACTGATCCTGCCGCCCTGGCCCCGCGAGCGGCGCAAGGAGGCCATCGCGGACGCGGTCACCCGGCTGCACGCGCAGGGCATCACCAGCTTCACCGATCCGGGCCTGGGCCCCGGCGGCGAAGGGCTCGGCGGCGGCACGCAGGGCACCGAGACCCTGACGGCGTACGCGGAGCTGGCCGGGTCGGGCGGGTTGCGGGCGCGGGTGAACGCGCTGTTCCTGCCCTGTTCGCAGTCGGGCGGTTCGGCCGCCGCCGTGCGGGCCGCGCTCGACGCGTTCACGCCGCCGACCGGGGTGGACCCGCGGCGGCTCGCGGTGCGCGGGGTCAAACTGTTCTCGGACAGCGGCGGCGACCTGCTCGTCGAAGGCGCCACCAACGAGGAGCGGGCCGCCGAGCTCACCGAGATGATCCGCATCGCGCACGCCGCCGGCTACCAGGTGGGCGTGCACTGCTACCGGTGGGTGCCCACGGTCGTCGCCGCGTTCGTGGCCGCGGCGCGCCGCCATCCGCGCCCCGACCCCCGCCACGTCCTGATGCACGGCCCGTTCACCCCGCCCGGCCTGCTGCCCACGCTGGCCGAGCACGGCATCGGCTTCGGCCCGCAGGCGCAGAGCTGGGCCAACGTGGTGCACGGGGCGGCGCAGGGCCCCGAGGGCGACGCGTTCGTGCCGTGGCGCTCGGCGGTCGACGCCGGCGTCCCCTTCGTCGGCAGCTCCGACACCCCGGTCAACTCGCCGAACTGGCGCGCCGGCGTCGCCGCGCTGACCACCCGCATCGGCGCCTGCGGCGAGGTGCACGGCCCGGACCAGCGGCTCACCCTGGACCAGGCCCTGGCCGCGTACACCACCGGCGGTGCCTGGCAGGACGCCGCCGAGTCCTGGAAGGGGTCGCTGACCGTGGGCAAGGTGGCCGACCTGTGCGTACTCGAAGCAGACCTGCGGACCACGCCGCTGGCGGAGATCGCCGAGGTGCCGGTGGGGATGACGGTGTTCGACGGCGAGGTGGTGCACGGGGGGTGAGGGGGCGTCGGGCGGCGGGCCATCGCCCCCGCGGGCGCCCGTGCGGTGACGTCCGCGGGGGCCGGGCGGGGCGCGCTCAGCCCGCGTCCTCCGCGGGCGGCAGCCCCTGGCCGTAGCACAGGCAGAACGGGTGACCCGCCGGGTCGGCGAAGGTGAGGAAGCCGGAGCGGGCGCCGCCGGAGTCGTGGAGGAAGGTGGCGCCCAGGGCCTCCACCTCGCGCCGGGCGCGGATGACGTCATCGCGCGTGTCGACCTCGAAGTCGAAGTGGAACTGTTGCGGGTGGGCCGGGTCGGGCCAGCGCGGCGGGCGGTGGTCGGCGACCTGCTGGAAGGCGATCTGTTGGCCGTCGGGCGCGGTGAGGGTCGTCCACGTGGGGTCGTCGGTGACCGGGCGCCAGCCCAGGACGTGTCCGTAGAAGGTGGCGAGCGCGGTGGGGTCGGGGCAGTCGATGACGGTGCACTGGAGTTTCGCGATCATCAGGGCAGCCTGCCCGGGGCGCGGCCGGGAGTCCACAGGCCCTCACCCGACCGGCTGCCTCGCCCGCGGCGCGGGTGGGGACGTACGCCGTACGAAGCGGCCGTACGAAGCGACCGGAGGAAGCGGCCGTACGAAGCCGTACGGAGCTGTACGAAGGGGCCCCTCTGTCGGTCCAGTCGGTCTTGCCGCCTCTGTCGGGCCTGTTGGGCCTGTCGGGCCTTGCGGGTCCTGCCGGTTCGTCGACCCGCCGCCCGGTTGGCGACGGCGGGCGGCCGGTCGGGCGCGTCCGACGGCGCGGACGCGGGGCGGCGCGGTGATCGGGCCGTGGGCCGCGCGGGGTGGCCGGGCGGGCGATCACGCCGGCGGGCGCCCTGTTAGCGTGGCGCCGTTTGCCGCCCGTGACCGCATCGGGAGACCCACGCCATGAACGACCAGCCTGATCCGTCCGTACCCAGCACCCCGCCGGACCCGCCCGGGCCGCCCGCCGCCGGAGCCGACACCTCCGCCCTGGACGACGCGGCGGTGCGCGCTGAACTGTCGCGGCTGCGGGACAGCATCGACAACATCGACGCCGCCGTCGTGCACATGCTCGCCGAGCGCTTCAAGTGCACCCAACGGGTGGGCCGCCTGAAGGCCGACCACAAGCTGCCCCCGGCCGACCCGGCGCGCGAGGCCCGGCAGATCGCCCGGCTGCGCGAACTCGCCGGCAGCGCCAAGCTCGACCCGGGGTTCGCCGAGAAGCTGCTCAACTTCATCATCGCCGAGGTCATCCGCCACCACGAGCAGATCGCGGACGACGTGGAGACCAGTGGCGGGGCGGCGGCCGGACGGTAGCCGCCCGTCCCGGCCGGGCGAGCGGAGTCAGGTCACCTACGGGCCAGGCGCCGGCCCGGCGCGCGGTGCGTCGCCGGCCGGACCACCCCCGTCGCGCGGTCCGGCCCGGCGATCGTGCGGCCCCTTCCCCCGTGGGGACCGAAACGCTCGCTCCTTGCGCGGGGCCGGCAACGCCGGTGCCGGCCCCCTCTTCCGTACGTGGTCGTGGTCGGTGGGTGGGCGTGGTTCCCGCCGGCCGGGCGCACCGCCGCGTGGGGTGGGCCCGGCCGGGCCGCCCCCGCCGGTTACGACAGGTGGGCGTACTGGCCGACCACGTAGTCGCCGGCCGGCTGTTGGCTGATGAGGTTCAACCGGTTGAAGGCGTTGGTGACGGCGATGATGCCGGTGAGGGCGGTGAGCTCGGCCTCCGTGTAGTGCTTGGCGGCCTCGGCCCACACCTCGTCGGAGACGCCGCCCGCCGCGTCCGCGATGCGGGTGCCCTCCTCGGCGAGTTCGAGCGCGGCCCGCTCGGCCGGAGTGAAGAGCGTGGCTTCCCGCCAGGTCGCGACCAGGTGCAGCCGCGCCGAACTCTCCCCTTCGTGCTCGGCCTCCTTGGTGTGCATCTCGACGCAGCGGGCACAGCCGTTGATCTGGCTCACCCGCAACAGCACCAACTCCCTTGTCGCCGCGGGCAGCGGCCCGTCCGCGAACACCTTGCCGGCCGCGATCAGGTGCTTCACGGACGCCATCGCCTGCGGGCTTGCGAAGAAGTTCAACCGAGCATCCATCGTTCACTCCCGTGTCGTTCTCGGTGGCTACACCCCTGTGACGAAACGGCGCGGAGCGGTGTGACGGGGACGGGTGTGAGCTACCTCTCGCGGGGCGCCCGGGGTGCCCGGGTGCCGGGCGGAGCGGAGCAGGTCGGTGGGGCGTGGGCCGGGCCCGTCGGAGCGGGGCGGCTACTCCGGTGAGCCGGGTGCCCCCGCGGCCCGCAGTGCCAGGTAGTGCGCCCGGCGCTGGTCGTCGGCGGCCAGCGCGACCCCGGCCCAGGCCATGGCGCGGGCTGCCGCGAGCGCGGCTGCGTCGGCCGCGGCGCCGCCGGTCCACTCGGCGAACTCCCGGGTGTGCGGGGTGCATTCGGCGCCCTCGATGCCCACGTGCGGATGGATCGCGGGCAGCGCCCGGGTCACGTTCCCCATGTCCGTCGACGCGCCGATGCGCCGCGGCGGGCCAGCTGGCTCGGCGGGGGTGCGGCCGGCGGCGCGCAGCCCGTCCGCGTAACGCGCCATCAGCCAGCCGTCGTTGCACAGGTCCAGGTAGTCGGGCTGGGTGGGCTCGATCGTCACCGTGCACCCGGTGGCCAGGGCCGCGCCGTGGAAGCAGTTCGCCACCCGCCGGCGCAACTCGGTCAGTTCCTCCGCGGTCGGGGTGCGCACCTCCCAGTCGAGTACCGCGCGTTCGGGGATGATGTTCGCCTGGTCACCGCCGTGCCGGACGATGCCCGACACCCGGTAGCCGTCCGGGAGTTGCTGCCGGAGCTGGCCGACGGCGACCTGGGCGACCACGGCCGCGTCGGCGGCGTTGATCCCCAGGTGCGGGGCTGACGCGGCGTGCGCGGCGCGCCCGGTGAAGGTCACCGCGAAGCGGGCCACCGCGGTGGTGGACGAGCGCGGGTCGACGTCGTCGGCCGGCCCGGGGTGCGCCATCATCGCCACCGTCACGTCGTCGAAGGCGCCGCGTTCGAGCAGCAACACCTTGCCGCCGCCGTGCTCCTCGGCCGGCGTGCCGAGCAGCCGTACCGCGAAGCCGAGTTCGTCGGCGACGGCGGCAAGCCCGATCGCGGCGCCCGCACCCGCCGCGCAGATCACGTTGTGCCCGCAGGCGTGGCCGAGGCCGGGCAGCGCGTCGTACTCGGCGCACACCCCGATCACCAGCGGCCCGGTCCCGTACGAGGCGGTGACCGCGGTCGGCAGGTCGTGGCCGCCGCGCTGCACGGCGAACCCGGCCCCCGCCAGCAGGTCGGCCAGCCGCTCCGACGCCCGGTGCTCGGCGAAGGCGAGTTCGGGATCGGCGTGCAGCGCGCGGCTCAACTCCGTCAGGCGCCCGGCGTACGCGTCGATCCGGGCGAGTACGCGCTGTCGCGCGGCCTCTTCGGCGGCGGTGGACGCGGGCGGGGGAGCGGCCCCGACCGACGCGCCGGCCCCCTCCCCGGTGGGCGCCGTGCCCGCCGGCCGAACCTCTGGCGCCGAGCCCGACGGGTCCTGCGCGGCAGCCGGTGGCGTACCGGGTCCTGGGTGGCTCATCGGGCACCCGCCCGGCGTATCGCAGGGTGCTGCGCCGGCTGCGCGGGGCGGTGGGTGCGGCCCGGCCGCCGGGCCCGGGCGGGCCGCGGGGCGTACGGGGAGGTTACGGCGATCGTCATGCCCCCACCCTGCCACCCGGGCCCACCCCGCGATCCGGCCCCGGCCGGTCATCCGGGTCCGCGCCCGACCCGACGCATCCCCTCCCACCTGCGTAAAGCCAGCCCACACGGACCCGTGCCCCGGCCGGTCACCGGCTCCCGGCAGCGGGCCCGTGCCGGACCGTCCCCGCACCACCGCGGTCGGTGATCGGGCCGTACGAAGTGGTGTCTCGCACACCCCCCGCGGCCTGCACGCCGCGCGAGCCGTAGGGCAGCATGGCTCCCATGTCCGTACTGACGCGCGATGAAGCGCAGACCCGTGCCGCCCGCATCGGCCTCCGCCGCTACACCATCGACCTCGACCTGACGCGGGGCGACGAGGTGTTCGGTTCGACCACGTCCGTGCGCCTGTGCGTGCGTGAGGCGGGCACCGACACCTTCGTCGAGCTGGAGGCCGCCGCCCTGCACCGGGTCACGCTCGACGGCGTCGAACTCGACACCGCGCGCTACGCCGACGGCCGGTTCCCGCTGACCGGACTCCCCGAGGGCGAGCACGAGCTGCTGGTCGAGGCCGACATGCGGTACTCGCGCACCGGCGAGGGAATGCACCGCTTCACCGACCCCGCCGACGGCGAGACGTACCTCTACACCATGTGCTGCATGTCGGACGCGCCCAAGGTGTTCGCCTGCTTCGACCAGCCCGACCTGAAGGCCGTGTTCGAGGTCAGCGTCACCGCGCCGCCCGAGTGGACCGTGCTCGGCAACGGCATCGCGACCCGGGTCGGGGACGCCGCCGACGGCCGCTGGCAGCTCGCGCCCACCCAGCCCATCAGCACCTATCTGATGGCGCTCGCCGCCGGCCCCTGGCACTCGGTGCGCACCCAGCACGCCGGGCTCCCGTTCGGCCTGCACGTGCGCCGCTCCCTCGGGGCCCAGTTGGACGCCGACGCCGAGGAGCTCTTCGACATCACCCGGCGCTGCTTCGACCGGTACCACGAGATCTTCGACGAGCCGTACCCGTTCGACTCCTACGACCAGGCGTTCGTGCCCGAGTTCAACTCCGGCGCCATGGAGAACCCGGGCCTGGTCACCTTCCGCGACCAGTTCATCTTCCGCTCCGCCGTCACCGAGGGCGAGCGGCAGAGCCGGGCCATGGTCATCGCGCACGAGATGGCCCACATGTGGTTCGGCGACCTGGTCACCATGCGCTGGTGGGACGACATCTGGCTGAACGAGTCGTTCGCCGAGTACATGGGCTTCCAGATCCTCACCGAGGCCACCCGCTACACCGACACCTGGGCCGACTTCGGCGTCCGCCGCAAGAGCTGGGGGTACGACGCGGACCAGCGGACCTCCACGCACCCGGTGGCGCCCGAGCCCGACGGGGTGCCCGACACGGCCGCCGCCCGGCTGAACTTCGACGGCATCTCCTACGCCAAGGGCGCCTCCGCGCTGCGCCAGCTCGTCGCCTACCTCGGTGAGCGGGACTTCCTCGCCGGCATCAACGACCACTTCACGCTGAACCGGTTCGGCAACGCCACGCTCGCCGACTTCATCGACGCCCTCGCCCGCGCCTCGGGGCGGCCGGTGCCCGAGTGGGCCGACGCCTGGCTGCGCACCACCGGCGTGGACACCCTCACGCCGGTGGTCGAGGAGAGCGCCGACGGCTGGCGGCTGCGCCTGGTCCACCAGGGCAGCCGGCCGCACCAGCTCACCGTCGGCTGCTACGACCACGACCCGGCCACCGGCCGGCTGGTGCCGCGCCCGGCGCTCCAGTGGACCGTGCCGGCGTCCCCGGCGGACGCCGCCACCGACGGGCAGGCGCCCGCCGAGCAGGTGCACGAGGAGCAGGGCCCGCGCCCCGATCTCGTACTCGTCAACGACGGCGACTACAGCTACGTCAAGATCGGCTTCGACGAGCGGTCCTGGGCGACCATCGGCGCGGCCCTGTCCGGGCTGCCCGAACCGCTCTCCCGCGCCGTCGTCTGGAACGCCGCCCGGGACCTGGTCCGCGACGGCAAGCTGGCGCCCACCCGTTACCTCGACGTGCTCCGCGCCCACCTGCCGAAGGAGAGCGACGTCGTCATCGTGCAGGGCGTACTGGCCTTCGCCCGCGGCCAGCTCGCCGACCGCTACCTGCCCGTCGAACAGCGCGCCGCCGCCCTCGCCACGCTCGTCGACACCTGCCGTGACCTGCTGCTCCGTACCGCGGACGGCTCGGCGCCCGGCCTTCGCCTGGCGGCCGTGCAGACCCTCGCCGACAGCACCGACGACGGGGACGAGCTCGCCGGCTGGCTCGCCGCGGGCACCGTGCCCGGCGGGCCCGAGCTCGACCAGGAGCTGCGCTGGCGGCTGTTGCTGCGCCGCGCCGTGCTGGGCGTCGTGACGCCGGCCGACATCGAGGCCGAGCTCGCCCGCGACTCCAGCGCCACCGGGCAGGAGGGCGCCGCCCGCTGCCGCGCGGCGCTGCCCGACCCGGCGGCCAAGGAGGCGGCCTGGGCGGAACTGTTCGACAAGGACGACCTGTCCACCTACCTGGTCACCGCGACCGCCGAGGGGTTCTGGCAGGCCGAACAGCACGAACTGCTCAGCGGCTACGTGGCCCGCTACTTCCCGGCCGCCACCGCCGTCGCCGCCCGCCGCGGCCCCGCCATCGCGCAGGCCGTGGGCCGCTTCGGCTTCCCGCACCAGGCGGTGGACGCCGAGACGGTGCGGCTCGCCGAGGAGTGCCTGCGCGACGCCGACCCGACCCCGGCGCTGCGCCGGCGGCTCGTCGACGAACTCGACGACCTGCGTCGGGCGGTACGGGTACGGGAGGCCGCCGCGGCCACCGACTGACCGGGCGCCCGGCCCCCGCACCCCGCGGGGGCCCCTCGACACCGCCCGACGCACCCGCCGCCCCGATCGCCTCGCTGCCCCCGGCCCGCTACACCCGCGCGGCGCCCCCGGCAACCGCCGCGCCGCGGTGCCGGCCCCGGGTTGCGGCCCCGTGCGGATGGTGCGGCGCCGCCAGACGGCCGTACCGGGTGCGGCGCGCGGGCGGGGCTCGGGCACGCCGACGCCCGGCGCCGGTGCGCCGCCGGCCCGCCCCGCGACCCGTACCGCACCCCGTTCCCCCTGGCCACAGCACAGACGGCGGTCCGAATCCACCAGCGGCTCGCCGGGGCGGGCCGTTCGGGTGGGTTAGCATCCGTGACCGGCGCAAGCTGCCGTGTCACTGACGGCTGTACAGCCGGCCGCTAACGACGATGCCCGGCATGAGATCCATCTCCAAGCGCCTCACAGCGCTCCGAACACGCGCCGGCACAGCCGGCGTGGCATGTGCTGTGGTCGCCACAGCCGTGCCGCTCTTGACGTTCGGACTCACCACGACACCAGCGGCGGCGGCGCCGTTGCCGGGCGGTCTCGGGCCCTGTCTGCCCGGCTCCTGCCCCGATCCGTATCCGCCGATCAACAACGACGCGTTCCACGGCCGCGACAACAACATCAACATCTTCGTCGGCAACGACTTCCTGGTACGGGAAGGGGCCGCCGAGGCCGAGGGCCGCGTGGTCGTGCTCGACGAGTTCGACCAGAACAAGGGCGCAGGGCGCAGCGGCCTCTACAACCTCGGCATCGTCGGGGTCGGCTCGCGCGTGCCCCCGCCCACCGACGCGGACTTCCTCACCACCGGCGGCGGCGTGACCGTCGCGCCCGGTCAGACCCTGGACACCACCGGTGGCGTCGCGGGCGAGATCGGCACCGTACGGCACGCGGGGCCGCTCTCCGGCACCCTCACCGGCACGGCCGTCCAGGACGACGCGGCGGTCGCCCCGTACACCGCGCTCCGCGACCAGCTCACCGCCGCCAGCCGGTGCTACGCCCGGGTCGACGGCTCGCCGCGGACGCCCACCGGCACCGCGGTCAACCAGGGCTACCAGACGCTGTTCACGGGTGACGGGACCTCCTCGCTCCAGGTCTTCAACGTGGACTTCGACATGGTGGGCTCGGGCGGCGGCGCCCAGGGCATCGCCTTCGAGAACGTGCCCGCCGATGCCACGGTGCTGGTCAACGTGTTCGGCGCGAACCGGGTGCTCAACACCTACAGCGGCGGCATCACCGATGACGACCCGCTGAACGCCTACCGCGAGCGGCTGCTGTGGAACTACCCGGACGCCACGTCGGTGGATCTCGGCGGAAGCGGCCAGTTCCAGGGCAGCGTCCTGGTGGGCGAGCAGTCCTCGACCACCCGGGTCACGCTGCCCGGTGTCAACGGACGGTTCTTCACCACCGGCTCGCTGACCCACACCAGCTCCGCCGTCGGCGGCGGCCAGGAGTTCCACGCCTACCCGTTCAACGGCGACCTGCCGGACTGCGGGGGACCGGCGCCGGTGACCGGTGAGGTCAGCGTCCTGAAGACGGACGCCGCGACCGGCGACGCGCTCGCCGGTGCGGAGTTCACGCTGTGGCGGGAGTCGAACGGCACCGCCGGTCTCCAGACCGACGGCGCGGACCCCGACACCCGGGTCTCCACCTGCACCACGTCCGCCACGGGCGTGTGCGCGGACACCACCAGCCCCGGTACGTACTACTGGGAGGAGACCGCCCCACCGGACGGCTACGACCTCCCGACACCGAACGTCTTCGGGCCCCTGGTGCTGACGGAGGACAACGCGGCCGAGGGCGTGCGGGTCACGGCCGAGGACACGCGCACCCCGGTGCCGCCGGTGACCGGTGACGTCAGCGTCCTGAAGACGGACGCGGAGACCGGCGCACCGCTCGCGGGCGCCGAGTTCGTGCTGTGGCGCGAGTCCAACGGGGTCGACGGCCTCCAGGTGGACGGTGCCGACCCGGACACCCGGGTCGCCGAGTGCACCACACCGGCCAGTGGTGAGTGTGCCGAGACCACCGAGCTCGGCACGTACTACTGGCAGGAGACGGCCGCACCCGCCGGCTACGAGCTGCCCGATCCGGCGGTCTTCGGGCCGTTGACGCTCACCGAGGAGAACGCCGCCGATGGTGTCCGCGTGGAGGCCGCGAACAGCTCCACGCCGGTGCCGCCGGTGACCGGTGAGGTCAGCGTGTCCAAGGTCGAGGAGGGTACGGGCGACGCGCTCGCCGGTGCGGAGTTCACGCTGTGGCGGGAGACCAACGGCACCGACGGTCTCCAGACCGATGGTGCGGACCCCGACACCCGGGTCTCGACCTGCACCACGCCCGCCACGGGCATCTGTGCGGACACCACCAGCCCCGGTACGTACTACTGGGAGGAGACGGCCGCTCCCGACGGGTACGAGCTGCCCGACCCTGCGGTCTTCGGCCCGCTGGTGCTGACGGAGGAGAACGCCGCCGAGGGCGTCCGGGTCACCGCGGAGAACACCCGCACCCCGGTCCCGCCGGTCACCGGCGAGGTCAGCGTCCTGAAGTCGGACGCCACGACGGGTGACCCGCTCGCGGGCGCCGAGTTCGTGCTGTGGCGCGAGACCAACGGCGTCGCCGGCCTCCAGACCACCGGCGACGACCCGGACACCCGGGTCGCCGAGTGCACCACGCCGGCCAGCGGCGAGTGTGCCGAGACCACCGAGGTCGGCACGTACTACTGGGAGGAGACCGCGGCCCCCACCGGCTACGACCTCCCGACACCGAACGTCTTCGGCCCGCTCACCCTCACCGACGAGAACGCCGCCGGTGGCGTACGGGTCGAGGCGGAGAACGCCCGCACCGTGGTGCCGCCGACGACCGGTGAGGTCAGCGTCCTGAAGACGGACGCCGAGACCGGTGACCCGCTCGCCGGCGCGGAGTTCGTGCTGTGGCGGGAGACCAACGGGACCGCCGGTCTCCAGACCGAGGGCGCCGACGCCGACACCCGGGTCTCGACCTGCACCACGCCCGCCAGCGGCGTCTGTGCCGAGACCACCGAACTCGGTACGTACTACTGGGAGGAGACCGCCGCGCCCGACGGCTACGAGCTGCCGGACCCGAACGTCTTCGGCCCGGTGACGCTCACCGAGGAGAACGCGGCCGATGGCGTCCGGGTGGAGGCTGGCAACAGCTCGACCCCGATCCCGCCGGTCAACGGCGAGGTCAGCGTCCTCAAGCGGGACGCCGAGACCGGTGACCCGCTCGCCGGTGCGGAGTTCACGCTGTGGCGGGAGACCAACGGCACCGACGGTCTCCAGACCGATGGTGCGGACCCCGACACCCGGGTCTCGACCTGCACCACGCCCGCCACGGGCATCTGTGCGGACACCACCAGCCCCGGTACGTACTACTGGGAGGAGACGGCCGCGCCCGAGGGTTATGAGCTGCCTGACCCGGCGGTCTTCGGGCCGCTGGTGCTGACCGAGGAGAACGCCGCCGAGGGCGTCCGCGTCACCGCGGACAACACCTCGACGCCGGTTCCGCCGGTCAACGGTGAGGTCAGCGTTCTGAAGACGGACGCGGAGAACGGCGAGCCGCTCGCCGGCGCCGAGTTCGTCCTGTGGCGCGAGTCGAACGGCACCGACGGTCTCCAGACCACCGGCGCCGACCCCGACACCCGCGTCGCCGAGTGCACCACGCCGGCCAGCGGCGTCTGTGCCGAGACGACCACCCTGGGCACCTACTACTGGCAGGAGACGGCCGCACCCACCGGGTACGAGCTGCCTGACCCGGCGGTCTTCGGGCCGTTGGAGCTGACTGAGGAGAACGCGGCCGACGGCGTCCGGGTGGAGGCTGGTAACAGCTCGACCCCGATCCCGCCGGTCAACGGTGAGGTCAGCGTCCTGAAGACGGACGCGGAGTCCGGTGACCCGCTGGCGGGTGCCGAGTTCGCGCTCTGGCGCGAGACCAACGGCACGGACGGCCTTCAGCAGGTCGGTGCGGACCCGGACACCCTGGTGTCCACCTGCACCACGCCCGCCACGGGCATCTGCGCCGACACCACCAGCCCCGGTACGTACTACTGGGAGGAGACGGCGGCTCCTGAGGGTTACGAGCTGCCGAGTCCGAATGTGTTCGGTCCGTTGGAGTTGACGGAGGAGAACGCTGCTGAGGGTGTTCGGGTCACGGCTGAGAACACGCGGGAGCCGGTGCCGCCGGTGACCGGTGAGGTCAGCGTCCTGAAGACGGACGCCGAGTCCGGTGACCCGCTCGCGGGCGCCGACTTCGTGCTGTGGCGCGAGACCAACGGGACCGCCGGTCTCCAGACCGACGGCGCCGACGCCGACACCCGCGTCGCGACCTGCACCACGCCGGCCAGTGGCGTGTGCGAGGAGACGACCAGCCCCGGTACGTACTACTGGGAGGAGACGGCGGCTCCTGAGGGTTACGAGCTGCCGAGTCCGAACGTGTTCGGTCCGTTGGAGTTGACGGAGGAGAACGCTGCTGAGGGTGTTCGGGTCACGGCTGAGAACACGCGGGAGCCGGTGCCGCCGGTGACCGGTGAGGTCAGCGTCCTGAAGACCGACGCGGAGACCGGTGCGCCGCTCGCGGGCGCCGAGTTCCTGCTGTGGCGCGAGACCAACGGCACCCCCGGTCTCCAGACCGACGGCGCCGACACCGACACGCGTGTCGCGGCGTGCACCACGCCGGCCAGCGGCATCTGCTCGGAGACGACCAGCCCGGGTACGTACTACTGGCTGGAGACGGCTGCTCCCGAGGGTTACGAGCTGCCGGACCCGGCGGTCTTCGGGCCGCTGGAGCTGACCGAGGAGAACGCTGCTGAGGGCGTTCGGGTGGAGGCTGGCAACAGCTCGACCCCGATTCCGCCGGTCAACGGTGAGGTCAGTGTCCTCAAGCGGGACGCGGAGTCCGGTGACCCGCTCGCGGGTGCCGAGTTCGCGCTCTGGCGTGAGACGAACGGTACGGACGGTCTCCAGCAGGTCGGTGCGGACCCGGACACCCTGGTGTCCACCTGCACCACGCCGGCCAGCGGTGTCTGTGCCGACACGACCAGCCCCGGTACGTACTACTGGGAGGAGACGGCCGCCCCTGACGGCTACGACCTGCCCGACCCCGCGGTCTTCGGGCCGCTGGTGCTGACCGAGGAGAACGCCGCCGAGGGCGTCCGCGTCACCGCGGACAACACCCGCACCCCCGAGCCCCCGGTCACCGGTGACGTCAGCGTCCGCAAGACGGACGCGGAGTCCGGCGATCCGCTCGCGGGCGCCGACTTCGTGCTGTGGCGCGAGTCGAACGGCACCGAGGGTCTCCAGACGGACGGCAGTGACCCGGACACCCGGGTGGCCCGGTGCACGACGCCGGCCAGCGGGGTGTGCGAGGAGACCACGCGTCCCGGCACGTACTACTGGGAGGAGACCGCGGCTCCGGAGGGTTACGACCTGCCGGACCAGAACGTCTTCGGCCCGCTGGTGCTGACCGAGGAGAACGCCTCGGAAGGCGTGCGCGCCCACGCGGAGAACATCCGCAAGACCGAGCCGCCGGTCAAGGGCTCGATCAAGTTGGTCAAGACCGACGAGAAGCACGGCAAGCCGCTGGCCGGCGCCGTGTTCGAGCTGTGGCGCGAGACCAACGGCGTGCGCGGCCTCCAGTCGGACGGGGCCAACCCCGACACCCGTGAGGGCGAGGGCTGCTCCACCGACGACGCCGGTCTGTGCACCTTCGGCGACCTGGACCGCGGCGAGTACTACCTCAAGGAGACCGCGGTCCCCGAGGGGTACGTACTGCCCGACAACCCGGTCTTCGGCCCGTACGAGGTGACGAAGGACAACAGCGCCGACGGCGTCACCGTCAAGATCAAGAACAAGCGCGGCGAACCGTGCAAGGGCAAGGACTGCAAGCCGAAGCCCCCGTGCGACTGCTGCGAGTGCTGCAAGTGCTGTGACCACCACGGCAACGGCGGCCACCACGGTGACCACTGCAACCACCACGGCAAGCACCACGGTGACCACTGCAACCACGGCGAGCACCACGGCCACCACGGCCACGGCAAGCCGCACGACAACGACAAGCACCACGACAAGAACCACCACCACGACAAGCACCACGACAAGAACCACCACGACAAGAAGCAGGGACACCGCAAGGAAGGCCAGCACCACGAGGGCGACAAGGGCGGCCAGCAGCCGCACGCCGCCTAGGCACTCCTGACCACTCACCGGTTCGGCCGCCCTGAACTGGGCGGCCGGGCCGGGGGAGTGGTGCACTGACAGGGCCCGGAACGTCATCCCTGGAGGTTGCGACGTGCGCCCTGTCCGTCTCCCCGGTGCCGTGGCCGCAGCAACGGCCACCACGGCCACGGCACTCTTGTGTGCTGCGGCCCCCGCCGTCGCCGCCCCGGCCGCACCGCCGGCCGACGCCGCCTGCACCGCGCCCACCGGCCCCTACCAGCGGCAGTTGGAGAAGCACCTGGACCGGCCGGTGGACGGCCGCCAGTCGGTGGCGGACTGCCAGGCCATCCGCGGCTTCCAGCGCCAGCACGGCATCGCCCGCGCGGACGGCTACGCGGGGCTCGGCACCTACCGGACCCTGGTCGCGGTCCAGGCCCGCGACAACCCCAACGCCGCCGGCCACTGCCCGGTCCGGTCCCACCGGGTGACCTGCGTGGACATGGACCGCCAACTGCTGTGGGTGCAGACCGGCGACCGGGTCGGCTTCGGTCCCGTCCCGGTGCGCACCGGTCGCGACGCGCAGGAGACCCGCCCCGGCTGGCACGAGATCTACCAGCGCAGCCGGGACCACGTCTCCACCATCTACGACAACGCCCCCATGCCGTACTCCCAGTTCTTCGACGGCGGCCAGGCCCTGCACGGCCACCCCGGTGACCTCTACGACGGCGGCGGCTCGGCCGGCTGCGTCAACCTCACCGTCGACGACGCGGCCACCCTGTGGGACCTCCTGGGCCTCGGCGACAAGGTCTTCGTCTGGGGCACGAAGCCGGGAACGGCCGACTGAGGGACCCGCCCTGCGGGGTGGCCCGTCGGTGTGGGGCGGGCTCACAGGGGGGGCGGCTTTCCGACGTTGGGCGGTCCTCCCGCGCGGGGTCTCTCTCACCCGTGGGGTGGTTCGTCGTACGGGGCGCTGCCTCGTACGGGGTGGCCCCGCGCGTGGGTCAGCCCCTCGCGCGGGGTGGTTCTCCGTCATGGTCCTAGGCCGATGGTCGCAGCGGGCCTCGGTCGAACCGGTGATTCGGAGGCTGCATCCGGTTGACTAGCCTGGCGGAGCCAACCGAAAGCCGAGGCCCGGCACCCGCCGGGCCCACCCCAACTCCCTTCATCCGCTGACCCGTTCGGCACCGATGCCGCCCGAAAGCACCCGGGCGCCGCCGAGCGGCCGGTGCCCGGCCCGCGCTCCGCGGCGCCGCCGCCAGGTGCGCTCGCCGTCCGACGCGCGTGCCGCGTGCGTGCCGTGCCCGTGCCCTGTGCGGCCCGGGACCTGCGCCGCGGCACGCGTGCCGCACGGGAACTGCATGGCGTACGTCCTGCACGGCGTACGTGCTCCGTGGCGTCCGTGCCGTGCGGGCGGCGGGCGGAGGGGGCGTACAGAAAGGCGGCCCACCCGTGATCGTCGTGACCGGTGCCTCCGGAAACGTCGGGCGTTCGCTCGTCTCCCAACTCCTCGCCGAGGGGGCGCCCGTCCGCGCCCTCACGCGTGACCCGGGCCGCGCCGCGCTGCCGGCAGGTGCCGAAGCGGTACGCGCCGACTTCGCCGACCGGGCCGGGCTGCCGGCCCTTTTCGCCGGCGCCACCGGCCTGTTCCTCAACCTGTCCGCGGTCCATGGCCGCGTCCCCGACCTGCTGGCCGCGGCGACCGCGGCCGGCGTGACGCGCGTGGTGCTGCTCTCCAGCGGGGCCGTCGACGAGGGCGCCGACGAGTCCCATCCGGTCGTCGCCCACCACCTCGCGGCCGAGCGGGCCGTCACGGCCAGCGGCCTCCGGTGGACCCTGCTGCGGCCCAACGCGTTCGCCACCAACTCCTTCCAGTGGGCCCCGCAGGTCCGCGCCGGCAACACCGTACGCGGCCCGTTCGCCGGGGCCCGCACCGCGCCCATCCACGAGGCGGACATCGCCGCGGTCGCCGTCCGGGCACTGCTTGGCGACGGTCACCACGCCGCCGTCTACCGCCTGACCGGCCCCGAGGCCAGCACCACCAGCGAACAGATCGCCCTCATCGGCGCGGCCGTCGGCCGTCCCGTGACCTTCACCGAGATCCCCCGCGACGAGGTGGACCGCGACCTGTTCCCGCACGTGCCGCCGGGCATGTTGGAAGCGATCCTGGACGCGTTCGCCGCCGCGGTCACCGCCGAACCCGAGGTCACCACGACCGTCGCCGAGGTCACCGGCCGCCCGGCCCACACGTTCGCCCGCTGGGCCACCGACCACGCCGCCGACTTCACCGCCCCGACCACCTGACCCCACGGCCCGCCCACGTACGGCTCGGTGCGTACGCGCCGCACCGAGCCGGCCCCGCCCCCTACCCGCCCCGCCGGGCCGTAGCAGCCCCGCCCCGCGGACGCGTCACCCAACGAAACGCCGACGTACGAGAACGCCCCAAGCCCTACCAGATCGCGTCGACCCCACCCGCCCCGCCCTCCCTCGTACGAGCAGCGGGCTACCCCCTAAAGGGTGGTGTCCAGGGAAGGGGAGCCGCGGGTCCTGGCGGCGCCAGTAGCTTAGGCCAGCCTCAATCCCGCCTCCCTCATTGGAGGGCACATCCGTGCCTGTGCCGGTTGCCGACGCCGACGCCGAACCGCCCCTCCCGCCGCTGGCCGGTGGCGCCGCGGGTCCGCGCGCGCTGCGCCCGCTCATCGACGCCGTTCTGGACACGCTCGCCACCGGCGCCCGTGACCGCGCAGGCCCGCTGCCGCCCGGTGGGCCGGCGGCCGTCGCCGCGACCGTACGCCGCACCGTCGGCGCGGCCCTGCCGGCCGAAGGCACCGGCGTCGAGGAGGCCCTGCGCGTCCTGGTGCACGCCGTCGCCGCCGGCGCGGCCGACCCCGCCGACCCGCACTGCGCCGCCCACCTGCACTGCCCGCCCCTGGCCGTGGCCGTCGCCGCCGACCTCGCGGCCAGCGCGCTCAACCCGTCGCTCGACTCCTGGGACCAGGCCCCGGCCGCCTCCGAACTCGAAGCCCTCACCAGCCGGGCGCTCGCCGAGGTCGTCTACCCGGCGACGCCGACCGCCGACGCCCTGATCACCACCGGCGGCACCGAGTCCAACCAACTCGCCCTGTTGCTGGCCCGCGAGGCCGCCCGCAGCGGGCCGGCCGGCCCGCTGCCGGCCCCGGCCACCAGGCTCGCCGCCCGGCCGGCGGCCCGTACCGCGGCGGCCCCGCGCGACCTCACACCGTTCGCCGCCCCCACCGAGCAACTGGCCGAGCTGCCCGAGCCCCTGACCGGCCGCGCGCCCGACCACCCCGCCCAGGGCCCCCACCCGGCCTCGCGCCCGCTGCCAGGCCCCCGCCGCCCGCCGGGCTCCCCGCACCCGGGCGCCCACCCGCCCCGCGCGCCTCACGCGCCGCCCGCGCTGCGCGTGGTCTGCGGCGAGAACGCGCACCACAGCGTGATCCGCGCGGCCTGGGTGCTCGGGCTGCCCGACCCGATCGTGGTCGCCACGCCGCACGGCGTGCTCGAACCCGCCGCCGTCGCCGCCGCGCTCGCCGGACTGCCCGCGCACGCCCCCCTGCTGGTCGTGGCCACCGCAGGCACCACCGACAGCGGCGCCATCGACCCGCTGCCCGCGCTCGCCGACGTGGCCGCGGCGCACGGCGCCAGGTTCCACGTCGACGCCGCCTACGGCGGGCCGCTGCTGCTCAGCGACGTGCACGCGGCCAAGCTGCGCGGCATCGAACGCGCCCACACCGTCACGCTCGACCTGCACAAACTGGGCTGGCAGCCGGTCGCGGCCGGCCTGCTCGCCGTCCCCGACCGCGCCGACCTGGCCCCGCTCGGGCAGCGCGCCGACTACCTCAGCGCCGACGACGACACCGAAGCCGGCTTCCCCGACCTGCTCGGCCGCTCCTGGCGCACCACCCGGCGCCCCGACGTCCTCAAGGTCGCCGTCACCCTGCGGGCGCTGGGCCGCACCGGCCTGGCCGCCCTCATCGACCGCACCTGCGCCGCGGCCCAGCACCTCGCCGACCTCATCACGGCCCACCCCGACCTCGAACTGCACTCCCGGCCCACCATCAGCACCGTGCTGTTCCGCCCGGTGGGGGCCGACCCGCCCGCCGTCGCCCGGGCCCGCCGCCGGCTCCTCACCGAGGGCCGGGCCGTACTCGGCCGCGCCGCCCGCCCCGACGGCCTCTGGCTCAAGGCCACCCTGCTCAACCCGCACACCCAACCCAGCGACCTGGAAGCCCTGGTCAAACTCGTGGAAGGCCACCGCACCTGATGAGTACGACCCACCCCCCACAGCCCGCCCCGGCCCCCACCGCAGGCGCCGACGAACCGTACGACCTCGCGGGCATCGGGATCGGCCCCTTCAACCTCTCCCTCGCCGCCCTCGCCTACGGCGTCCCCGGACTGCGCACCGCCTTCTACGAACAGCGGCCCGCCTTCCGCTGGCACCCCGGGCTGCTCATCGAGGGCAGCACGCTCCAGGTCCCCTTCCTCGCCGACCTCGTCACCCTCGCCGACCCCACCAGCCCCTGGACCTTCCTGAACTACCTGCACGACCAGGACCGGCTCTTCCCGTTCTACTTCGCCGAGCGGTTCCACGTCAGACGCGCCGAGTACGACGCGTACTGCCGCTGGGTCAGCGAACACCTGCCGGGGCTCTCCTTCAGCCATCAGATCGACTCGGTGCGCTGGAACCCCGACCGGGAACTGTTCGAGGTGGACTTCGCGCAACTCGACGCCGACGCCGAAGCGGTCGCGCTCGGCCGGATCTACGCCCGCCACCTCGCGCTCGGCCTCGGCACCGAGCCCCACGTGCCCGAACCGCTGCGCCCGCTCGCCGACGCCCACGGCGTGCCCGTGCTGCACTCCGCCCACTACCTCGACCACCGTGCCGAACTCCTCGCCGCCGACCACATCACCGTCGTCGGCTCGGGCCAGTCGGGCGCCGAGGTCTTCCTCGACCTGCTGCGCAGGCGCCCCGCCGGGCGCGAAGGGCTGCACTGGCTCACCCGCACCGCGGCCTTCGCGCCCATGGAGTACAGCAAGCTCGGCCTGGAACAGTTCACGCCCGACCACACCCGCTACTTCCACGGCCTGGACGAGCCCACCCGCGACGCGCTGCTGCCCCGGCAGTGGCAGCTCTACAAGGGCATCGACCAGGAGACCATCGCCGCCATCCACGACGAGCTCTACGACCGCACCCTGGACGGCGGCTGGCCGGACGCGGTGCTCACCCCCGGCGTGCGGGTGCGCACCGCGGGCCGGGTCGGCACCTCCACCATCGAACTGCACGTCGAGCACGAGTACCAGCACACCCGCAGTCGGCTCTCCACCCACGCCGTGGTGCTGGCCACCGGCTACCGCGAGCGCGCCACCGACACCCTGCTCGCCGACCTCCAGCCGCACCTGAGGCGGGACGGCTCGGGCCGTCCGCTCGTCGACGAGCAGCAGCGGCTGGTCCTCGACCCCGCCATCACGGGCTCGGTCTACGTCCAGAACGCCGAGCGCCACACCCACGGCGTCGGCGCCCCCGACCTCGGGCTCGCCGCCTGGCGCGGCGCCGTCATCCTCAACTCAGTCACAGGTCGCATGGCGTTCCCGCTGCCGCGCCGCACCGCCTTCACCACCTTCGGGCTCGACCCCACCACCGGCGGCCACCGCGGCGGCAAGCTCTCCGATCAGCGCGACCGTCACCCCGTCGCGCGGGCATGACCACACCGCCTGGCCGTGACGGACCGTCGGAGCGAGCGGATGCGCGTTGGGGTGGGCGGGACACTCGGGCCACACCGCCGGCTTCAACGCCGCGCACAGCGCCTCCACCGCCCACTCCTGCACCTGGTCGGCGAGCTCCGCGACCTGCTGGGCCCGCGGCTGTCCCAGCATCGTGGAGATGCCCATCCCCGAGCCGTCCGGCTCGTACAGCATGACCCCGGCGACACCCCCCACGCCGGCGAGCTCCTGGGCCCAGGCATCCTCGGCGAATCGCGGCCGAACGGCGCAGGAAGCAGACAGATCCCGGCGTACGGCTTCGAACGCGGCAGCGAACTCCTCATTCATCCTTTCATTGTGCTGAGCGATGGCCGCTGGACGCCGGCAATACGGACGCCCTTTAACGGTTGTTGACGCCCTTTAACGGATCCTGAATGTGGCACCCCGCCCCGGCATGTGCCAGCGGCCCCGCCCGGCCACGGGGGCTGACGGCCACCGGCCCTGACCGGCCACCAGCCACCGGCACCGACCGGGGACGTCGGTCCGACCGGGCGACGCGCGTGGCCAGGCTCAGCGGCAGCAGGGGCACTGCCGGTAGGGCCGGTGCTCCAGCGGCGAGTAGAAGACCGGCGCGCCCGCCCGGGTGAGCCACCAGTCCTGCGTCGCGAACTGCTCCGGGTCGATGGTCCCCTTGGCCCGCACCCAGGCGATGATCGTGTTCCGGATCTCCTCCGAGGAGGACCACAACTGCCGCGCGGACGCCACGTGCGGGAAGTTGCCGCCCCCGCCGGCCCGGTAGTTGTTCACCGCCAGCACGAACTGCGCGTCGTCGGCCACCGGCTTCCCGGCGTGGCTCAGCTTCGTGATCCGCTGGCCCGGCTCCTGCGCGATGTCGATCTCGTAGCGCAGGCCGCTGACCGCGTCGTAGTTGTAGTCCGGCGTGCCGCCCGCATTGGTGAGCGCGGCCGGGTCCACGCCGCCGCCGGGCGCGGTGCGCACGTAGTACCGCGCCGAGAACTCCAGGTACTCCCGCACCTGCGCCCCCGTCAGCAGCCGCGCCTCCAGCGTGTTGTCGAACGGGTAGAGCCCGGCCACCTCCCGGATGGTGACCTCGCCCACGGGCACCACCGCCGTCCGCGAGAAGCACGACGCCTGCGAGAGCACCGGCAGCCCCTCGTGCGCCGTGCCCACCAGCGCGGCGCGCACCGTCTCGCTCTGCACGTGGTTGATGAAGTCGATGATCGGCACGTCCTTGTACGGCGCCTCGTCCGCCGCCATCCGCCGCGCCGAGGTGCCGATCACCTGGTTGACGTACGCCATGACCTTCCGGTGCTCACCGGTGAGCAGCCCCACCACCTCGGGGTCCTCGGCCGCGGTGTTGGAGTTCAGCACCCGGGCGGAGACCGAATCCACCCGCCAGCGGCCCCGCTCCCAGGCCAGCCCGAAGTCGAACCTGGTCAGCCGCTGCCCCCACTTCAGCGGTTCGGACAGCACCACCTCACGACCGGTGCGCTCGTTCTTCACCCGGTACTCGGGGATCTCCGCGTGCGCGTGCCCCACCAGGATCGCGTCGATCCCCGGCACCTGCTGCGCCACCAGGGCCGCGGCGTTCTCCACGTGCGGGAGCTGGTCCCCGTACGAGGAGGTCCCGCTGGTCCCCGAGTGCGCCGCGACCACCACCACGTCGGCGCCCATCGACCGCAGCCGCGGCACGTACCGCGCGGCCTGCTCCACCAGACCGGGGAAGGTCAGCTTCCCCTGCACGTGCGCCTTGTCCCACAGCGCGATCCCCGGATTGGTCAGCCCGAGCACCGCGACCCGCACCGGCCGCCCGTGCGGCACGGGCAGCCGGGTCATCCAGTACGGGGCGAACGCCGGCCTGGCCGTCCGCGCGTCGAGCGCGTTCGCGGCCAGCAGCGGGAAGTCGCACTGCTCGGCGAACTTGCGCAGCACCGGCAGGCCGTAGTTGAACTCGTGGTTGCCCAGCGCCGCCGCGTCGTACCCGATCGCGTTCATCGCCCGCGCCATCGGGTGCACCGGGGCGCCGGGGCCGGTGATGGGATCGACCTTGGCGTAGTAGTACGAGAGCTGCGTCCCCTGGATCGTGTCGCCCGCGTCGATCAGCAGCGTGTTCGCGCGGCCCCGCTCCGCGCGGACCTGCCGCACCAGCGTCGAGATCTTCGCCAGGCCCACGTCGTTGTGGTCCTTGTCGTCGAACTCCGCGTCGGTGAAGTAGTCCCAGTTGAAGACGTTGCCGTGCAGGTCGGTGGTGCCGAGCACGGTGAACTCGTGCCGCTTGCCCGGCCGGCCGCCGCCGTGGCCCGGGGGACGGGCGGCTGCGCCGGTCGCCGTGCCGGCCAGGGCCACGGCGGCCCCCGTCGCTGCCGAACGTCCCAGGAACCTTCTGCGGTCCAGTGCCATGCTGATCTCTCCCGGCGAGGGTGCGGAGCGCGCCCGCCACCACGGGGCACGCGGGTCTGTCCAGGTGGGCCGGCCCGGCGGACACCGGACGGGCTTCTGACGACATGACTACCTGATGCGGCGGGCCGGCTGCGAGAGTGACCCCTATGACCACCACCACACCCCTGTCCTACGGCACGCCCGAGACCCCCCGCATCGCGGTGCGCGGCGAGGCCCGGCTTGAGGTCGAGCCCGAGATCGCCCGCGTCGGCATCACCGTCAGCGCCCGCGGCACCGACCGCCGCGGCGCCCTCGACCACCTCACCCGCCGCAACAACCAGGTGCTCGACCTCGTCAGGTCCTACGGCGAGGCCGTCGAGAAGCTGGAGACCGGGGCGTTCAGCATCACCCCCCAACTCACCGACAAGGGCCGCCACGAGCGGATCCGCGCCTACCACGGCCGGGTCTACCTCACCGCGACGCTCACCGACTTCAGCGCGCTCGGGGAACTCACCACCCGCCTCGCCGACCTCGAACTCACCAGCGTCGACGGCCCCTGGTGGGCGCTGCGCCCCGATTCGCCCGCGCACCGCGAGGCCCGCCAGCAGGCCGTGCGCGAGGCGGTCAAGCGGGCCCGCGAGTACGCCCAGGCTTTGGGAGCCGAACTCGACGCCCTCGTCGAACTCGCCGACATCGGCGCCGAAAACGCACCCTTGCCGGCGCCGGCCGCCACCCTGCGCGCGGCGGCCCCCGGCTACGGCGGCACGGTGGACGCGCCCCCCGCACTCGACCTCGAACCCCGTCGGCAGACCGTATACGCGCACGTCAACGCGCGGTTCACGATGACGCGTCCCGCACTGTGAGAAGAACGTCGGCGAGCCCGGAAAAACGCTCATCGGAGCGGACTCGCGCACGTTTCATTAGTTGTCAAGAGCCTTTCATGCAAAGGTCGTTGGGCTGTAGGGAGTTCACGGTTCTCTACCCGCTGGTAAGTCATAGGCTCGACCCATGCGCCGAGCAAAAATCGTCTGCACCCTGGGCCCAGCCACCGACTCGTATGAGCAGATCAAGAGGCTCATCGAGGCCGGCATGGACGTCGCCCGCTTCAACCTCAGCCACGGCTCGTACGTGGAACACGAGGAGCGTTACCAGCGGGTGCGCCAAGCCTCCAAGGAGACCGGCCGCAGCGTCGGTGTCCTCGCCGACCTTCAAGGCCCGAAGATTCGCCTCGGCCGTTTCCGCGAGGGACCCGTACTCCTTGAACGCGGCGATGAGTTCACCATCACGGTCGAGGACATCGAGGGCGACCGCAACTGCTGCGGCACCACTTACGAGGGCCTGGCCGGCGACGTCACCCGCGGTGAGCGCATCCTCGTCGACGACGGCCGCGTCACCCTGGAGGTCACCTCGGTCGAAGGGCCGCGGGTGCACACCACGGTCATCGAGGGCGGCATGGTCTCCGACCACAAGGGCCTCAACCTGCCCGGCGTCGCCGTCTCGGTGCCCGCGCTCTCCGGCAAGGACGTCGAGGACCTGCGCTGGGCGCTCCGCATCGGCGCCGACGTCATCGCGCTCTCCTTCGTCCGCAACGCCGACGACGCCCGCGACGTGCACCGCATCATGGCCGAGGAGGGCCGGCGGCTCCCGCTGATCGCCAAGGTCGAGAAGCCGCAGGCGGTGGAGAACCTGGCGGCCATCGTGGACGCCTTCGACGGGATCATGGTGGCCCGCGGCGACCTCGGCGTGGAAATGCCGCTCGAAGCCGTCCCGATGGTGCAGAAGCGCGCCGTCAAGCTGGCCAAGCGCAACGCCAAGCCGGTGATCGTGGCGACCCAGATGCTCGACTCGATGATCGACGCCTCCCGGCCGACCCGCGCCGAGGCGTCCGACGTGGCCAACGCGGTCATGGACGGCACCGACGCGGTGATGCTCTCGGGCGAGACCAGCGTCGGCAAGTACCCGATCGAGACGGTCAAGACGATGGGCCGGATCGTGGTGGCCGCCGAGGAGGACATGCTGGCCAAGGGACTGCCGCCGCTGACGGAGAGCAGCAAGCCGCGCACCCAGGCCGGCGCGGTCGCCCGCGCGGCTGCGGAGATGGGCGACTTCCTCGGCGCCAAGTTCCTCGTCGCCTTCACCCAGTCCGGCGACACCGTCCGCCGCCTCTCGCGCTACCGCTCGCCGATCCCGGTCCTCGCCTTCACCCCGGACCCGGACACCTACGCCCAGCTCAACCTGACCTGGGGCGTCGAGACCTTCCTCGGCCCGCGCGTGGAGTCGACCGACGCCATGGTCGCCCAGGTCGACGAGGAACTGTTGCGCATCGGCCGCTGCCAGAAGGGCGATGTGGTGGTGATCACGGCGGGCTCGCCCCCCGGCGTCCCCGGCTCCACCAACCTGGTCCGCGTCCACCGCATCGGCGACGACCCGGTCCAGTAGCGGCCCAGCACCACCACCGCACGACGACGATCCGCTCAGCGGGCCGATTCCTCGGTCCGCTGGGCCTGTGCGTGCATTTCCGGTACGAGAATTCCCGGGCTGCTTTCGCCGGGACCGGCTTTCGGCGCCCTTAACGTCCCGCGAACCGAAAGCGGGGCCGAGGGGAAAGCGCGGTGCGCAGCGCCGGCGAAGGAATCGGGCCAGGCCCCGCCAGTCGACCGAAACCCGTCCCCGGCCTCCCGTTGGCCTTCGACCGGCGCGAGGAGAATCGCCCGGGGCTCAACCCCGACATTCCCGGAAGGAAAGAAAGCCCACCGAACGGTGGGCTACCTCAGAAGTAAAGAGAAAGTGCCCTGGGTGGGATTCGAACCCACACTGAATACTGTTTGAGAGTATCGTCTCTGCCATTGGACTACCAGGGCTGGCCTCAGAAACAGAGGTTAGCGGAAAGACGCTGTGCGTCAAACATACAGGAGCTAGGTAGGCTCGTGGGGCACCACCTGCCTGATTCGAGGAGTCCCGTGAGCGACGTCGAGCCCGAGCCCGTCAATGAGCAGCAGTCGCACATCCCGCCGTTGACCACCCGCGTCGTCATCGCCGAGGACGAGGCCCTGATCCGCCTCGATCTGAAAGAAATGCTCGAAGAAGAGGGGTACTCCGTCGTCGGCGAGGCAGGGGACGGCCAGCGGGCCGTCGAACTCGCCCGCGAGCACCGGCCCGACCTCGTCATCCTCGACGTCAAGATGCCGATCCTGGACGGCATCTCCGCGGCCGAGCAGATCGCCGCGGACAGCATCGCCCCGGTCCTCATGCTGACCGCCTTCTCCCAGCGCGAACTGGTGGAGCGGGCCCGCGACGCCGGCGCGATGGCGTATCTGGTCAAGCCGTTCAGCAAGAGCGACGTGGTGCCGGCCATCGAGATGGCCGTCTCCCGCTTCACCGAGTTGAAGGCGCTGGAGAAGGAGGTCGCCGACCTCTCCCAGCGACTGGAGACCCGCAAGCTGGTCGACCGTGCCAAGAGCGTGTTGCAGACGCAGTACGGGCTGACCGAGCCCGCCGCGTTCCGCTGGATCCAGAAGACGTCGATGGACCGTCGGCTGTCCATGCAGCAGGTCGCCGAGGCGGTCATCGAGGACGCTGCCGAAAAGGCCGCGGAGAAGAAGGCGGCCAAGAGCGCCAAGGAGTCCTGACCCGGCTGGGCCGGCAGCCATCGAAGCCGCCCGCCCCGCCCCAGGTACGGAACGGGGCCCGTCCACCGGTTGGACGGGCCCCGTTCCGTACGCCGACGTCGCGGCGCGCTCCGAACGACAAACCGGGGCGCGTGGGGACGGTCCTGCCTTCGCGTAGGGGCGGCCCTGCGCACGGGAGGTGCGGGGTTGCAGGGCGCAGGAGGTGCTGGGTTGCCGGGCGCGGGTGGGGCTGCGTTGTGCGCCCGGGCCGGTCAGCGGTTCAGCCGGCGGCCGGGGCGCTGTTGGCCGAGGCGTCGGTGGTCGGGGCGTCGGGCGCCGGGGCGTTCTCCACCTCGCGCAGCAGGCACGTCAGCCGCGCGGTGCACACCCTGCGGTCCTGCTCGTCGGTGATGACGATCTCGTACGTCGCGGTCGACCGGCCTCGGTGCAGCGGCGTGGCCACGCCCGTGACCAGGCCGGAGCGCGCGCCCCGGTGATGGGTGCAGTTGAGGTCGACACCGACGGCGACCTTGTGCGGGCCGCCGTGCAACATCGCGCCGACCGAACCGAGCGTCTCGGCCAGCACGGCCGACGCGCCCCCGTGCAACAGCCCGTACGGCTGGGTGTTGCCCTCCACCGGGAGCGTGCCCACGACGCGCTCCGGCGCCGCCTCCACGATGTGCAACCCCATGCGCTGGCCGAGGTGGCCCGCGGAGAACAGGGCCCGGAGGTCGACCCCGAGCCCCGCGTACTCGTCGATGATCTCCTGCGGGAACGTGGTGGTGGTCTGCTCGCCCATGGTCTCCGGCTCCGATCCGCGGCTCTTCGTCCGATGCATCCCGACACGTGCTGCTGGGTGCTGGGTCTTACCTATCAGCTCACTGAACGAACGCTTATACGGGGGGCGTCTGTTCCAGGCGGACCACCACGGACTTGCTCGCCGGAGTGTTGCTGGTGTCGGCCGTCGCGTCCAGTGGCACCAGCACATTGGTCTCCGGGTAGTACGCCGCGGCACAGCCCCGGGCCGTCGGGTAGTGCACGACACGGAAGCCGTCCGCCCGGCGCTCGACGCCGTCCCGCCACTCGCTGACCAGATCGACGTACGAGCCGTCCGCGAGACCCCGCTCCCGGGCGTCCTCCGGGTGGACGAGGACGACGCGGCGGCCGTTCTTGATGCCGCGGTAGCGGTCGTCCAGCCCGTAGATCGTGGTGTTGTACTGGTCGTGCGAGCGCAGCGTCTGGAGGAGCAGCCGGCCCTCCGGCAGGTGCGGGAACTCCACCGGCGCCGCGGTGAAGTTGGCCTTGCCGGTGGCGGTGGGGAAGCGCCGCTCGTCGCGCGGCCCGTGCGGCAGCGCGAACCCGCCGGGCTTGCTCACCCGTGCGTTGAAGTCCTCGAACCCCGGGATGACCCGGGCGATCCGGTCCCGCACCCGGCCGTAGTCGCGCTCGAACTCCTCCCAGGGCGTACGGCTGCGCTCGCCCAGCACCCGCCGCGCCAGCCGGCAGACGATCGCCGGCTCGGAGAGCAACCGCGCACTGGCCGGCTCCAGCCGCCCCCGCGAGGCGTGCACCATGCCCATCGAGTCCTCGACCGTGACGAACTGGTCGCCGCTCGCCTGCGTGTCGCGCTCGGTGCGCCCGAGGGTGGGCAGGATCAGGGCCCGCGCCCCGGTGACCGCGTGCGAGCGGTTGAGCTTGGTCGAGACGTGCACGGTCAGCCGGGCCCGGCGCACCGCGGCCTCGGTGACCTCGGTGTCCGGCGTGGCGGCCACGAAGTTGCCGCCCATGGCGAAGAACACCTTCGCCTGCCCGTCGCGCAGCGCGCGGATGGCCCGCACCACGTCGAGCCCGTGCTCGCGCGGCGGCGCGAAGTCGAACTCCCGTTGGAGCGCGTCCAGGAACTCGGGCGCCGGCCGCTCGAAGATGCCCATGGTGCGGTCGCCCTGCACGTTGCTGTGCCCGCGCACCGGGCAGACGCCGGCCCCGGGCCGCCCCACGTTGCCCCGCAGCAGCAGGAAGTTGACGACCTCCCTGATGGTGGGCACCGCGTGCTTGTGCTGGGTGAGCCCCATCGCCCAGCACACGATGGTGCGCCGGGAGGCGAGGACCATCTCCAGCGCCCGCTCGATGTCGGCGCGGGCCAGCCCCGTGGCGCGCAGCGTCTGCTCCCAGTCCGTCTCGCGCGCGGCGGCGGCGAACTCGGCGAAGCCGTGCGTGTGCTCGCGTACGAACTCCTCGTCGACGGCGCCGTCGGTCTCCAGCACCAGCCGGTTCAACAGCCGGAAGAGCGCCTGGTCGCCGCCCAGCCTGACCTGGAGGAACAGATCGGTCAACGGGGTGCCCCCGCGCGCGAGGCCGCGCGCGGTCTGCGGGTTCTTGAACCGCTCAAGGCCCGCCTCGGGCAGCGGGTTGACGGTGATGATGCGCGCGCCGTTCGCCTTGGCCTTCTCCAGGGCGCTCAGCATCCGCGGGTGGTTGGTGCCCGGGTTCTGACCGGCGACGATGATCAGGTCGGCCTGGTAGAGGTCGTCGAGCAGCACACTGCCCTTGCCGACGCCGAGCGTCTCGGTGAGGGCCGAACCGGACGACTCGTGGCACATGTTGGAGCAGTCGGGCAGGTTGTTGGTGCCGAACTCGCGGGCGAAGAGCTGATAGAGGAAGGCGGCCTCGTTGCTCGTACGGCCCGAGGTGTAGAACACCGCCTCGTCGGGCGAACCCAGCGCCCCCAACTCCTCCGCGATCAGCGCGAAGGCCCGGTCCCAGGTGATCGGCTCGTATCGCTCGGCGCCCTCGTCGAGCAGCATCGGGCTGGTCAGCCGGCCCTGCTGGCCCAGCCAGTAGCCGCTGCGGGTGGCGAGGTCGGCCACCGGGTGCGCGGCGAAGAACTCCGGCGTGACCCGGCGCAGCGTGGCCTCCTCTGCCACCGCCTTCGCGCCGTTCTCGCAGAACTCCGCCGCATGCCGCTTGTCCGGCTCGGGCCAGGCGCAGCCCGGGCAGTCGAAGCCGTCCTTCTGGTTGACCCTGAGCAGGGTGAGCGCGGTACGCCGCACGCCCATCTGCCGCTGCGCGTGCCGCAGCGAGTGCGCGACGGCGGGCAGCCCGGCCGCGGCCTGCTGCGGCGGACCCACCTCGGGCGCGTCCTGTACCGGGTCACCTGCGGGCGGCTTGGCTGCCATGGCGCTCCCCTTTGCCTCTGTCGTGCCTCTGCGCGATCGGTCGTGACGGGTGTGCTGACGTGGCGCGGCGCCCGGCCGGTGGCGCCCGGCCCGCCCCGCTGACGGCTACGGTTCCCGGCCCGACCTGCGAGGGGCCGGTCCGGATGACCGGTGTGGTACCGGTACGGGTAAATCCTGTCACGGGGCACTGACAGTGGGCCCGGCGCCCGCCCCACGTCCCCGCCCCGGGCTCCGGCGCCCGCTCTGCACCGCTGGCACCCCGTCCATGGCCTTGGCGCCCGCCCGGCACGCCTGGCCACGGCCCGGCACCCGCCACCGCGCCCCTGCTCACGGTTCCGGCGCCCGCCTTACGCCCCTGGCACCCCTGGCACCCTCGTCCACGGCCCCGTGGACGCCCGGCGCCCGCCGCGGGCCGCAGCCCGGTGGCTCGGGATTGTCAGTGGGGCGTGGCAGGATCGGGGACGTGGCAGAGAAAGCATCGAAGACGACAGCAGCGCAGCCCTCCAGCGAGCCGGCCGAGCAGCCACGCCTGCTCCTGCTCGACGGGCATTCCCTGGCCTACCGGGCGTTCTTCGCCCTGCCCGCGGAGAACTTCAGTACGGCGACGGGCCAGACGACCAACGCGATCTACGGCTTCGCCTCGATGCTGGCGAACACCCTCCGTGACGAGCAGCCCACACACCTCGCGGTCGCCTTCGACGTCTCGCGCAAGACCTGGCGCTCCGAGGAGTTCCCGGAGTACAAGGCGACCCGTTCCAAGACCCCGGACGAATTCAGGGGGCAGGTGGAGCTGATCGGGGAGTTGCTGGACGCGATGAGCGTGCGGCGCTTCGCCATCGAGGGCTTCGAGGCGGACGACGTGATCGCCACGCTGGCCACCCGTGCCGAGGCCGAGGGCTTCCAGGTCTCGATCGTCACCGGCGACCGCGACTCCTTCCAACTCATCACCGACCGGGTGACGGTGCTCTACCCGACCAAGGGCGTCTCCGAGCTGACCCGGTTCACCCCCGAGAAGGTCCAGGAGAAGTACGGCCTCTCGCCCGCGCAGTACCCGGACTTCGCGGCCCTGCGCGGCGACCCGTCGGACAACCTCCCCGGCATCCCCGGCGTCGGCGAGAAGACCGCCGCGAAGTGGATCAACCAGTTCGGCTCCTTTGACCAGTTGGTCGAGCGGGCCGACGAGGTCAAGGGCAAGGCCGGCCAGAACTTCCGCGACCACCTGGAGTCGGTCAAGCTCAACCGCCGGCTGACCGAGATGGTCCGCGACGTGGAACTGGACGGCGGCCCGGCCGACCTGCTGCGGGCGCCGTACGACCGGCAGGCGCTGACGGTCGTGCTCGACGCCCTGGAGTTCCGCCACCAGAACTTCCGGGAGCGGCTGCTGGCCGCCGACCCCGGTGCCGTCGAGGAGACGGTGGCTCCCGCGGCGGGCGTCGCGGTGGACGGCGTGGCCCTGGGCGCGGACGAGCTGGCGCCCTGGCTCGCCGAGCACGGCGGCGCGCCGCTCGGCGTGGCGACCGTCGACGCGTGGGCGCTCGGCAGCGGCAGCGTGAGCGAGGTCGCGCTGGCGACCGCGGCCGGCCCCGCCGCCTGGTTCGACCCCACCCAGTTGACCGAGGCCGACGAGCAGGCGTTCGCCGGGTGGATCGCCGACCCGCAGCGGCCCAAGGTCATGCACGACGCCAAGGGCGCCATGCGGGTCTTCGCCGAGCACGGCTGGACCATCGCCGGCGTGCAGATGGACACCGCGCTCGCGGCGTACCTGGTCAAGCCCGGCCGCCGGTCCTTCGCCCTGGACGCGCTGTCGGTGGAGTACCTGGGCCGTGAGCTGGCCCCCGCCGCGGCCGACAGCGGGCAGCTCGCCTTCGGCGCCGACGAGCAGGCCGAGCAGGACGCGCTGATGACCCAGGCCCGTGCGGTGGTGGACCTCGGCGAAGCGTTCGGCGGACGGCTCGCCGAGGTGGGCGCGGCCGAGCTGCTGCACGAGGTGGAGCTGCCCACGTCCGAGTTGCTGGCCCGGCTGGAGCGGGCCGGCATCGCCGCCGACCGCGGCTGGCTGGAGAACATGGAGCAGCAGTTCGCCGCCGCCGTCCAGCAGGCGGTGCAGGAGGCGCACGCCGCGGTCGGCCACGAGTTCAACCTCGGCTCCCCCAAGCAGTTGCAGGAGGTCCTGTTCGGCGAACTCGGCCTGCCCAAGACGAAGAAGACCAAGACCGGCTACACCACCGACGCCGACGCGCTGGCCTGGCTCGCCGGGCAGACCGAGCACGAGCTGCCGGTCATCATGCTGCGCCACCGCGAGCAGGCCCGGCTGCGCTCCACCGTCGAGGGCCTGATCAAGACCATCGCCCCCGACGGCCGCATCCACACCACCTTCAACCAGACCGTGGCGGCCACCGGCCGGCTCTCCTCCACCGACCCGAACCTCCAGAACATCCCGGTGCGCACCGACGAGGGGCGCGCCATCCGCCGCGGCTTCGTCGTCGGCGAGGGGTACGAGTCGCTGATGACCGCCGACTACAGCCAGATCGAACTGCGCGTGATGGCCCACCTCTCCGAGGACGCGGGCCTGATCGAGGCGTTCACCTCGGGCGAGGACCTGCACACCACGGTCGCCTCCCAGGTCTTCGGCGTGGCCAAGTCCGACGTGGACCCGGAGATGCGCCGCAAGATCAAGGCGATGTCGTACGGACTGGCCTACGGGCTCTCCGCCTTCGGCCTGTCCCAGCAGCTCAACATCGCCCCCGACGAGGCGCGCAAGCTGATGGACACCTTCTTCGAGCGGTTCGGCGGGGTACGGGACTACCTCCAGCGCGTGGTGGAGGAGGCGCGCGCCACCGGGTACACCCAGACCATGCTGGGCCGCCGGCGCTACCTGCCGGACCTCAACAGCGACAACCGGCAGCGGCGCGAGATGGCCGAGCGGATGGCGCTCAACGCGCCGATCCAGGGCACCGCGGCCGACATCGTCAAGATCGCCATGCTGCGAGTGGACCGCGAGCTCCGCAAGGAGGAGCTGACCTCCCGGATGCTCCTCCAGGTGCACGACGAAATCGTGCTGGAGATCGCGCCGGGGGAGCGGGACCGGGTGGAGGAGCTGGTGCGCCGCGAGATGGCCGGCGCGGTCCAGCTCGATGCCCCTCTCGACGTCTCCGTCGGCGCAGGCCGCGACTGGGAGTCGGCCGCGCACTGACCCGCAGGACCCCGGACCTCGGCCAGCCGGGGCCCGGGGCAACGGGGGCCCGGGGGCGGGGCCTTGGCCGGCAGGTCTTGGGTGGCGGGGGTCGGGGTGGCCGGGACCCTGGGCGGCAGTCCTCGGGTAGTCGGGACTTCGGGAGGCAAGTCTTGGTCGGCCGGCGCCTTGGGTGGCGGGGCGCACCGAACGGGCGGTGCCCCGCTGCCCCGCCCGCTCAAGGGCCGCGGCGCCCTGCCGGCCGGGCACCCCGGAATCGCCACGGAATCCACGGAATCTTCGCGACGCGCGAATCCGTACGAGATCGTCGTGAGCGGGAACGCCCGCCCGACCTCCAGCGTCCTAGCAGCCGACGGACTCCGCGCAGAGTTTTCCTGTCCTTCGCCGAACCATCCCCTGCCGTATCCGATCAAAGGGGAACGTCATGGGTCGGTAGCTGCGGGCCATGAGTTGCCGTAGTGTCACGGGCATTGTCGCGCGGGGGAGCGCGTCACAGTCGACGGGAGGGACGGACGGATGGCAGCGCACATCAGTCGGCGACTGCGCCACGGAGCAGCGACGACTGCGGTGGCGGCAGTGGCGATGGCCGCGCTCACGGCCTCTCAGGCCCCGGGCTTCGCAGGCGAGCACCACAAGGAGAAGGAAAGGGACGCCGCGAGCGAGCTGACGTCGCCCCCGGCGGGCGACGCCATCAGCGGCGACTCCTCGTACTACACGGACCTCCCGCCGCTGCGGAGCCCCAAGAAGTCCGACCTCCCCCGCCGCTCACCGAGCACCAACCAGCCCGGCGGGCAGGGCGGTGGCGCCGATTCCGGTATCCCGGCCACCGTGCTCGACGCGTACCAGCGGGCCGAGTCCTCCGTGGCGCGCGACCGCGCCCAGTGCCACCTGCCCTGGGAGTTGCTGGCGGGCATCGGCCGCGTGGAGTCGGGCCAGGCCCGCGGTGGCGCGGTGGACCAGGACGGCACCACCCTGTCGCCGATCCTCGGCCCGGTCCTCGACGGCAACGGCTTCGCCCGGATCACCGACACCGACGGCGGTGCGTACGACGGCGACTCGACCCACGACCGGGCCGTCGGGCCTATGCAGTTCATCCCGTCCACCTGGGCCACCTGGGGCCGGGACGGCAACGGCGACGGCGAGCGCAACCCGAACAACATCTACGACGCGGCGCTGGCAGCGGCCAACTTCCTCTGCTCCAACAACCGCGACCTGGCGATCAAGGCCGATCTGGACCGGGCGATACTCGGCTACAACCAGTCGACGGAGTATCTGAACACCGTCCTGTCGTGGTTCGAGTACTACAAGAACGGCACCCACGAGGTGCCGGACGGCACCGGCACGCTGCCCAAGGGCGACGGCCCCGGCGCGCGCAACACGGGCAAGCGGCCCGGCAGCGGCGCCGATGAGCGGGAGCGGCCCGGTCGCGGCCAGTCGAACCAGCGCCCCGGCGGGCACACCCCGAGCACCCCGCCGGCGGAGACCGAGCGCCCCACGGCCCCGAGCACCCCCAGCACGCCGCCGAAGCCGAGCAAGCCGCGCCCGAACCCCGACGGCCCGACGACGCCCCCCACCACCACCCCGCCCACGACGCCCCCCACCACGCCTCCGACGACTCCGCCCACCACGCCCCCGCCGACCACCACGCCGCCCAAGCCGCAGCCGGCGAAGGTCATCTCGCACGTCGGCGCACGGGAGTTCACGGCCGTCGAGGGAGCTTCGTTCGAGACGTCGCCGCAGATCAAGGTGGCGGACGCGAAGGGCAAGGCGCTCTCGGCGGTGCGGGTGGCGTTCGAGATCCGCGGCACCACCGAGGCCGAGTTCTACGGGCTCACCAAAAAGGTCACGGTGTTCACGCGAGCGGACGGCACGGCGAAGGCCCCGAAACTGATCGCCGGCAAGAAGACGGGCACCTTCACCATCCGGGCCACGATCGTGGGCCAGGCCGAAGGCGCGGTCGACTTCACCGCGAAGGTACAGCCACGCCCCGAGCCGACGCCGACCGCCGACGCGCTGACCCGCGCCGACGAGCAGCCGCTCACGGCGAAGCCGGAGGCCGCGTTCACCGACCCGATCGTGGTGCGGGCCACCCACCAGGGCAAGGCGGCGGCGAACGTGCCGCTCACCGCCACGATGATCACCTCGGACAAGGACGCCACCGCGAACGACAAGGGCCCCTACTTCAAGGACGCCCAGGACAAGCCGGTGCGCACGCTCACCGGCCTGAAGACGGACGCCAAGGGCCAACTCACCCTGCCGGAGATCTTCACCGACGGCACCAAGGGCACCTTCCTCCTCCGCCTCACCACCACCGACGGCACGACGCTGGACCTCACGCTGACGGTTGACTGATCCATCCGCGGGCGGGGGGCATGGGGCAGCCACTTCGTACGAGGCGGTGTCCGGCGGCATCGGGGGCGCCCCTTCGACGACGCTCGCACGGCACGGCACGACCCCGCACGGCACGGCCCGGTACGCGGGGTGGCCCGCCGCCTTCGCCGTCCGCCGGCAGTGCGCCGTGCTCAGCCGCGTCGGGCCCGGGCCGTGGTGTGGCGGGTTGGTTCGGCCGTCGTCGGGTCCTCCGGCCAGGGGTGCTTGGGGTATCGGCCGCGTAGTTCGGCGCGCACCGAGCGGTACCCCTCGCGCCAGAACGACGCCAGGTCGGACGTGACGGCCGCCGGCCGCCCCGCCGGTGACAGCAGATGGACCACCACGGGCACCCGGCCGCCGGCGATGCGCGGCGTCTCCTGCCAGCCGAACAGCTCCTGGAGCTTCACCGCGAGCACCGGCTGCTCCTCGGCGTAGTCCACGCGTATCCGTGAGCCGCTCGGCACCTCGATCCGCTCCGGCACCCACTCGGCGAAACGCGCCGCGTCCCCGGTCGCCCAGGGCAATAGCCGCCCCAACTCCGTTCCCGCATCGATCCGTTCGAGATCGGCCCTGCCGCGGGCCCGCCCCAACGGGCCGGCCAGCCACTCGTCCGCCCGTGCCAACAACGCCGCATCGCTGACGTCGGGCCACGGCTCGCCCAGGACCCGGTGGGCGAACGCCATGCGCTCCCGCAGCCCCCGGGCCTCCGCCGACCAGCGCAACAGCCCGAGCCCCTCCTGCCGCAGCCCCTCAACCAACCCGGCCCGTACGAGCTCCGGGTCCGGCGCTGACAACGGCCTGGTACGCAGTTCGATGCGGCCCAACCGCTCCACCCGGCGGGCCACCAGGTCCGCCCGCTCCGCGGACCAACCCACCTCCTCGACGGTGGCGTGCAGCGCGGACGCGGCGGAGCGCGCCGTCTCCTCGTCGATCACCGCGGCCAGCCGCACCCGCGCCGAGGCGGCGTTCACCGGCCGGTCGGCCACCGCGACGGCCAGCCACTCGGCCTCCCGCAGCCCGGAGCCGGCGGACAGCTCCGCGCCCGTCCCCGACGCCATCAGCAGCGCGCCCGCGCCCCGCGCCCGTGCCACCCGCTCGGGAAAGGCGAGCGCGGCGACCAACCCGGCCACCGCGTCGTCAAAGCCCGCGCCCCGGCCACCGCCGGCCACCGGGGCGTCTTCCATACGATGCGCACCGCCCGCGTCACCCGTCGCGCCCTCCACCGTTCGCAGCGCACCCACCAACCTGCGGGTCTCCTCGCGCCAGCGCCCGGCGTACGCATCGCCCCCGCGCCGCGCCGCCCGCCAGGCGGCGGCCAGGTCGTCCCCGTACTCCCGCGGCGGTTCCTCACTGAGCAGGGCCACCACCTCGGCGGCCCGGCGCGGACCGACCTCCCGGGCGCCGTCGAAGAGCGCCCGCGCCAGTCGCGGATGCAGCCCGAGCCTGGCCATCCGTGCGCCGCGGTCGGTCACCCGGCCCCCGCCGTCGACCGCCCCGATCGCCACCAGCACCTCCCGCGCGGCGGCCATGGCCCCACCGGGCGGCGGGTCGAGCAGGGCGAGGCCCGACGCGTCCGGCTCGCCCCAGCACGCACAGTGCAGGGCGAACGCGGTCAGGTCCGCCACCGCGATCTCCGGCGCCGGCCAGCGCGGCAGCCGGCCGTCGTCCGCCTCCGACCAACAGCGGTAGACGGTTCCCGGCGCCTCGCGCCCCGCCCGCCCGGCCCGCTGCCGCGCCGCGGCCTGCGAGGCCCGGACGGTCGTGAGCGCACTGAGACCGCGCGCGTGGTCCGTGCGCGGCTCCCGCGCCAGGCCCGCGTCCACCACCACCCGCACCCCGGGCACCGTCAGGCTCGACTCCGCGACCGAGGTCGCCAGCACCACCCGCCGCCGCTCCGAGCTGCCGGCCAACACCGCGTCCTGGACGGCGGCCGGTGCCCGCCCGTGCACCTGGAGCACGTCCACGCCCGAGCCCGCGAGGTCCCGCAGGTGGTGCGCGACCCGGCCGATCTCGCCGACGCCCGGCAGGAAACAGAGCACGTCCCCGGCCTGCTCCCGCAGGGCCCGCCGCACGACGACCGCGACGTGGTCGAGGAAGGCGGGATCGACCCGCATGCCGTGCGGTGGCCGCACCGCACGCTCCGGCGGCGCCCACACCACGGCCACGGGATGCGCGACGCCCGATGCCGTGACCACCGGAGCGGCAGCACGCGCCACCCCCCGATCCGATACGGCGGTCACTTCGCCCGCATCGCCCGCGAAGCCCACCACGGCCTGCTGCCCGGCCGCCCCGCCGACCGTTCCTGCGACTGTCCCCCCGGCCGCGGACCGTACGGGCTCCTGGCCCGCATCCGTGCCCGCGGCGTCGACCCCGCCCAACAGCGCCGCCCAACCGGCGGCGTCGGTGGTCGCCGAGGCCGCCAGGAGCCACAGCTCGGGCCGCAGCGCGGCCCGCACGTCGAGCAGGAACGCCGCCGCGGTGTCGGCGTCGAGATGCCGCTCATGGCACTCGTCGAGCATGACGACGTCAACGCCGACCAACTCCTGGTCCCGTTGCAATCTTTGCAACAGCACACCGGTGGTGACGACCTCGATCGCGGTCCGCGGCCCGACCCGCCGCTCCCCGCGGACCGTGAACCCCACCCGGCCGCCCACCTCTTCGCCCAACAGCCAGGCCATCCGCCGCGCCGCCGCCCGCGCCGCGATCCGCCGAGGCTCGGCCACGACCACCCGCCGCTGCCGGTCCGCCGGATCCAACAGCCCGGCCAGCGCCAACGGGACCAGCGTCGTTTTGCCCGTACCCGGCGGCGCGCACAGCACGGCGGCCCCGCGGTCCTTGAGGGCCTGCCGCAGCTCGGGCAGGGCGCTGCGCACGGGCAGCCGGTCGAGCACGTCACTACGGATCGTCATGGTCCCCATCCTCGCAGTGACCACTGACATCGCCGCCAGGGTCGATATAACGCCAGCTCAGAGCCGGTCGGCGGGCGCGGTCGAACGGAAGGTGCCCGTCACGGAGCGTACGGGCCGGCCCCGTCAGTCGGGCCACCGCACCGGCGCCCGCGGTCTCAAGGAGAGCGGTCGCCCGAGCGCTCAGTCCCGTTCGCAGACGAAGATCGCCGTGCCCGGGATGAGCCGCCCGCGCAGCGGGGACCAGCCACCCCACTCCTGGCTGTTCCAGTGCGGCCACTCGGGCTCGACGAGGTCGACCAGCCGGAACCCGCTGCGCACCACGTCCCGGACCCGGTCGCCCAAGGTCCGGTGGTGCTCTACGTAGACGGCGCGGCCTGTCGCATCCTGTTCGACGTACGGCGTGCGGTCGAAATAGGAGGCGGCGACCGAGAGCCCCTCCGGGCCCGGCTCGTCGGGGAAGGCCCAGCGCATCGGATGCGTCACGGAGAACACCCACCGCCCGCCCGGCCGCAGCACCCGCCGCACCTCCTGCATCACGTGCACCGGGTCGGCCACGAACGGAATGGCCCCGTACGCCGAGCACGCCAGGTCGAAACTGCCGTCGGCGAAGGGCAGCGCACCCGCCTCTGCCTGTACTAGGGGTACGGGGGCGGCCGTGGGGAGCTGGTCGGCGATCCGCAGGGCGTGCTGGAGCTGGCGGTGCGAGAGGTCGAGCGCGACCGGCCTGGCCCCCTGCGTCGCCAGCCAGCGGGAGCACTGCGCGGCTCCGGCCCCGATCTCCAGCACGCTCCGTCCGCTCAGCTCCTCCGCCGGGCCGAGCAGCCCCGCCTCCGCCTCGTCGAGCCCCTCCGGGCCCCAGACGAAACGGTCATCCCCGAGGAACGCACCGTGCTCTTCCTGGTACTCGTCCGCGTTGCGGTCCCACCAGCTGCGGCTCGCATGGTTGCTTTCGGTATTGCTCGCGCGCCGCCTGGTGGCCGTCGCGTCCTCGTCGTCGGCGTCCTCGCGCGCGCGGTCCGCGGCGTCCGCCGAACTCGCCCCCGGAGCGTGCGCCGGGGCGTGTGACAGCGTGGAATAGGGGCTCGGGCTGCCGTTTCCGACTGTCGTGAAGCTGTCGGGAGCGTCGCTCTGCCGCCGGTCTTGGCTCATCGTCGGTGTCGTCGTACTCTCTGAATCGACCTGTGGCCGCGAACACCGTGAGTGACCCCCGATGGCGGCCCGGACCACGCGTGCGCCTGGCATATGGCGGTGGCCTTCCACATGCGCTCTGTGCGCATTGACCCTGCCCGGCTGCCCCCGTATGCTACAAGTTGCGCTGCGAGCCTGCGTACCTCAGACGGAGCAGGTTGCGCTTGCATCTGTTGTATGTCCCCTCGGTTGTGCGAGGCGCTTGCGACCCCCTTCGGGATCGGTCGTCAAGTTCACGCCTCAAAGGCTGGCCGGCTTCGGCAGTGCGATACGGGCTTTCGGCGTAGCAGTACCTACGACTTCAATGTCCGTACCGGAGCCCTTTCCCACATGACGAGCAGCACCGAGACCACCGCCACCACCCCGCAGGTAGCGGTCAACGACATCGGTAACGAGGAAGCCTTCCTCGCCGCGATCGACGAGACGATCAAGTACTTCAACGACGGCGACATCGTCGACGGCGTCATCGTGAAGGTCGACCGGGACGAGGTCCTGCTCGACATCGGTTACAAGACCGAAGGTGTCATCCCGAGCCGAGAGCTCTCGATCAAGCACGACGTCGACCCCAACGAGGTCGTCGCCGTCGGTGACGAGATCGAAGCCCTTGTTCTCCAGAAGGAGGACAAGGAAGGCCGCCTGATCCTCTCGAAGAAGCGCGCCCAGTACGAGCGTGCCTGGGGCACCATCGAGAAGATCAAGGAAGAGGACGGCATCGTCACCGGTACCGTCATCGAGGTCGTCAAGGGTGGTCTCATCCTTGACATCGGCCTCCGTGGCTTCCTGCCGGCCTCCCTGGTCGAGATGCGTCGTGTCCGCGACCTCCAGCCCTACGTGGGCAAGGAGCTTGAGGCCAAGATCATCGAGCTGGACAAGAACCGCAACAACGTGGTCCTGTCCCGCCGCGCCTGGCTGGAGCAGACCCAGAGCGAGGTCCGCCAGACCTTCCTCACCACCCTCCAGAAGGGCCAGGTGCGCTCGGGCGTCGTCTCCTCCATCGTCAACTTCGGTGCCTTCGTGGACCTGGGTGGCGTGGACGGCCTCGTGCACGTCTCCGAGCTCTCCTGGAAGCACATCGACCACCCCTCCGAGGTCGTCGAGGTCGGCCAGGAGGTCACGGTCGAGGTCCTCGACGTCGACATGGACCGCGAGCGCGTCTCCCTGTCGCTCAAGGCGACGCAGGAAGACCCGTGGCAGCAGTTCGCCCGGACCCACCAGATCGGTCAGGTCGTCCCGGGTAAGGTCACCAAGCTCGTCCCGTTCGGCGCGTTCGTCCGCGTCGACGAGGGCATCGAGGGCCTGGTGCACATCTCCGAGCTGGCCGAGCGCCACGTGGAGATCCCGGAGCAGGTCGTCCAGGTCAACGACGAGATCTTCGTCAAGGTCATCGACATCGACCTGGAGCGCCGCCGCATCAGCCTCTCGCTGAAGCAGGCCAACGAGTCCTTCGGTGCCGACCCGGCCTCGGTCGAGTTCGACCCGACGCTGTACGGCATGGCCGCGTCCTACGACGACCAGGGCAACTACATCTACCCCGAGGGCTTCGACCCCGAGGCCAACGACTGGCTGCCCGGGTACGAGAAGCAGCGCGAGGAGTGGGAGGGCCAGTACGCCACGGCCCAGACCCGCTTCGAGCAGCACCAGGCGCAGGTCATCAAGTCCCGCGAGGCCGACGAGCAGGCCGCTGCCGAGGGCGCTGCCGCCCCGGCGTCCGGCGGTACGGGTGGCGGGGGCAACGTCTCCGGCGGCTCGTACTCCTCGGAGTCGGACGACACCTCCGGCGCCCTGGCTTCGGACGAGGCACTGGCGGCCCTCCGCGAGAAGCTGGCGGGCGGGCAGAGCTGAGCTCTCCCCCTGCTAGGCGGTAGTTAGCCAACGCCGAAGGCCCACCCCTTGGACGAGGGGTGGGCCTTCGGCGTTCTTCGGGCCGTGCTGAGCGTTCCGCGGTCCCGCTGCGTCGCCGCTCTTGAGCCGCTGGCTTTTGCGCGTACCGCGCTGCCGGTGGGCGGGGCCCTCGTCAGTTGCGTACGGGGATGCCGGGGTTGGTCAGTCCGCGGCCTCCGGTGACGGTGTTACTGCTGGTCACCGTGGTCGGGCAACGCTGGGCGTCGTAGTGCGTGACGTGGATGGCGTACCGGTCAGGCCCGGTGGAGCCGCTCAGGTCGGACTTGTTGCCGCGAAACGTGGTACGGCAGCCCCAGCCGGGCTGCACCTCGTGCGTCTGGTAGCCGTCGTTGGTCGTCCGCCGCCCGACGTTGTTCTCGACCAGGACGTCATTGCCCTTGATGTCGACCCAGGAGTCGTCGTAGTGGGCGCCAGTCAGCCCGCTGCCGTCGAAGGTGTTGCCGATGATCCTGGTACCGGTGGTGCCCTCCTTGACGTCGATGTTCTCGCCGCCGATGCCCGGGCCGAGCGTGTTCTTCTCGATCAGGATGTGATCGCTCTTGTCCGAGGTGCCGCCCGCGCTGCCGACGTAGATGCCCTCGCCCATGCCCCGGCCGTCGGTGCCGGTGTCCCGGATCGTGGAGTTCTTGATCGATCCGTTGGCGCTGGACTTCCGCCAGTGCACGCCCTCCATGGTCAGGCCCCGCACGGTGACGCCGTCGATGTGCACGCCGTTCGCCGCGTCCATGACGATCCCCTTCTGGCCGCCGGTGACGGTGAACCCGCGCAGCCGCCAGTCGTCGGCGCCGTTGAGGTGCAGCCCGTAGCCGCCGCCGGCGGTCAGTACGGCCTTGGCGGAGCCGGTCAGGGTGATGGGTGCGGCCGGACTGCCGGCCCGGGTGGTCTTGAAGTTCCCGCGGTACGTGCCGTCGGCCAGGGTGATGGTGTCGCCGGGACCTGCGGTGGCGAGAGCGTCCTTGAGCTGCTGCGCGGTGGATACCGGGATGACGGCCGCGGCATGTGCGGTGGGATGCGCGGTGGCGGGTGTGGCCGGGCCGGCGGCGAGCAGCCCCGTACAGCCGAGCAGGGCGAGCGGGAAGGCGATGCGGCCGTACGGGCGGTGGGCGGGGGCGTGCTGGACCGGGCGAGTACGCATGGGCCTGCCTCTGTGTCGGGGGTGATCGTGCCGGGAGGGGCGTTGGCAGGTGAACGGTCTGATGCGTGAACGGGGAGCTGGTACGTGAACGCCTGCCGGGAGGGGAAGGTAGGGGCGCCCCCGGGCGGCGTCAACCAGGGTGGTGCGATTGCCGCGCATCAGAGCCCGGGGGAGCGCTCTGCGCCACCAGTGCTCCAAGACCTTCGGTCGGGGACCGGACACCGGGAATGCCGGCGGGTGCAGCGGCGTTGGCCACAACGAGAACGAGGAGGAGCGGTCACGGTGTTGGAACCCCAGGACTTGTACGCATGGGAGCCGAGCGGGCTCGCGGCAGTGGACGCGATAACGTCTCGCGACTCCGCCGGGCTGGTGCTGCTCTACCACTTCGACGGCTACATCGACGCCGGTGAGACTGGTGCCCAGATCGTGGAGCGGCTGCTGAAGGGCCTGCCGCACCAGGTCGTCGCCCGCTTCGACCACGATCGGCTCGTGGACTACCGGGCCAGGCGGCCCCTGCTGACCTTCGAGCGCGACCGGTGGACGGCCTACGAGACGCCCGTGATCGAGCTCCACCTCGTGCGCGACGCCACCGGCGCCCCGTTCCTGCTGTTGGCGGGGCCGGAGCCGGACGTGGAGTGGGAGCGCTTCGCCGCGGCCGTGCGGCAGGTCGTCGAGCGGCTCGGGGTGCGCCTCACGGTCAACTTCCACGGCATCCCGATGGGCGTGCCCCACACCCGGCCGGTCGGGCTGACCCCGCACGGCAACCGCGTCGACCTGACGCCGGGTTACCAGGGCATCTTCGACGAGGCCCAGGTGCCGGGCAGCGCCGAGTCCCTGATCGAGTACCGGCTGAGCGAGGCCGGGCACGACGTGCTGGGCGTGGCCGCGCACGTGCCGCACTACGTGGCTAGGTCGCCCTATCCGGATGCCGCGCTGACCACCCTGGAGGCGGTCACCGCGGCAACGGGCCTGGTGCTTCCCGGAGTTGCGCACACCTTGCGGACCGCCGCGCTGCGGACCCAGGAGGAGATCGAGCGACAGATCTCCGAGGGGGACGAGGAGTTGGTGTCCCTGGTGCGTGGCCTTGAGCACCAGTACGACGCCATAGCCGGTGCGGAGACGCGCGGCAGCCTGGTCGCCGAGCCTGCCGAACTTCCCTCGGCGGACGAGTTGGGAGCGGAGCTGGAGCAGTTCCTCGCGGAGCGGGCGGAGCGCGACGGCGACGTCTGAAACCTCTGACTCCGAGCACGTCTGACGCCGCTGGCCCCGGCTCCGGGGGCGAGCCGACCTGACTGCGGCCGGGACGTCCAGGCTCCCGGCGCTGGCTGAGAGGTGGGGCCTTCCCCCCTTCCGGCCGGTGCCGGGCTGTGTCGCGTGCGCGTAGTCGTCGGGGCGCGCGGGTGGCCTGATGCGGGGCGCCGCGGCCGGCTGCGTGAGCGTCGCCGACGCCGGACACGATTTCCGAGGGCCCTGGGGGTGCGGGGCGGGGATTTGGCGCGTACGAGTGGGCGGGCATTCGCCGTGTAGGGGGGCGAAACGCCCCTGCTTGCTGGCCGGTGGGGGCCTGGGTGCAGCCGGTTGGCTGAGCCGGGCCGCATAGGCTTGGCCCATGCTGAAGCTGGGGCTCACGGGTGGAATCGGTGCGGGCAAGAGCGAGGTGTCGCGGCTGCTCGCCTCGTACGGGGCGGTGCTGATCGACTCCGACAAGATCGCGCGCGAGGTGGTCGAGCCGGGGACCCCCGGTCTGGCCGCGGTGGTGGCGGAGTTCGGTCCGGAGGTGCTGGGCGCCGACGGCCGACTCGACCGGCCGAAGCTCGGTTCCATCGTGTTCGCCGATCCGCAGCGGCTCGCCGCGCTCAACGCGATCGTCCATCCGCTGGTGCGCGAGCGCTCTGCTGAACTGGAGCAAACTGCAGGCGAGGGGGCCATCGTCGTGCACGACGTGCCGCTGCTCACCGAGAACGGCCTCGCCTCCCTCTTCGACCTCGTTCTGGTCGTGGACGCCGCGCCCGAGACGCAGTGCGACCGCCTGGTGCGGCACCGCGGCATGACCGAGGCGGAGGCGCGCTCGCGGATGGCCGCGCAGGCGACGCGGGAACAGCGGCTGGCCCTGGCGGATCTGGTCATCGACAACGACGGCCCGCTGGAGGCGCTGGAGCCCCAGGTCAGGAAGGTCTGGGAACAGCTCAAGGAGCGCGCGGCGGGGGCGTAGCGGCGCTTTGCGTGCAACTTCCGCACCCCCGTGTGGGGCTGCGTGCGTTGTGCCCGGCGGCACGGGACTACGGGGCCGCGGTGGTGTGTGGACGCACCGCGCCGCTCGGCGTCGTTCCCGACCTCGGACAGGGCGCGCGGCGCACCGTGGCGCGACCGGCGTGCGGAGTTGGACACGCCCCATCCCGTACGGACGGCGGGCTCCCCGGCGCGTGAGTGGCCGGAGGCACGGGAATACAGAGGCGGGGCCCGTCGTTGTGAGGCGTGTTGACGCGCCACCGTACCGCGCACGCGGTGTGGTGGCTTCCCGCATCGAGGCGCGGGCGCTGGGCCCAGCAGGGCGAGGCGCCGGCCCGCGGGGCGCGGCCTCATCGCCCATGGCCGGCGACCAGTGTCCGGGAAACCGGGAGAGGAGACGGCAGTGACCAGGCAGCATACGCCCGAGACGCATGTGATCGACTACCGCGCGGCGGAGCACTTGCTCGCGGCGCGCGACCCGCGCGGCGCCGTGAAACTGCTGGACTCCGTCATATCCGCGCATCCGGACAACACCGCGGCCCGACTCCTGCGGGCGCGGGCCTTCTTCCTGGGGGCCCAACTCCGCGCTGCGGAAATGGAGTTCCAGCACGTGTTGGAGCGCGAGCCGGACAACGCGTTCGCGCACTTCGCGCTGGCCCGCACGCTGGAGCGGGCCAGCCGCCCCGACGAGGCCACGCGCCACTTCCGGCTGGCCGCGGCCCTCGATCCGCGCCCGGACTTCGTCGCGGCGGCGCGCTTCGGCGAGGGCGGTCCGGCGAACTGACGGGGAGCGGGCGGGGCGCCCGGCCCGTAGCGACGACCCCGGTGCTGGTCACCGGGGCCGTGAAGGCTACGGCTGGGCGCCCCGCCCGCGCGTCGTGCTGGGGCACCTCGTCCCGCCGTCGTGGTCGGGCGCCCCTCCCGGGCGCCCGGGGCTGGCCGTGTGAGCGGCCGGCGTCCTTTCCTTGCCTCATCGGCGGCGGTCAGGCGGCGTCGCGGTGCCCCCGTCGGTTGGTGGTTTCGGGGCGTCGTGCTCCGGCGCGGCACTGCCGCTGACCGGCTCGTACGGGGGCACGTCCCGGCCCGGTTGGTAGTGCGCTCCTTGGCGCAGGTGGCGTACGACGAAGCCGAGGTCGAGAGCGGTCACGGCGACGACCACCGCACACGCCACGGCCCACCCCACCCGGCCGACGACGGCGAAGCCGACCGTACCGGCGAGTGACCAGGCCAGACCCCACAGCGCTAGCCCGAGCCGCAACCGCAGCGGACTGCGCGCGTGCACGGGCTCGTCTCCGGTTCTGAGCATGACGATGCATCTCCCGCATTCCACGGTACTGCGGGGAGCGGCGGCGCGAGCGGGGCGGTGATCCTGGGCAGGGGGCCGCTGCGGCGTGGCCGGGGAGGCGCCGTCCGCGGCAGGCCGGGCAGGGGCGGTTCGTGGCTCCCGCCGGAGCGGACTTCGCCGGGCGGGCGTGGCCGGGGGCCGGGCCGGCGGGCTTTCGGGGGCGCTGTCAGGCCAGTTGTTCACGCAGCCAGGCTTGTTCCGCGCGGCTGGTAGCTCGGGCGATGAGGAGCATGCCGCGGCGGTACGGGTCGTCGACGTCCTCCGCACGCAGCGGGCCGCCGCTGCCGTGGAAGAAGCTCGCGGGCTGGTCCAGGAACTCCAGTCGGCGGCGGAGCACCGCGTGTCGGTCGGCGACGTCGGGCAGGTGGGCGAGGAAGGCGAGCAGGGTGAAGTAGCGGCTGCTGTCGCTGATGGTCAGCTCGTCGGGCTCACGGAGTCGGCGCAGCAGTTCTGCGCGGCCGGACGCGGTCAGACGCAGGGTGTGTCGCTGGGCGGCCGACGCCCCCGGCTCGTTCCGCCGATCCACATGGCCGGCCTTGACCAGCCGGTTGATCGCCGGATAGAGGCTGCCGTCGCTGACCGGTCGAGTGTGGCCGGACAGGTGGGCGATGCGGTTGCGCAGCTCATAGCCGTGCAGTGGGCCGTCGGCCAGGAATCCCAGGATCGCGAGTTCGAGCATGCTGCTACTGTCGCACATCGAAACGAGGTACATCGATTCGAGGTAGGGGTGGAGATGGAGTACACGGAGGCGTGGGTGGAAGAGCGGGCGCGATGCGGCTACGAGCAGGGGCGGGCCACGTTCGACGTGCGGGCCGACCGGTCGGCACTGCTCGTCATCGACATGCAGGACGAGTTCGTCCGGCCTGGTTGGAGCCCCTACTGGGTGCCCGGGGCGACGCGGATGGTGCCGACCCTGCGCCGGCTCATCGCGACGTGCCGGGCCCGGTCGGTGCCGGTGATATGGACCGTCTTCGACGACACGCACCTGGGGCTCGACCGGCCGCACGCCCTGCGTCACCTGCCCCACGGCGAAGCCCGTTGGCGCCGCCCCGGCCCGGCTGAGGTGTGGCCCGAGTTGGGCTACCGCGCCGACGAGCCCCTGATCCGCAAGCCGTCCTACGGGGCCTTCTACGACACGCCGCTGGACACGATGCTGCGCAACCTCAGTCGGGACACGGTCGTCATCACGGGGACGTTGACCAACTACTGCTGCGGCACGACGGCCCGACAGGCGTACGAGCGCGGCTACCACGTGGTGTTCGGCTCCGATGTCACGGCGACCGATGACGAGAGCCGCCAGGAACCCGAACTCGCCGTGCTGCGCAAGGGGTTCGCCAGTGTGCTGTCGGCTGAGGAGATCACGGAGCGACTGGCCGGGGCCCGCCCGGACGGCGGCGAACGGCCGGCGGACCACTGCTCGCAGTGACCTTCGGGACGCGGGTGGGGCCCGGCGCGCCGGCGAGCGGCGCGATGCCTGGCCTGGTGTCCGCGCGGGGCGCGCAGCCGGCGGTTCGGCCTAACCGAAGTTCCCGCCAGCCCAACGCAGGTGCGGAAGCGGCGTGTTGTCGCGTTGGCGGTACGGGGGGCGGAGCAGGGGCGTAGCGCTGGGGTGGCCCGCGGTGCAGCTGAGTGGAGTGCCGGGGGCAAGGCGTTGCGGAGCGACCCGGGCCGGCCCGGTGTGACACGGGGCTTGGGGCGGTGCGGACTTGAACATCGGCCGCGGCGGGTGGTGCGGGTCGCCGCACAGGGGTGCCCGAGCGGTCAGGGCTCGCCCCATACTGGCCGCTGTCGGCGCCAGCCACGTTGGCGACCCCCTACCAGTGCAGCGCGACCGCATACCGCCCCTGCTCGCCCGATCTGGGAGGAAACCATGAGATATCCCCCTGCCCTCGCCCGTCTTTCGCGCCCGCTCTGGGCGACGGTCCTGCTGGCCGTCCTTGCCCTGCTCTTCGCCGGGGCGCCGGCCGCCAACGCCGCGGATCGACAGACCGTCGTCATGGGCGGCTCCGTGATCTACAGCAGCAACGGCAAGTCCTGCACGGTGGGCTTCAACGCGGAGAAGGGGCAGGCCCCGTACGGCATCGTTCCGGGCTACTGCGTGCAGGCCGTGGGAACCCAGTGGTTCGCCGACCGCGAGCGGACCGTCCCCATCGGTACGACGGTGGTGGCCGGCTACCCGCACTCGGGCTACGGACTGATCCACTACACCAACCCGGACGTCTCCTTCCCCGGTCAAGTGCGGCTCGGCAACGGGCAGACGATCGATCTCGCCGGCGCCAAGAACCCCGTCGTGGGGGAGCAGATCTGCCAGGTGGGCCGGGTCCTGGGGTGGACCTGCGGCACCGTGCAGCAGGTCAACGTCTCGGTGGCCTTCCCCGAAGGCACGGTGCACGGCCTGTTCACCTCCAACGCTTGCGCTGACCCTTCGAACGTCGGCGGTGCTGTCGTCGCGGGTGACAAGGCACTCGGCTTCATCATCGGTGAGACCGGCGACTGTAGGGTCGGCGGCCGGACGTTCTACCAGCCGATCATTCCCGTGCTGGCCGCGCACGGGCTGGTCTTGCGCTGAACGCAGGGCCACCGCTCGTACCCCCCACCTGAGTGGCTTCGTACGGTGCCTCGCCCCGTGCCACCCCGTCTGGTCCCACCTGCTCTGTCCTGCTTGTTTGCTCCGTAGTACTGCCCCGTGGCCCCGGCCGCGCCGGGCCCTCGTCCGCGCGGTGGGGCCGCGGCCTGGCGACGGGAGGCGCGCGGGCTAGCGTGGGCGCATGACGTCAGCGATCAATGATGCGAACGGTTCGCCCGCGACCCCCGGCCGGTATGGACCGTCGGCCACCGTCGAGGCGCAGCCCCGACAGGTCGGCCCGGTGCGGACCGAGTACGCCCCCGATCCGGACGGTGATCCCGACCCCGGCGAGATCGTCTGGACCTGGGTGCCGTACGAGGAGAACGACGGGCGGGGCAAGGACCGACCGGTGCTGGTCGTCGCGCGCGAGCGGGCCGGCACGTTGCTGGCCGTGCAGTTGTCGAGCAAGCAGCACGACACCGACCGGGAGTGGGTACCGATCGGCTCCGGGCCGTGGGACCGGGCGGGGCGGGAATCGTGGGTCGACCTGGACCGGGTGCTGCGTCTGCACCCCGACGGCATGCGGCGCGAAGCCTGCGCCCTGGACCACCCCCGCTTCGACCGGGTCGTGGTGCGACTGCGGGAGCGCTACGGCTGGCGCTGACGACGCCCCGGCCGCGGGGTGCGGGTGCCGCGCCGGTCGGCGACCGACCGCTGGGGCAGGCCGCTGCCGGTGGCGCGCCCGGCACGGCGCGGGCCGGGTGGGGCCGCCGCCCCGCTCCCCGCTCACCTGTTGCTCGCCGCGCCGTCGCGAAGCGGTCCCGTAGCAGGCGGCCCGCTGCCACCCCGGTGTGGGCGCGGCCCCGACCGGGCTGGCGGAGGCGCCGGCCGAGCGCCGGGTGCGGGCCGGCATGATGGTGGGGTGCGGCTCGAAGCGATCTCCTGGGACCGGTTGACCGACGCGCTCGCCGATCGGTTGGTGCGGACTGCGGCCGAAGCCGGCGGCCCCTGGCTGCGGGTCGCGGTGGACGGCGCGCCGGCTGCCGAGGGCGAACTGCTCGCGGCGCGGCTCGCCGAGGCCCTGCGGCTGCGCGGACGGTTCGTCCTGGTGGTGGCCACCGCCGGCTTCCTGCGACCGGCGTCGCTGCGCTTCGAGTACGGGCGCCAGGACGCCGAGACGTACTACGAGGGGTGGACCGACACCGGAGCCCTGTGGCGGGAGGTCTTCAACCCGCTCGACCCGGGCGGGACCGGGCGGGTGCTGCCCGATCTGTGGGACCCGGTCACCGATCGGGCCACGCGCTCGCCCGCCGTGCAACTGCCGCCCGGCGGCGTACTGGTGGTGCAGGGGCCGCTGCTGCTCGGCCATTGGTTCCCCTTCGACTTCTCCGTCCATCTGCGACTGTCTCCGGCCGCCTTGGCCCGTCGTACGCCGGACGACGCCCGGTGGACGCTCCCCGCCTTCGCCCGGTACGAGGCGGAAGTGGGCCCAGCGCAGGCCGCGGACGTCGTCGTACAGGCCGACAAGCCGCGGCATCCGGCGTGGAACGGTGCCGCGACCGGGTAGGCCGGGCCGACCGCACCCCGTGCGGATTGCGGAGCCGGAGGGGGCGCGTGACCCAGGTGTCAGAAGAGCGGCTGCGGCAGGACGCCCTCCAGGGCGAGGAGCGTGCGCTTGGTCTCCAGGCCGCCGCCGAAGCCGCCTATGCCGCCGTCGCTCTCGACGACCCGGTGACAGGGGACGACGATCGGCAACGGGTTCGAAGCCATGGCCACGCCGACCGCCCGGGCGGCACCGGGCTCACCGACGCGGACGGCGAGGTCCTGATAGCCGACCACCGTGCCGTACGGAACGTGGGCGGCCAACTCGCGCAGCACCCGCCGGTTGAAGCCCGAGATCAGCGACCAGTCCAGGGGCAGCGTGAAGTCCTGGAGGCCGTCGTCGAAGTAGGCGTTGAGCTGGCGAACCGCCTCCGCGACCCATCGATGGCCGGGCGCAGGGGTGGCGGGCACGGCGGTGCCGAGTCGGCGGGCGGCCTGCTCCAACGCCCGGGTGGCCCGTGCGGCCGTGGCGTGGAAGACGACCTCCACCAGTCCCTGCTCCGTGGCGACCAGCAGCAGGGGGCCTATCGGCGTGTCGATGCCCTGCCAGGCCAGGGACCGACGGCCGGGCTGCGCCTGGTCGTTGCCTGCCGCGGCCGGGCCCTGGGACTGGGCGGGCTCCTGCCGTGCGGAGGCGGACGGGGCGGCGGACGCCCCCTGCTCCACCTGCTCTGAGATGTTCACGCGTCCAGCCTAGGGCGCCCCTCTGACAATCGCTGCTGACCTGCGATGATGCGGCGCTTTCCGGCCGCTGCGCGGACGTGGACGCGGACCCGACACCGCCGCGGCCCGGCCCCGTCCAGGAGGAGGGGTCGGGCCGCGGCGGAGAACGGTGCAGCCCGTGCCGACGGGCTGCCGGGGTCGGGCCTTACGCCGCGGCACCCACCTGCCGCGCAGCGACGTTCTTGCCCGGCTTACCGGGCTTGCCCTTGTGGCTCACCGCGTCGCGGATGACGTCGGGCTTGTTGGTGATGATGCCGGTCACGCCCGCCTTGGCGACCTTGACCGCAACGGCGGGGTCGTCGACGGTCCAGGTGTAGACCTCAAGCGGCTTGCCGTGCGCACCGCGGACGGCCTTGACGGCGGCCACGTACTCGGGGTTGACGGAACCGAAGTGCGGGTTGATCTGGTCCGCGAACTTCGCGAACTTCGGCAGGTCAGCCACGGCCGGCGTGCCCAGGAAGCCCGTCTTCACGTCGGGGCGCAGCTCGTGCGTCGTCCTGACCGAGTCGGCGCTGAAGCTCTGGATGATCAGCCGGTGCTTGACGTGCTGACGGTTGAGCCAGCCTTGGTGGCGCAGCTCGTTGAGGGTCTCCCGCTCGATGTTCGGGTAGAGCTCGGGCGCCTTGAACTCCAGCAGCAGCTTCTGGTGGTTGCGGCTCACCCGGTCCATGTACTGCTTCAGCGTCGGTACCCGCTCGCCGGTGAACTTGGGGTTGAACCAGCTACCGGCGTCCAGCCGCTGGATCTCCTTGAGCGTGAAGTCCGAGACCTTCCACGGGGCGCGGCCGGGGAAGACCTCCTCGACGTTGGTGGTCCGGTTGAGCGTCGTGTCGTGGATGACGATCAGCTTGCCGTCCTTGGTGCGCTGGACGTCGTTCTCCACCCAGTCGATCTTCAGCTTGGCGGCGGCGTCAACGGCGGCCAGCGTGTTCTCCGGCGCGTAGGCGGAGGCGCCGCGGTGGGCGACGGTGACCGGGCTGTGCGGGTGGTCCGCGGCCTGGGCCGAAGCGGCCGGCAGGACGAAGGCCGAGGCGCCCAGCAGCAGGCCGGAAGCCGCCGCGATGGAACGGATGCGCATGAGGGACTCCTTGCGTCGAGAGTCTGGTTGATGGGGAAGACGGGCCGAGAGTCCCAGCCATTTCGTACGGGGAGATAGGTGCGGGATGGACAGGAACTGAACGAGGAGTGCGACGTGCCGTTTGTGGATATCTCGCTTTCGGAGCAAATCAGGACAGTTGCCTTACGGGCTTGGGGGGTTCGCCTGAAGGGTGACGCAATACGTCTGTATGGCGGTGAGGAATCAGCCGCCCACCTTGTGAAGGACACGTGCGGTACGGGCCCCGGGGGCGGCGTGGTGGTGCGCATCGGCCCGGAATGGCGCAGGTCGGATGAGGCCGAGTGGTGCCATGCGGTGGCGCTGCGCGCGGCGGCCGGCGGGCTGCGCGAGGCCGTCATGCCGCTGCGCACCCGCGACGGCCGTACCGTGGCGCGGGCGGAGGGGCGCCCCGTATCGCTGTGGCCGTACGTCGCGGGGCGGTGGGCCCACCAGCAGGACCCGGCCCAGGCCGAGCAGGCCGCGCGCCTGCTCGCCCGGCTGCACCGGGCGCTCGCGGAGGCGAGGCTGCCGCCCCGGTCCGTCGCGGCGGAGCTGACCGTCGGGCTGTCGGGTGACGTGCGGTACGACCACCCTGACCTGCACGATGCCGAGTTGGACGGGTGGCTCGCCGGCTTCGTCCACCGGGCCGATCGGGCCCACGCGCTGCACGGTGACTACTACCACGGCAACCTGCTGGCGGACGGCCACGGCCGCTTGGTCGCCGTGCTCGACTGGGACGAGGCGCTGATCGCGCCGCCGGAGGTGGAACTTGCCGGGGCGGCCCTGGAGTTCACCGGTGAGTTCGCCGCCGACCTGGCCGCCTGCCGCGGGTTCGTCGACGCCTACCTGGACGAGGGCGGCACGGTCGAGGCGCTCGACGACACGACCATGGTGCAACTGATGCGACACCGGCTGCGCAGGGAAGCGGCGCACTACCTACGCGCGAGCGCGCGGGGCGAGGAGTTCGACGACGAGGACCGCGCCTACCACGCGGGGCGGATGGCCGCGTTCGCAGCGCTGCGGCCCTGACAGCGACACGGCGGTCCGCAGCCCGGGGCCCGCCGCGCTGCCACGGGCCGGTGCCACCGGCGGTGACCTGGCCGTACAGCCCGTCGATGGCCGTACGGGAGCGCTGCGGCGGGCCGGGCGGCGGACCTCCCAGGCCGGTGCGGTGGCAGCCCGCGGAACTTGATCGCCACGTGGAGGAACTGGCCGAAAACGTTCCGTGCGGGCGCCGCAGGGCTCGGACGCGCGCGAGATGCACGTTCCTGGCGTCCCCCTCGCGCACGGCGCCGCAGGCAGGGCCGCTACGGAAGGGCGCCAGCCGCGGCGGCGAGCGAACGGCCCGCGCCGCCCGACGACCTCGATCGCGTACGCGCGGGCGCCCTGGTGACGACGGTAGGACGACGCATCCGGTTCGCGGGCCGGCCGGGACGCGACCGGCCCGCAGTCGATCTCCGGGCCGGTGTCGGATCAGCGCCGGGGGCGTTCGAAGGTCACGAGCAGCCCTTCCACGCCGCCGGGCCCGATGCGCCCCTTCACATCGGCGGACGTGATCGCCTTGAGCTGCCACCCCTCCGCCGCGTATTTGTTGAGCAGGTCCTCGACCTTGTCCGGCGACATCTTCCCGCCGATCAGCTTTTCGCGGATCTGGATCACCTTGTACTCGTACATGGCCGATGACCTTTCGTTGCGCCCGGGCGGAGGAATCGGTGGGCTGAGCCCCTATTGACGATCGAATCGATGCGTACGGTGACCGTTCGCATGCGATCTGCTGCCGCTGTGTGATCGGCGGTGCCAGGCTACGGGGCCGTGCCAGGGCCGTTGTCAGTGGCGAGTCGTACGGTGGTTCCATGCGGCCCGTATCCCAGATCCAACGCAAGGTGGCGCCCTTCGAGGTCGTCAGCCCCTACCAGCCGAGCGGCGACCAGCCGGCGGCCATCACCGAGCTCGAACGGCGTATCCGAGCAGGTGAGAAGGATGTCGTCCTGCTCGGCGCGACGGGTACGGGAAAGTCGGCCACCACCGCGTGGATGATCGAGAAGCTGCAACGGCCCACGCTGGTCATGGCGCCGAACAAGACCCTCGCGGCCCAGCTCGCCAACGAGTTCCGCGAACTGCTGCCGAACAACGCGGTCGAGTACTTCGTCTCGTACTACGACTACTACCAACCCGAGGCGTACGTGCCGCAGTCGGACACGTACATCGAGAAGGACTCGTCCATCAACGAAGAGGTCGAGCGGCTGCGCCACTCGGCGACCAATTCGCTGCTCACCCGGCGGGACGTGGTCGTCGTCGCCTCGGTCTCCTGCATCTACGGCCTGGGCACGCCGCAGGAGTACGTCGACCGCATGGTGCCGCTGAAGGTCGGCGACGAATTCGACCGCGACGAACTCCTGCGGCGCTTCGTCGACATCCAGTACACGCGCAACGACATGGCCTTCACCCGGGGCACCTTCCGGGTGCGCGGTGACACCATCGAGATCTTCCCGGTCTACGAGGAGTTGGCCGTCCGCATCGAGATGTTCGGCGACGAGATCGAGGCGCTCTCCACGCTGCACCCGCTGACCGGCGAGGTCATCTCGGACGACCAGGAGCTCTACGTCTTCCCCGCCAGTCACTACGTGGCGGGACCCGAGCGCATGGAGAAGGCCGTCGCCGGCATCGAGGCCGAGCTCGCCGAGACGCTCGCCCGGATGGAGAAGCAGGGGAAGCTGCTGGAGGCGCAGCGCCTGCGCATGCGCACCACGTACGACATCGAGATGATGCGCCAGATCGGCACCTGCTCGGGTATCGAGAACTACTCGCTGCACATCGACGGCCGTGCGCCCGGCTCCGCGCCGCACACGCTGCTCGACTACTTCCCGGAGGACTTCCTCCTGGTCATCGACGAGTCGCACGTGACCGTGCCGCAGATCGGCGCGATGTACGAGGGCGACGCCTCGCGCAAGCGCACGCTGGTGGAGCACGGTTTCCGGCTGCCGTCCGCCATGGACAACCGCCCGCTGAAGTGGGAGGAGTTCCAGCAGCGCATCGGACAGACGGTCTACCTGTCCGCCACGCCCGGCAAGTACGAGCTCGCCCGGGGGGACGGGTTCGTGGAGCAGATCATCCGCCCCACCGGCCTGGTGGACCCCGAGGTCATCGTCAAGCCCACCGACGGGCAGATCGACGACCTCATCCACGAGATCCGCACCCGCACCGAGAAGGACGAGCGCGTCCTGGTCACCACGCTCACCAAGAAGATGGCGGAGGACCTCACCGACTACATGGTCGAGCTCGGCATCCAGGTCCGGTACCTGCACAGCGACGTCGACACCCTGCGCCGGGTCGAGTTGCTCCGCGAACTGCGCGCCGGTGAGTACGACGTGCTGGTGGGCATCAACCTCCTGCGGGAGGGCCTGGACCTGCCGGAGGTCTCCCTGGTGGCCATCCTCGACGCGGACAAGGAAGGGTTCCTGCGCTCGGGCACGTCGCTGATCCAGACCATCGGCCGTGCCGCGCGCAACGTCTCCGGCCAGGTCCACATGTACGCGGACAAGATCACCCCCGCGATGGCGACGGCCATCGAGGAGACCAACCGACGCCGCGAGAAGCAGATCGCGTACAACACCGAGCGGGGCATCGACCCGCAGCCGCTGCGCAAGAAGATCAACGACATCGTCGCGACCATCGCGCGCGAGGACGTCGACACCCAGGAGCTGCTCGGCTCGGGGTACCGGCAGGGCGGCAAGGGCAAGGCACCGGTGCCCGCACTGGCCAAGCAGACGCCCGGCGGCAAGGGCGCCCGGGCCAAGGACGGTGCCCTCACGGACCGGCCCGCCGCCGAACTCGCCGAACTGATCGAGGAGATGACGGAACGGATGCGCGCCGCTGCGGCGGACCTCCAGTTCGAGGTCGCGGCCCGGCTGCGGGACGAGGTGGGCGAGCTGAAGAAGGAGCTGCGGCAGATGCGCGAGGCGGGCTTGGCCTGATCAGGGGCGGGGCGCAGGTGCCCTACGGGGCCTGCGAGTCGGGGACGTGCGACGCCGCGCCGGGCGATGTGTTGCAAGAGCGACACAAACCCGGATGCGGGTAGCCGGACCGGCGGGCACAGTGCATAGGGTTCGAGCAGGTCGTACCACATGGGGCGACCGGGGGAAGACGAGAGAGGGACAGCGCGTGACTGTCAACATGTCCAAGGGCCAGGCCATCAGCCTTCAGAAGGCCGATGGCGGCACCCTGACCGCCGTTCGGATGGGTCTGGGCTGGCAGTCCGCGCCCCGTCGAGGTCTGTTCGGCTCCCGCACCAAGGAGATCGACCTCGATGCGTCGGCCGTTCTCTTCGCGGACAAGCAGCCGGTGGACGTGGTGTTCTTCCGGCACCTGACCAGCGATGACGGCTCGGTCCGGCACACCGGTGACAACCTCGTCGGCGGTGCCGGCCAGGGCGGCGACGACGAGGCGATCCTCGTCGACCTCCAGCGGGTGCCGGTGCACATCGACCAGATCGTGTTCACCGTCAACTCCTTCACCGGGCAGAGCTTCGCCGAGGTCGCCAACGCGTTCTGCCGCCTGGTCGACGAGACCAACGGCCAGGAGATCGCGCGGTACACGCTCACCGGCGGTGGCCCCTACACGGCCCAGATCATGGCCAAGGTGCACCGGGCGGGCGCCGGCTGGCAGATGACGGCCCTGGGCAGCCCGGCCAACGGCCGTACCTTCCAGGACCTGATGCCGGCGATCGTGCCGCACCTCTGAGTCAGCCGCAGCACCGGGTGCGCGCCGCGCCCAGCACCCCGACCGGACGGCCCGTTCGGAAGGGGCCGGGGAGCGGCGCGCCTCCGGCGTTGCCGCGGATCGGGGGGTGAGTTCGGCCGGCCGCACCGTGGCGTGCGGCAGGGGAGCGGGTCGCGCCGGAAGCGGGCCGCCCGCCTTCGCCCGGCAGCCACCGTGCTGCCGCCCACCCACTGCCCTGGTCCGCCGCCCACCGCAGCACACCCAGCACACCACGACGAGAGGGCGCAGTGATGACGGCCGAGCTGGTCCGGGGGCAGAACCATCCCCTGCCCCAGACCCGTTTGGAGATCCGTATTTCGGCGGGGAAACCCGTCGTCGCCGGAGCGACACTCGGAGACGACCAGGGGAAGGTACGGAGCGTCGACTGGGTCGCGCATCCCGCCGCTCCACAGATGCCCGGGCTTGAGGTCTCCCGACAGGCCGCCGCCGACCACCGTCTCGCGGTGGACCTCGGCGCGCTGCCGGAGGCCGTCCACACGGTCACCGTGCTGCTGGCGCTGCCCACCGGGGTGGGCGGCCCGGCGCGGTTCGGCGGCCTCGTCGCTCCGTTCGTCGCGGTGACCGACCTCGAAGGGGCCGAGATCGCCACGTTCACTATCACCGACCTGGACGCCGAGTCCGCGGTCACGGCCCTGGAGCTGTACCGCAGGAACGGCGCCTGGAAGGTACGGGCCGTCGGCCAGGGGTACGCGGACGGCCTCGCCGCGATGCTCCAGGACCGGGGACTGCCCGAGGCCACGACGCTGGCCGCGGAGATCAACGACGCGGTGGCGCAGGGCATGGCCAAGTCCCTCGCCCCGCCCCCATCGGCGCTGACCAGCGGCGACGGGCGTCTGCGGACGGCAGCCGGCGGCGACGCGAGCGCGGGCGCCGGCGCGCAGGCGGGCGGCGCCGGGTCGGCGACCGCCGCCAGTACGGCGGGCCAGGGCACGGCGGACGCGGCGGGCCCGGCTGCGTCCGGGCCGATCAACTACCAGCATCCGAGCCGGCGCACCGCGGCGCCGACCCCGCCGCCCGCGGTCCCACAACCAGGTCCCGAGGGCCAGCCGCCGCAGCCGGTCGCCGGGGACGCCGCCGGTTGGACGATGGAGGAGCGGCTGTACAACCAGGTCTGGGGCATGTTCGAGGACCTGGCCAGGACCGTGGCCGCGTACCGCAGCGCCGTCGACTTCGCGGACTCGCGGATGGAGAAGGAGCTCGACTCCGTGCTCTCGGACCCGCGCACCCGGGTCGGACCGCAGGCCGATGCCGCCCGTACGCAAGCGCGGGGCCGCCACACCGAGCTCGTGGAGCAGGCCCGTGCCGTACTGGACCGGGACCTGGCCCAGCTCGCCGCCGAGGCGGAGGTCGTCGAGCCCGCACTGCCGCCCGCGTACGCCCGCTGGGCCAGCCCGGTGTGGCAGGGGTACGAGGTGCCGATGGAGCTGCCCATGGCGATGCGCCTCGGTGACCTGCACCTTCCGGAGCGTACGGAGCTGCGCATCCCGATGATCGTGCGGCTCCCGTTGGAACGCGGTCTCTGGGTGGACAGCGGGCGCGGCGGGTCACCGGATGCGGCCATGGTCGACTCGACCGAGCTGCGCCGTCTGGCGATGGAGAGCGCCGTGGCGCACGCTGCTCGTCTGATCGCCGTCTACCCGGTGGGCGAGTTCACGGTCCACGTGATCGATCCTGCGGGGGCGGGTGCTGCCGCCCTCACGCCGCTGACCAGCACGGGCGTCCTCCAGGAGCCGCCGGCGAGCGGGGCCCAGGGCGTGTCGGCGGTATTGGCGAAGCTGACGCAGCGGGTCGACCTGGTGCAGATGGCGGTGCGGAGCGGCGCCGTGGACGCGTTGCCCAGCGAGGTGGACACCGCTCAGCAGTTGTTGATCGTCAACGACTTCCCGCACGGGTTCGACGACCGCGCGGTGACCCAGTTGCGGTACCTGGCGGACGAGGGCCCCTCCGTGGGCGTTCACCTGATGATGGTGGCCGACCGGGAGGACGCCCGCGCCTACGGGCCGATCCTCGATCCGCTGTGGCGTGCGCTGTTGCGTGTGACGCCGATCCCCGACGACCATCTGGCCGACCCGTGGGTGGGCCACGCCTGGACGTTCGAGCCGTCCCTGATCCCGCAGGGCAGCGAGGTGGTCACCCGGGTGCTCGGGCAGGTCACGCAGGCCAGGGAGTCCTACCGGCAGCACGACGTGGCGGACTGACGCCCAGGAACTGGATGACGGCCCCGATCACCGGCCCGGTGATCGGGGCCGTCGCGTGCCCGACGCTTCCGCGCATTTAGCTCGCGCTTTACTCTCTTTACTATTCCTTGGGTTTTCCGGTACGCTTCTTTGTGCGGAGGGGAGTACTCCCAAGTGCGGCGTTCCCGTCATCACGGACCTCGGTCCCGGGGCGTCGGTCGGGTCGGCCGATGGGCATGTGGCCGACTCAGGCGGAAGAGACCTCCGGCAGCGACAACGCTGAGAGTTGCCGTACGCAATCTGCCGGAGGAGCAGTGGACGTTTCGTTCGCCACCTGGGTGCTGACCATCGTTGGTCTGACAGCCCTCATCGCCATCGACTTCTTCATCGGTGGCCGCAAGCCGCATGAGGTCTCCATCAAGGAGGCCGGGATCTGGACAGCGGTCTGGGTCGCCCTGGCCGGGCTGTTCGGGCTCGGTCTCTTCGTCTTCGGGGGTGGTCAGCCCTCCGGCGAGTTCTTCGCGGGGTTCATCACCGAGAAGTCCTTGAGCGTGGACAACCTCTTCGTCTTCGTCCTGATCATGTCGAAGTTCGCGGTGCCGTCGATATACCAGCAGCGGGTGCTGATGGTGGGCGTGCTGATCGCGCTGGTCCTGCGGGCCGTCTTCATCGGCGCGGGCGCCGCGATCATCGCCAACTTCGCCTGGGTCTTCTACATCTTCGGCGCCTTCCTCATCTGGACCGCGTGGAAGCTCATCCAGGAGGCGCGGGCCGACGAGGAGGACGAGGAGTTCGAGGAGAACCGCCTCCTCAAGATGGTGGAGCGCCGCGTTCCGTCGACCGACAAGTACCACGGCACCAAGCTGTTCGTCGTCGAGAACGGCAAGCGGCTGATCACCCCGATGCTCATCGTGATGCTCGCGATCGGCACCACCGACGTGCTGTTCGCCCTGGACTCCATCCCTGCGATCTTCGGGCTGACCCAGGACCCGTACATCGTCTTCACGGCGAACGCCTTCGCCCTCATGGGGCTGCGACAGCTCTACTTCCTCATCGGGGGCCTGCTGAAGAAGCTGGTCCACCTCTCGTACGGTCTGTCGGTGATCCTCGGCTTCATCGGGGTGAAGCTGGTGCTGCACGCGCTGCACGAGTCCGGTGTCAACGTCCCCGAGATCAGCATCCCGGTCTCGCTCGGGGTGATCTGTGCGGTGCTCGCCGTCACCACCATCACCAGCCTGCGCGCCGCGAAGCAGCAGGCCGCGGCGGAGGACGGGGCCAAGGACGACGTCGACGCCTGACGGCCGAGGCGCTCGCCGGCCGGCCGTAGCCCCAGGGCCGCGGCCGGGCGGCACCACCCACCGCACGCGACCGTGCCCCGGCGTCCAGGACGCCGGGGCACGGTCAGGTGTGAGGAAGGGGGGAGCCGGCTGCTACCAGCCGCGCTCGCGCCACTCGGCCAGGTGCGGGCGCTCGGCACCCAGGGTGGTGTCGGCGCCGTGGCCCGGGTAGACCCAGGTCTCGTCCACCAGGGCGTCGAAGAGCTTGTGCTCGACGTCGTCGATCAGGCTGGCGAACGAGCGCTCCTCGCCCCAGGTGTTGCCGACGCCCCCCGGAAAGAGGCAGTCGCCGGTGAAGACGTGCGGGTGGCCGTGCGGATCGTCGTAGACCAGGGCGATGCTGCCGGGCGTGTGCCCGACCAGGTGCCGCGCCGTGAGCTCGACCTGCCCGACCCGGATGATGTCGCCGTCGTCCACCAGGACGTCGGTGGGCACGGGGATGCCGTCTGCGTCGTGCCGTCCCGCGTAGGTGCGGGCGCCGGTCGCCGCCACCACCTCCTGGAGCGCCTGCCAGTGGTCGCCGTGCTGGTGCGTGGTGACCACCGAGGCGATGCCGTCGTCGCCGATCAGGCCGAGCAGCCGCGCGGCGTCATTGGCCGCGTCGATGAGCAACTGCTCGTCCGTGGCGCGGCACCGCAGGAGATAGGCGTTGTTGTTCATCGGGCCGACGGCGATCTTCGAGATCATGAGGCCGGTCAGCTCGTGTACGTCGGCGGGGCCGCCGACCTCTACCGCTCCGCTGTACGTCATGGCCTCAGCCTAGTGGCGGGAGGGTGGGCAGCGGGGTGCCGTCGGCGGAGGTGAGGCCGGCGCCGTCGGTGCGCCCGGTGAGCCAACCAAGGAGCGCGACGGGCGTACCCTCGACGGTGGTGGCCTGCTCCGCCGGGCGTCCGGTCTGCCAGACACGCCCATCCGGAGTGGTGAGCGCCAGCGCGGGCACGTCGGCGTGGCCGGCGAACTTGCCCGATGCGAGGAACTCCACCTCCCGCTCGACGAAGTCGGCGGGGAGATCGTCGAGCTCATAGCCGATGTCCAGGTCGACGTGGTGCAACTCGACCTCGATCAGGCGGCGGAAGGGAAGACGGGCGGCTCGTTCGGTGACGCCGTTGCGCATGGCGACCTCGAAGTCCCAACGGTCCTTGGGGAGGGCCGCGGTCGCCGAGTTGAAACGGAACGCGCTGGTGCGCAGATCGTCGAGGTGGACCACGAACGGGCGGTCCGCGTCGCGGGCGATGTCGGCGTTGCGAGCGTCGTCGCTCGCGTACATCAGCGTCTCCTCCCCGGTGCGCGCCCAGGTCAGGAGGTTCACGATGGCGTCAGCGTTGCGCGAGATGTGGGCGAGGACGTGGCCGCGGGTCCAGCCGGGAAGCCGTGACGGACGACTGGCCGCCGCGTCGTCCAGCGAGGTCACCGCGGTGAGCAGGCGGTCGGTTGCTGCTTGTACGGCAGCCGAGTCGTGCGCGAAGTCAGTCATGATCCAACGGTAATCCGCGCCACTCGATCGGGTGAAGGAGGCCGGCTATCTCCGGTATTCGAATGTACGTGCTATAGGCTCGTGTGTGGCATCGCACCACATCCTCTTCGGGGCGTCCCTCATACCCTGGGTTCCGGGGCATCGCTCCGCTCCGCCTCTCTCAAGAAAGGTGCCGACCGGCGTGGCCGACCGTCTCATCGTCCGTGGCGCTCGCGAGCACAATCTCAAGAATGTCTCGCTCGACCTCCCGCGTGACTCCCTCATCGTTTTCACCGGGCTCTCGGGGTCGGGCAAGTCGTCTCTCGCGTTCGACACGATCTTCGCCGAGGGGCAGCGCCGGTACGTCGAGTCGCTCTCCTCCTACGCACGGCAGTTCCTGGGCCAGATGGACAAGCCCGACGTCGACTTCATCGAAGGGCTCTCCCCGGCCGTCTCCATCGACCAGAAGTCCACCTCGCGCAATCCCCGGTCCACGGTCGGCACGATCACGGAGGTCTATGACTACCTCCGGTTGCTGTTCGCCAGGATCGGCAAGCCGCACTGCCCCGAGTGCGGGCGCCCCATCGCCCGCCAGTCGCCGCAGGCGATCGTGGACCGGGTGCTGGAGCTGCCCACGGGCAGCCGGTTCCAGGTCCTCTCTCCGCTGGTGCGCGAGCGGAAGGGGGAGTTCGTCGACCTCTTCTCCGACCTCCAGACCAAGGGCTACAGCCGTGCCCGGGTGGACGGCGAGACGGTGCAGCTCTCGGAGCCGCCGAAGCTCAAGAAGCAGGAGAAGCACACCATCGAGGTGGTGGTGGACCGCCTCACCGTCAAGGACAGCGCCAAGCGGCGGCTGACCGACTCGGTGGAGACCGCGCTCGGGCTCTCCGGCGGCATGGTCATCCTCGACTTCGTGGACCTCGACGAGGACGACCCGCAGCGGGAGCGGATGTTCTCGGAGCACCTGTACTGCCCGTACGACGACCTGTCCTTCGAAGAGCTCGAACCGCGCTCGTTCTCCTTCAACTCGCCCTTCGGTGCCTGCCCGGAGTGCACGGGCATCGGCACCCGGATGGAGGTCGACCCGGAGCTGATCGTCCCGGACGAGGAGAAGTCCCTGGACGAGGGGGCCATCCACCCCTGGTCCCACGGGCACACCAAGGACTACTTCGCGCGGCTGGTCGGCGCGCTCGCCGACGCCCTGGGCTTCCGTACGGACATCCCCTGGGCTGGGCTGCCCCAGCGGGCCAAGAAGGCCCTGCTCAACGGGCACCGGACGCAGATCGAGGTGCGGTACCGCAACCGGTACGGCCGGGAGCGCGCCTACACCACGGCCTTCGAGGGCGCCGTGCCGTTCGTGAAGCGGCGCCACTCCGAGGCGGAGAGCGACGCGAGCCGCGAGCGCTTCGAGGGGTACATGCGTGAGGTGCCGTGCCCGACGTGTGAGGGCACGCGGCTCAAGCCCGTGGTGCTGGCGGTGACGATCCAGAGCCGGTCCATCGCCGAGATCTCGGCGATGTCGATCAGCGAGTGCGCCGAGTTCCTGCGGGCGCTGAAGCTGAGCGCCCGCGAGAAGACGATCGCCGAGCGGGTCCTGAAGGAGGTCAACGAGCGGCTCCGCTTCCTGGTGGACGTGGGCCTGGACTACCTCTCCCTGAACCGGGCCGCCGGCACCCTCTCCGGCGGCGAGGCCCAGCGCATCCGGCTGGCGACCCAGATCGGCTCCGGCCTGGTCGGTGTGTTGTACGTGCTGGACGAGCCGTCGATCGGCCTGCACCAGCGGGACAACCACCGGCTGATCGAAACCCTGGTACGGCTGCGTGACCTGGGTAACACCCTGATCGTGGTGGAGCACGACGAGGACACGATCAAGACCTCGGACTGGGTGGTGGACATCGGCCCGGGCGCCGGCGAGCACGGCGGCAAGGTCGTGCACAGCGGCCCGCTGGCCGAGCTGCTCAGCAACGAGGCGTCGATGACCGGCCAGTACCTCGCGGGCAAGAAGGCCATCCCCACGCCGGACCTGCGGCGACCGGTGGACCGCAAGCGGCAGTTGACCGTGCACGGCGCGCGGGAGAACAACCTGCGGGACATCGACGTGTCGTTCCCGCTCGGCGTGCTCACCGCGGTCACGGGCGTCTCGGGGTCGGGCAAGTCGACACTGGTCAACGACATCCTGTACACGCACCTGGCGCGTGAGCTCAACGGCGCGCGGTCGGTGCCCGGCCGGCACACGCGGGTCGACGGCGACGACCTCGTCGACAAGGTCGTGCACGTGGACCAGTCGCCGATCGGTCGGACGCCGCGCTCCAACCCGGCGACGTACACCGGAGTCTTCGACCACGTCCGCAAGCTGTTCGCGGAGACGATGGAAGCCAAGGTGCGGGGCTACCTGCCGGGCCGGTTCTCGTTCAACGTCAAGGGCGGCCGGTGCGAGAACTGCTCCGGTGACGGCACGATCAAGATCGAGATGAACTTCCTGCCCGATGTGTACGTGCCGTGCGAGGTCTGCCACGGCGCCCGGTACAACCGGGAGACGCTGGAGGTCCACTACAAGGGCAAGTCCATCGCCGAGGTGCTGGACATGCCGATCGAGGAGGCCCTCGACTTCTTCGAGGCCGTGCCCGCCATCGCCCGGCACCTCAAGACGCTCAACGAGGTCGGCCTGGGGTACGTGCGACTCGGGCAGTCGGCGCCGACGCTCTCCGGCGGCGAGGCCCAACGCGTCAAGCTCTCCAGCGAGTTGCAGAAGCGGTCCACGGGGCGCACGGTCTACGTCCTGGACGAGCCGACCACGGGCCTGCACTTCGAGGACATCAGCAAACTGATCAAGGTGCTGTCGGGCCTGGTGGACAAGGGCAACACCGTCATCGTCATCGAGCACAACCTCGATGTGATCAAGACGGCCGACTGGGTGGTCGACATGGGCCCCGAGGGCGGTAGCGGCGGCGGTCTGGTGGTCGCTGAGGGCACGCCGGAAGACGTGGCCTCGGTGCCGACGAGCCATACCGGCAAGTTCCTCCGGGACCTGCTCGGCGACCGGGTCAGCGATGTCGACGCGCCGGCCACGCGGAAGCGGGCTGCCAAGAAGGCGGCGCCGAAGAAGGCCGCGGCTGCTGGGACGGCGGCTGCTGGGACGGCGACGGCCGGGGCCAGGAAGGCCAGCGCGGCGAAGAAGGCCACGGCGAAGTCGACGGCCGCGAAGAAGACGGCGACGAAGCGGACCGCGCGGTAAGGCGGTTCGTGCGGGGACGCGGTCCCTGCGCCAGCGGTAGGAGGAGCAGCGGCGCGCGCATGGCCTGGCGGATCGGGCCGGCCTAGGGCGAGGGCCATGCGCGCGGCAGACGGCAGCCGTTCCACCCCAACTGCCGTGCTGGACAGGGAGGTTGAGGGGCAGCGCAGAGCGGCCCGAGCAGGGTGCCCGAGCGCTGGGCGGGGTGGAGCGAGTGGTCGGCGCGCAGGGGGAAGAGAGGGGAAGGGCGGGGCGCGGCCGATGGGGTCGGGTGGGTGTGGGTCAGGCGAGTTCGGTGGCGAAGGGGGGTTCAGCGCCGGTGCGGGAGCAGGTCAGGGCGGATGCGCGAGCGGCGAAGGACAGGATGTCCCGCCAGACGTCGGGAGCCAGGTCGGTCAGCGCGGCTGCGGAGAGCGCGTCGTGCTCCGCGAGACGGTGGAGTAGCGCGGCGTTGACGGTGTCGCCGGCGCCGATGGTGTCGACGACGTCCACGGCAACGGCGGGTACGTGGAGTTCGATACCCGCCCGGGTGTAGACGGTGAGTCCGTCTGCGCCGTGGGTGAGCACGACGGCGGACGGGCCGGAAGCGGCCCAGGTCCGGGCCGCGTGGGCGGTGTCGGACGAGCCGGTCAGCCAGGACGCGTCCTCCGCGGACAGCTTGAGGAGGTTGAGGTGCGGCAGCCAGCGATGGAATCGGGCCCGGTAGGCGGCAGGGTCGGCGATCAGACCGGGTCGGACATTGGGATCGAGGGCGGTGAACACCCCGCGTGCCGCCTCGCGTTGCAGCAACTGCTCATAGGCGGTGGCTCCCGGTTCGAGGACCAGTGAGCACGTTCCCAGGGAGAGTGCCGTCGTTCCCGGGGGCAGTGCGTCAGGGAGTTGGAAGAGCCGGTCGGCGGTGCCATCGACGTAGAACACGTAGCCGGCCGAACCGTCCGCGTTGATCTCGGCCACGGCCAGGGTGGTCGGTTCCGGGCCTCGCTGTACCGGGGCGGTGTCCACGCCGGCGGCGTGGAGCCCGTCGATGAGGGCGGTACCGAATCCGTCGTTGGAGATCCGGGAGCAGAACGTGGTCGGCGAGCCCAGGCGGCCCAGCGCCAACGCGGTGTTGTACGGGCCGCCGCCTCGGCGGGGGGCCAGTGCCGGCAACTGCGCACCCGTCGCAGCGGAGGTGGGGCCGTGGGGGACGAGGTCGATCAGGGCTTCGCCGGCGACGACGATCACAGGAGATCCTTTCGGTGGCCGCTCTGAGCATGGGCGCCCATGCCCGCGAGGACGAGCGTAGGGGAGCGGCCCCGGTACGCGCGGCTGGTGGGGGCGCTGGTGGTGGCGACCGGGGCGCCGTGCGGTGGTCGTGCCGTACGGGGCGGCCGGGCTGGTGTCCTCCGCCGGGCGGCGCGCTGGGTGATGCGTGGGCTGGGTGATCCGGGTGCGGGCCGCCGAGGGAGAGCCTGATGAGAGCAGACGGGGCCTGCGGGAGCGGGGTGAGGTGGATGGGCGCGTGTTCGACGGGGAGGGCGAGCCGTCGATAGGGAGGGCGGGCCGTTGGCGGCAGCCGCGTCCGGTGGGGGAGGGGATGGGCCTGAACCACCGTGGTGTGCCAGCGCGCGTGCCTGCTCATGCCGGCGCTGGCCTGGGCGGATGGCCAGGTATCGTCGGCGATGATTCCTGATCCCTTCCCCGTGCCCCTGTGGAGTGCCCCATGAGTTGCCAGCCCGCGAGCCGTCGGACCGTGTTGCGAGGAGCGGCGCTGGCTGGCGCCGCGGGGGTCGGCGTCGCCGCGTGCTCGCCGGGGGAGAAGCGTCCGGGGCCGGCCACTCCGACGGCGCCGGTGGAGTTGGGCGCGCCGGAGGAGGTGCCGGTGGGGGAGGCCAAGCTGTACCGGAATGACCGGCTGATGGTCATGCAGCCGGCGCAGGGACAGTTCAAGGCGTTCAGCGCGGTGTGTACGCACGGCGGATGCGTCCTCAGCAAGATCGTGGATGGCGAGGCCCGCTGCGGTTGCCACGGCAGCAGGTTCGACCCGGCGACGGGCAAGGTCATCGACGGGCCGGCGAACGCGCCGCTGCCCGCGGTGCCGGTGCGCGTGGAGGGCGGAAAGCTGGTGGCGGGGCCCAAGGCGTAGTGCCGGCTGCTCGTATCGGGGCCGTCGCGTGGTGCGGGCTGGCGTGGGGGTTGGGGCAGGGGCCGGTGGGGTTTGCCTAGGGCTGGAGCGGCGCGTGTTGTGGGGGAGCGGTGACACCGAGGCGCACCGAGGTGCCGCGGGGAGCCGAAGTGCCACATGGTGAACTGAACATGGCTGGCGCGGTACGCGGTGGCGATGGCGGGGTTACGCTCACGTCGTGAGTGGTGCGTGGGAGTCAGCAGCGAAGGGTGTGTTCCGTCTGCCGTCGGGGCGGCTGGTGCGGGGGCGCGGGTTGCGCCGCCCGTTGCCCGCCGGCCAGCGGCCGGAGTTCGGGCTGTACCTCCAGGGGCGCAGGCCGCCGCAGACGGAGTGGGAGGCCCGGTGGGTCCGGTGGCCGGACTTCTGGCTGCCCACGGACCGCGTGGACTTCGCCGCGTCGCTGCGGGAGGCGTGGCGGCGGGCGGAGACCGAGCGTGTCGAGGTCGCTTGCGGCGGTGGGGTGGGGCGGACCGGCACGGCGCTGGCCTGCCTCGCGATCCTGGACGGCGTACCGAGCGGCGAGGCCGTGGCGTACGTACGGCGGCACTATGCGCCCCGGGCCGTGGAGACGCCCTGGCAAGCCCGGTTCGTGGCGCGCTTCAAGCCGTGAGTCGGCAGCCGCACGTGACCGGACCTATTGGCAGCTTGGCCGATTGGTCGGTGGCGGGCCCCGGCGCTGCCACAATCTCTTTGGATTGCAGTGGAGTTCGTACCTGGCTGTAGGTGTGAGGGGCGAAGCTATTTCTCTGCGGCGTCGATTGGTGTCAGCGCATCCACGAGTACGTGAAGAGGCGCTGTACCCGTGAGCTGGGTGAAGGTGCGGGGCTGGGCCAACTTCCTTCCCCGGCGCTGACTTTGAGCTGGTTCAGGTCGGGTGGGCCGGGTTGGGTCAGGTCGGGTTGAGCCACGCCCTGCTCCGCGCAGGCGGCCCTCACGAACCCCAGCCCCCCCCTCACGCCCCCCACGAACCCCAGCCTCCTCACGTCCAGTCCCACCCGATGCCCAAGATGCCGGGCCGGACGCCCTGCTCCGTGAGGTGGACCGAGCGGTGTTGGCCGCTGAGGGTGAGTTCGCTTTCCGCGCTGCGGGCCGCGCCGGCGGAGCCCTGGGCGAAGCGGTGGCAGCGTACGGGGAGCGCGGTGGGATGGAACTGCACCTGAAGGACGTACTGACCGCCCGCGAACGGAAAACCGCGTACGTATTCCGTGCTTTGACCGCCCGTGCCGTCTTCAAGGGCGTAACTGAACATTTGCGTATCGCCGGTGCGGAGTTTCACGTCGAAGAGGAGTTCGGTGACGAGGACGCCCGTACCGGAGTGCCAACGGCGTCTGCCGACGCGGCAGTTGTCGGTCGCGTGCACCCGTACCCGGGCGGGTTCGCAGCCGGGGTCGCCCTGGTGGATGGCGAGGTAGCGGTTGACGCCGTCGCGGTGGGCGCGGACCACGTGCTGGGAGTCGCGGGCGGACAGCTCCCGCCGCGCCCCGATGTGGATGCGCTCCAGGTGACAGACGGTGTGCAGGCCGCCGTCGATGGGGGAGTCGAGTTCGGCGATCAGCAGGGCCACGGCTTCGGACTGTTCGTGCAGCGTGCGGTACGAGCGGGAAGTGGGGCGGTCGGCCTGCGGCCCGAGCGGCGGTTCGAGGAGGCGGATCAGCGCGTGCGGCGGGAGTTCCAGCACCTCCTCCAGGGCTCGTACGGCACGGAGTGACTCGGCGCGGCGGGGTGTCCGCGCGCCCTGCTGCCAGTAGCTGAGGCTGGTGACGCCGACCTTGACGCCGCGCTGGGCCAGGCGGTGCTGCACCCGGTGCAGGGCCAGGCCGCGGGCGGCGAGCGCGGACCGCAGGGCTAGGTGGAAGGGGCCGCTGCGTAGCGCGCGGGCCAATTCGGCCTCCGCCCCGTCCCACCGTGCGGCCGTCTGTCGCATCGCATGCCTCCTCTGGGCCGTGACGGGCCAGAAATTCACACACCGACGCCGTACGTGAACATTCACGATCGGAATCGACCGCTTCGGCGTTCTGTGTGCAGATATCCAGCCGTGCGGCTCGCGGGCATTCACAGGTCACGCCGACTGTTCACGTCGCGTATCAGCACGCATTGAAGCGCGTTGACTGAGCTCAGACAACACCTGATGCTCCTCGCAGCGTCCGGACGCGCTCCCCCATCCCGCACCACCCACCCGTGGGAGGAACGCCCATGCCCCACCTTTCCGCCCTGCGGCGGCGCCGTGCACGCCGCCCGCTTTCCAGACGGCTTTCGGCCGTCGCGCTCGCCTCGGTCGCACTGCTGGCGGCCCCGACCGTTTCGGTCTCCGCTGCGGAGGCCGCCCCGCGCGTCCAGGCCGCCAACGTGCTCGACGTGACCATGCAGGCGCAGCAGAAGAGCAACTGGTGTTGGGCCGCTTCCGGCAACACCATCGCCACCTGGATGGGCAGGAATTACAGCCAAAACCAGTTCTGCAACGCGGCGTTCAATCGTCAACAGGGCTTCGACTGCCCCAACAATCAGGCTACTCTGGGTAACGTTCAGAATGCACTGCGTTGGGCGGGTATCCGGCCGGGCTCGTACGTCGACGGCTGGTTGCAGTACGGCACGGTGCAGAACGAGATCAACGCGAGGCGCCCCATTGAGACCCGTATCCAGTGGTCCTCTGGCGGAGGGCACATGCACGTCATCTACGGCTACGACAACTCCAACGGCTTTGTGTACTGGGGTGATCCGTGGCCCAGCAACAACCGCTACAACTGGGCGACGCACAACTGGTACATAAACAACAACCAGCACCGGTGGACCCACTCGCTCTACCAGATCGGAGCGTGAGGTCATGACCACCACACACGCGCCCCGCTCGTCCGCCCGGCCGCGCTCGCGCGGCGTGACCGGGTCGGCCGCCCGCTCCGTGGCGGGCGCCGCCACCGCGTTCGCCGCCGTCGCCGTGCTGGTCGGTGGCGCCCCGTCGGCCGCGGCTGCCGAGGCCCCGGCCGCGCCGAAGGCGCCGACCGCCGCGGCGGTCGACGCCGCCCGCGACGCCGCCACCGCCCCGAGCACCCGCGACCACCTCGCGCGCTTCTTCGCCAGGGACGGCGCCGGTGCACCGGCGGGCGACCTGGCCCCGGCGGGCGGCAGCCGTGCGGCGCAACCGCGCATCGAGGGGGCGACCGTGCCCGTCTACACCCTCGCGCCGGGCTTCGTCGCCGACGGCAAGGGCGCCGGCCGTGCGCCCATCGCCACGCTGGACTTCATGGCCAGCAAGGCGGTGTCGGCGGACGGCCAGGTCGCCTCGGTGTGGACCGCGAACACGGGCGACTCCTGGAAAGTGGTCAACATCGCGACCGGCGGCGACGAGACGTACTACGCGGCCAAGGGCGCCAAGGCGCTGGCGGGCGGCACCGTCTTCCGTGAGCCGCAGATCGACGCCTGGTACGTGCAGCGCGGGAACAAGGTGCTGCCGCTCGACACCGACGCCGTACGGGCCGTCGGCGCCCGCGGCACCACCGTGGACGCCTACCGCGAGCGCGTCCACCGGGCGTATGCCGACAAGCTGCCCGGCTCCCGCTACGACAAGAAGGGCCTCGCGGGCGGCTTCGGCCCAGGCGGCGACGGGCCCGCGCCCGCCCCGGAGCGCGCGCGGGTCGCCCCTGGTGCGCCGGACACCGTGCGTCAGGGCGCCACGGCCGCCGCGGGCGACGAGGGCCTGCTGACGGCGACGTCGGCACTGACCGCGCTGGCCGCGCTCGTCGCGCTCGGCCTGTCCGGCACGATGGCCCTGCGGCTCCGGCGCCGCTGATCGCCCGGCGGACGCCGCAGCCGGTGGGCGGCGTACGCGCGCCGGGTACGGGCCTGCGCGATCTGGGCGGCACCGGCCGATGCACGGCCAGTTCTGGCAGCAGTGGCAGTACTGGCCGGACGGTTCGTACTGGTCACGCGGTTCGTACGGGTCGTACTCGGCGTACTGGTCGGCCCGGCCGCAACGGGGCGTACGGGGTCTACCGTGCACGCCGTAGGGCGCCGGGTCGCGCCGCACCGATGCCGTTCGGTGCGGCGCCCCCCCCCCCCCCCCCCGGCGCAGTCGCGACCGGGGAGGTGTGCGGTCCCCGTCCCCGGCCCGGAGCCGGCCGCCGTCGTGGCCGCTCCGGCCGTCGGCGGCGGGCCCCGTCGCTGGTCAGCGCCGAGGGGCGAGGGGCGAGGGGCGCCGCCGGCCGGCCGCACGCCGGGCCCGCCGGCCGGCCCATGGCACGGTTCGGTGCCGGCGGTGGTGCGCAAGTGTGCGTGGACCGTGCCCCGTCCGTGCCCGCCCAGCCCCGCCCGCGGGGTTCCGCCGCCGCCCGGCGCGCCACGTGCCCGCGGCGCACCGCGGCCGGACTGTCACACCCCGCCAGTAGGGTGGTGACCATGGCCGACCCCAGCAGTTACCGCCCCAAGCCGGGACAGATCCCCGACTCGCCGGGGGTCTACAAGTTCCGGGATCAGCACGCGCGCGTGATCTACGTGGGCAAGGCGAAGAGCCTGCGCCCGCGGCTCTCCTCGTACTTCCAGGACCTGGCGAACCTCCACCCGCGGACCCGCACCATGGTCACCACGGCCGCGTCCGTGGAGTGGACCGTGGTCTCCACCGAGGTGGAGGCGCTCCAGTTGGAGTACGCGTGGATCAAGGAGTTCGACCCCAGGTTCAACGTCAAGTACCGCGACGACAAGAGCTACCCGTCGCTGGCCGTCACGTTGAACGAGGAGTACCCCCGGGTCCAGGTGATGCGCGGCCCCAAGCGCAAGGGCGTCCGCTACTTCGGCCCGTACGGCCACGCCTGGGCGATCCGCGAGACCGTGGACCTGATGCTGCGCGTCTTCCCCGTCCGGACCTGCTCCGCCGGGGTGTTCAAGCGCTCGGCCCAGATCGGCAGGCCCTGTCTGCTCGGGTACATCGGCAAGTGCTCGGCCCCGTGCGTGGGCCGGGTCAGCGCCGATGAACACCGGGCGCTGGCCGAGGAGTTCTGTGACTTCATGGCCGGCCGCACCGGCGCCTACATCCGCCGCCTCGAAGCGCGGATGCGCGAGGCGTCCGAGGAGATGGAGTACGAGAAGGCGGCCCGGCTGCGGGACGACGTCGAGGCGCTCAAGCGCGCCATGGAGAAGAACGCCGTCGTCCTCACCGATGCGACCGACGCCGACCTGATCGCGGTCGCGGAGGACGAGTTGGAGGCCGCGGTACAGATCTTCCACGTGCGCGGCGGGCGCGTGCGCGGTCAGCGCGGCTGGGTCACCGACAAGGTCGAGGCCGTGGACACGGCCGGCCTGGTCGCCCACGCGCTCCAGCAGTTGTACGGCGAGGAGCGCGGCGACGCGGTGCCCAAGGAAGTGCTGGTGCCGGTGCTCCCCGAGGAGACCGAGGCGATCAACCAGTGGCTGACCGACCGTCGCGGTGCGAACGTGTCGCTGCGCATACCCCAGCGCGGCGACAAGAAGGACCTGATGGCCACCGTGGCCAGGAACGCCCAGCAGGCCCTGGTGCTGCACAAGACCAAGCGCGCGTCCGACCTGACCACCCGCTCCAAGGCGCTGGAGGAGATCGCCGAGGCGCTGGACCTGGAGGCCGCGCCGCTGCGCGTCGAGTGCTTCGACATCTCCCACCTCCAGGGCGATGACGTGGTCGCCTCCATGGTGGTCTTCGAGGACGGCCTGCCGCGCAAGAGCGAGTACCGCCGCTTCCAGATCAAGTCCTTCGCCGGCCAGGACGACGTCCGTTCCATGCACGAGGTGATCAGCCGCCGCTTCCGGCGCTACCTCCAGGACGTGCAGAAGAGCGGCGAGTGGGACCTGGCTGATGGCGATGGCCGGTCGGCGGGCGTGGCGGACGAGCCGCCCGCCGGTGGCGTGGGCGGTACGGGCCTGACCGGCCCGGATCAGCTCGGTCCGGATCAGCTCGGTCCGGATCAGCTCGGTCCGGGGCAGCCCGGCACGGGCCCGCTCGCTGCGGAGCCCGCGGAGGAGACGCGGGGCGCCGATGGGCCGGACGCCGCGGCGGAGACGAAGGGCGCCGACGGGCCGCGCGAGGAGGACGGCCGGCCGCGCCGCTTCGCCTACCCGCCGCAGCTCGTGGTGGTCGACGGCGGACAGCCGCAGGTCGCCGCGGCCCAGCGGGCCCTGGACGAGCTCGGCATCGACGACGTGGCCGTCTGCGGTCTCGCCAAGCGGCTCGAAGAGGTCTGGCTGCCGGGCGAGGACGATCCGGTGGTGCTGCCGCGCAGCAGCGAGGGCCTGTACCTGTTGCAGCGGGTGCGTGACGAGGCGCACCGGTTCGCCATCACGTACCAGCGCAGCAAGCGCGCGGCGAGCTTCAAGGCCGGCCCGCTGGACGCGGTCGCCGGGCTCGGGGACACCCGCAAGCGCGCCCTGCTCAAGCACTTCGGCTCGCTCAAACGGCTACGCACGGCGACCGTCGAACAACTCTGCGAGGTGCCCGGCATCGGCCGCAAGACGGCCGAGACCGTCGCCGCGGCCCTCGCCCAGGCGGCGCCGGCCGCCCCGGCGGTGAACACCGCCACAGGAGAGATCATTGAAGATGACGCCGCGACCACGGCGGCATCGTCGGAGACGGGGGACACACGGTGAACGCGATTGATGGAGATGAAGCGCAGATGAGTACGGGCACCCCGGGCGAGGCGGCGGACGCGTCGGCCATCCCCGAGCTGGTGATCATCTCTGGCATGTCAGGCGCCGGGCGCAGCACGGCCGCCAAGTGTCTGGAGGACCTCGGCTGGTTCGTGGTGGACAACCTGCCGCCCGCCCTGATCCCCACCATGGTGGACCTGGGCGCGCGCTCGCAGGGCAACGTGGCCCGGATCGCCGTCGTCGTCGACGTGCGTGGCCGCCGCTTCTTCGACAACCTCCGCGAGTCCCTGGCCGACCTGGAGGCCAAGCACGTCAAGCGGCGGGTGCTCTTCCTCGAAGCCTCCGACGACGCGCTCGTGCGCCGCTTCGAGTCGGTGCGCCGCCCGCACCCGCTCCAGGGCGACGGCCGCATCGTGGACGGCATCGCCGCCGAGCGCGACCTGCTGCGGGAGCTGCGCGGCGACGCCGACCTGGTGATCGACACCTCCAGCCTCAACGTGCACGAACTGCGGGCCAAGATGGACGCCCAGTTCGCCGGCGACGAGGAGCCGGAGCTGCGGGCCACGGTCATGTCCTTCGGCTACAAGTACGGCCTGCCGGTCGACGCCGACCTGGTGGTGGACTGCCGCTTCCTGCCCAATCCACACTGGGTGCCCGAGCTACGCCCCTTCACCGGGGTCAACGAGGAGGTATCCGGTTATGTCTTCAACCAGCCGGGCGCCAAGGAGTTCCTTGACCGCTACACGGAACTGCTCCAGTTGATCGCCGCCGGGTACCGCCGCGAGGGCAAGCGGTACGTGACCATCGCCGTCGGCTGCACCGGCGGCAAGCACCGCAGCGTGGCCATGTCGGAGAAGCTGGCGACCCGGCTGGCGGCCGAGGGAGTGGAGACCGTGCTCGTGCACCGGGACATGGGGCGCGAGTGACGATCCGCTCCCGGAGGTTCCGCCGACTCGTCGGAGCCCGTACCCAGCAACGTGCACAGCCCAAGGTCGTCGCGCTCGGCGGCGGCCGGGGGCTGTCGGCGTCGCTCGCGGCGCTGCGGCGCATCACCGGCGACCTCACCGCCGTCGTCACGGTCGCGGACGACGGCGGCTCCAGCGGACGGCTGCGGGACGAGCTCGGCGTCCTGCCCCCCGGTGACCTGCGCAAGGCGCTGGCCGCACTGTGCGGCGACGACGACTGGGGACAGACCTGGGCCCGGGTGATCCAGCACCGGTTCGCCAGCGAGGGCGAGCTGCACGGCCACGCCGTCGGCAACCTGCTCATCGTCGCCCTCTGGGAGCAGCTCGGCGATCACGTCAAGGCCCTGGAATGGGTCGGCAGGCTGCTCGGTGCGCACGGCCGGGTGCTGCCCATGTCGGCCGTGCCGCTGGAGCTCCAGGCCCTGGTCAGGGGCCACGACCCGGAGCGGCCCGAGGAGATCAGCACCGTCCGCGGGCAGGCCACCGTCGCCCTCACGCCGGGCGAGGTGCAGTCGGTGCACCTGGTCCCGCACGACCCGCCGGCCGTGCCCGAGGCGGTCGCCGCCGTGCTCGACGCCGACTGGGTGGTGCTCGGCCCCGGCTCCTGGTTCTCGTCGGTGATACCGCACCTGCTGGTGCCGGAACTGCTGGAAGCGCTGATCGAGACGAAGGCGCGCCGCGTCCTCTCGTTGAACCTTGCACCACAGCCCGGCGAAACCGAAGGGTTCTCTCCGCAGCGTCATTTGGAGGTTTTGGCCCGACACGCCCCTAAACTCGCCCTGGACGTGGTGCTGGCCGACGAGGCCGCCGTGCTCGATCGGGACACCCTCCGCGAGGCCGCGGCGCGGCTCGGCGGCACGGTCGAGCTGGCGCCGGTGGCCGCGCCTGGAAGTTGCCCCCAGCTCGATGCCGGGGGCGGCTCGGCCAGGCACGACCCCGAGCTGTTGGCCGCCGCGTATGACCGTATTTTTCGGATGCATGGAAGGATCGGCCCATGGCGATGACGGCTGCGGTGAAGGATGAGATTTCCCGGCTTCCCGTCACCCGGACCTGCTGCCGGAAAGCGGAGGTCTCCTCCATCCTGCGGTTCGCTGGCGGGCTGCACCTGGTCAGCGGGCGCATTGTGATCGAGGCCGAGCTCGATACCGGCATTGCGGCCCGCCGGCTGCGCAAGGACGTCCTGGAGATCTTCGGACACGCCTCCGACCTGGTGGTGATGGCCCCCGGCGGGCTGCGCAGGGGCAGCAGGTACGTGGTGCGGGTGGTGGCGGGTGGCGATCAGCTCGCCCGGCAGACCGGGCTGGTCGACGGCCGCGGCCGACCGATCCGCGGCCTGCCCCCGCAGGTGGTCTCCGGCGCGACCTGCGATGCGGAGGCGGCCTGGCGCGGCGCCTTCCTCGCCCACGGATCGCTCACCGAGCCCGGCCGCTCCTCCTCCCTTGAGGTGACGTGTCCAGGGCCTGAGGCGGCCCTCGCGCTGGTCGGCGCGGCCCGCCGGCTCCAGATCGCGGCCAAGGCGCGCGAGGTGCGCGGCGTCGACCGGGTCGTCGTCCGGGACGGGGACGCCATCGGCGCGCTGTTGACCCGGCTGGGCGCGCACGAGTCGGTGCTCGCCTGGGAGGAGCGCCGGATGCGGCGCGAGGTGCGGGCCACCGCCAACCGGCTGGCCAACTTCGACGACGCCAACCTGCGCCGCTCGGCCCGGGCCGCGGTCGCCGCCGGCGCCCGCGTGCAGCGCGCCCTGGAGATCCTGGGCGAAGAGGTGCCCGAGCACCTGGCCGCAGCGGGGCGGCTGCGGATGGAGCACAAGCAGGCGTCCCTGGAGGAGCTGGGCGCGCTCGCCGACCCGCCGCTCACCAAGGACGCGGTGGCCGGCCGGATCAGACGGCTGCTGGCCATGGCCGACAAGCGCGCCCAGGACCTGGGCATCCCGGGGACCGAATCCAACCTCGCCGACCTCGGTGAGGAGATGGCCGAGGGCGTCGTCGGCTGACCCGGGTGGGAGGGACCGGCCCGGCGCGGGCGAGCGGCTGATCCGCGGGGGAGGTGGGCGCCGCCGGCGCGCCCCGCTCTGTGTGGCCGCTGCCCGTCCTGGTGGATGGCGCGTACGGGACCCGCCTTCCGGCGGCCGGTCGCGCACGGGCCGCCTCGCGCGGACGTCGCCCGACCTCCGTGGACGCCGCGTACCGGCGGCCCCGCTGATGGCCGCGTACGGGTCGCCCCGCAGAGGCCCCCCACCGACGCCCCCCACCGACGCCCGCCACAGGCGCCCCCACGGACGCCGCGCCCCACGGAGGCAGTGTGCCGGCCGCCGTGTGCCGGCCGCCGCCCGCGCGGCCGTCGTACGTCTTCCGTTCGGCGTCGCCATCTGATAGGGAGCGGCCGGTGCAGCGAGTCGGTCAAGGGCCGGGCGCTCGCCTCACCCGATGGTTCAACCGGCGTTCCGCTGCTCGCCCACCCGCGGGTTCACCGGGTGTTCCGCCCGCCGTCGTCAAGCGCCCCGCGGGCCGCTCCGACGCCGGCTCCGCGGCGGTCCAGGCCCGTGTTTGAGCGGCTGTCGGGCGCCGGTCAAATGTCACGTACGGGTCGCGTACGAGGTAGGGTCGAGGGCGGTCGGGGACATCCCATACAGCTCGCCGGCGTCCAGACCGGCACACCAACGAGGAGATCGGTTCGTGACGATCCGCGTAGGCATCAACGGCTTTGGCCGTATCGGTCGCAATTACTTCCGCGCGCTCCTGGAGCAGGGTGCGGACATCGAGATCGTCGGTGTCAACGACCTGACCGACAACGCCACCCTGGTCCACCTGCTGAAGTACGACTCGATCCTGGGCCGTCTGAAGCAGGACGTCAGCCACACCGAGGACACCATCACGGTGGGCGGCCAGACCTTCAAGACCATGGCCGAGCGCGACCCGGCCGCCCTGCCCTGGGGCGAGCTCGGTGCCGACATCGTCATCGAGTCCACCGGCATCTTCACCAAGCGCGAGGACGCCGCCAAGCACCTCGCCGCCGGCGCCAAGAAGGTGCTGATCTCCGCGCCCGCCAAGGACGAGGACATCACCATCGTCATGGGCGTCAACCAGGACAAGTACGACGCGGCCCAGCACCACGTCATCTCCAACGCGTCCTGCACGACCAACTGTGTGGCCCCGATGGCGAAGGTCCTCGACGAGAACTTCGGCATCGTCAAGGGCATGATGACCACGGTCCACGCCTACACCAACGACCAGCGCATCCTGGACTTCCCGCACAAGGACCTGCGCCGCGCCCGGGCCGCCGCGGAGAACATCATCCCGACCTCGACGGGCGCCGCCAAGGCGACCGCCCTGGTCCTCCCGCAGCTCAAGGGCAAGCTGGACGGCATCGCCATGCGCGTGCCCGTGCCCACCGGCTCGGTCACCGACCTGGTGCTCGAACTGAGCCGCGAGGTCACCAAGGACGAGATCAACACCGCGTTCCAGAAGGCGGCCGAGGGCCAGCTCGCCGGCGTCCTGGAGTACACCGAGGACCCGATCGTCTCCTCGGACATCGTCAACTGGCCGGCCTCCTGCACCTTCGACTCCTCGCTCACCATGGCGCAGGGCACCCAGGTCAAGGTCGTCGGCTGGTACGACAACGAGTGGGGCTACTCCAACCGCCTGGTCGACCTGACCACGTTCGTCGGCGGCCAGCTCTAACATCCCCCTCGCACGGCCCGACCCGCCCCGCGGGCACTGCCGGGGCGGGCCGGGCGGGCGGAGCGCGGAGCGGAGCCCCGGTCAGCGGGGAACCGAGATGTGGTGCGGACAGGGCTCGGGTGACGCGACGCCGCGTCGTCCGAGCCCTGTCCCGTGCAGCAGGCCCACCGAGGAGACGCAAGGAGTCCAGGAATCATGAAGACGATCGACGACCTCATCGAGGGCGGCCTGGAGGGCAAGCGCGTGTTCGTACGCGCCGACCTGAACGTGCCGCTTGAGGGCGCCACCATCACCGACGACGGCCGCATCCGCGCCGTCGCCCCGACGATCGCCAAGCTCGCCGCAGCCGGCGCCAAGGTGATCGTCGCCTCCCACCTCGGCCGTCCCAAGGGCGCGCCGGAGGAGCGGTTCTCGCTCGCCCCCGTCGCAGTGCGCCTCGGCGAACTGCTCGGCAAGCAGGTCACGTTCGCCGCCGACACCGTGGGGGACAGCGCGAAGGCCACCGTTGCCGCTCTGGGCAACGGCGAGGTCACGCTGCTGGAGAACCTCCGCTTCAACGCCGGTGAGACCAGCAAGGACGACGCCGAGCGGGGCGCGTTCGCCGACCAGCTCGCCGCTCTCGCCGACCTGTACGTCGGGGACGGCTTCGGCGCCGTGCACCGCAAGCACGCCTCGGTCTACGACCTGCCGGCGCGGCTGCCGCACGCCGCCGGCGACCTGATCGCCACCGAGGTCGGCGTGCTGAAGAAGCTCACCGAGAACGTGCAGCGCCCGTACGCGGTGGTGCTCGGCGGCGCCAAGGTCTCCGACAAGCTCGGGGTCATCGACCACCTGCTGGAGAAGGCCGACCGCATCCTGATCGGCGGCGGCATGGTCTTCACCTTCCTCAAGGCGCAGGGCCACGAGATCGGCACCTCGCTGGTCCAGGAAGACCAGCTCGCCACCGTCCGCGAGTACCTGGCGCGGGCCAAGGAGCGCGGGGTTGAGTTCGTCCTGCCCGTCGATGTCGTGGTCGCGCCCGGCTTCCCCGACCTGGCGGCCAAGGCGGCCACGCACCCCAGCACGGTCGCCGTGGACGCCATGCCCGCCGACCAGATGGGCCTGGACATCGGCCCCAAGACCAGCGAACTGTACGCATCGAAGCTCGCCGACGCGGCCACCGTCTTCTGGAACGGGCCGATGGGCGTCTTCGAGCACCCCGACTACGCCGACGGCACGAGGGCCGTCGCCCAGGCACTCCTCGACAGCTCGGCCTTCTCGGTGGTCGGCGGCGGGGACTCGGCAGCGGCCGTGCGCATCCTGGGCTTCGACGAGAACGCTTTCGGCCACATTTCGACCGGTGGTGGCGCCAGCCTCGAATACCTCGAAGGCAAGACGCTCCCCGGCCTCGCCGCACTGGAGGACTGAACACCGTGAGTGACCGTACCCCGCTGATGGCGGGCAACTGGAAGATGAACCTCAACCACCTTGAGGCCATCGCACACGTCCAGAAGCTCGCCTTCGCGCTCGCCGACAAGGACTACGAGGCCGTCGAGGTCGCCGTCCTGCCGCCCTTCGTCGACCTGCGCTCGGTGCAGACACTGGTCGACGGCGACAAGCTGAAGATCAAGTACGGCGCCCAGGACATCTCGGCGCACGACTCCGGCGCGTACACCGGCGAGATCTCCGGGCCCATGCTCGCCAAGCTGAAGTGCAGCTACGTGGCCGTCGGCCACTCCGAGCGCCGGCAGTACCACGGCGAGACGGACGAGATCTGCAACGCCAAGGTGAAGGCCGCCTACAAGCACGGCATCACGCCCATCCTGTGCGTCGGCGAGGGCCTTGAGGTCCGCAAGGCCGGCGAGCACGTGGCGCACACCCTCGCCCAGGTGGACGGCGGCCTCAAGGACCTGCCCGCCGAGCAGGCCGAGACCATCGTGATCGCGTACGAGCCGGTCTGGGCGATCGGCACCGGCGAGGTCGCCACGCCCGAGGACGCGCAGGAAGTCTGCGGGGCGATCCGCAAGCGGCTGGCCGAGCTCTACAGCAAGGACCTGGCCGACCGGGTGCGCATCCAGTACGGCGGTTCCGTCAAGGCGGCGAACATCGCGGCGATCATGGCCAAGCCGGACGTGGACGGTGCGCTGATCGGTGGCGCGGCGCTCGACGCGGACGAGTTCGTGAAGATCGTTCGCTTCCGCGACCAGTAGGCAGCTATGACGGCGGGGTCCCCCCGTCGTACCCTGTCGGGGCCGGTACCGGCGTTAACGCGTCGGCCGGCCCCGACAGCGTTCAGGGTTCCATCCGTTTCATCAGATCGTTTTCAGAATTATCGCGTCCGAGAGAGTTGGTCCAGCCGTGGAAACTGGGTTCTCAATCGCCCTCATCATCTTCAGCGCGCTGTTGATGATGCTCGTGCTCATGCACAAGGGAAAGGGTGGCGGCCTGTCCGACATGTTCGGTGGCGGAATGCAGTCCTCTGTCGGCGGCTCGTCTGTCGCCGAGCGTAACCTTGACCGGATCACCGTGGTGGTCGGCCTGCTGTGGTTCGCCTGCATCGTCGCGCTCGGCGTGATGATGAAGCTGGATTAACTGACGGACCGTCGTCAGCGCGGCCTATTATTGGGCTTGCGTCCTCGGGGGCGGGTGTAACTCCTGTCGCTGGACGCGCGTTGGGCCTTACATAGACTGGGGCGCCCGGCAGCGGAGCCGCCTATCGGATGCTTCGCGGCACCATCACGCAGGGAGTTACAACCGTGGCAAGTGGCAACGCGATCCGAGGAAGTCGGGTCGGAGCGGGGCCGATGGGAGAGGCCGAACGGGGCGAATCAGCGCCCCGGCTGCGCATCTCCTTCTGGTGCTCGAACGGGCACGAGACACAGCCAAGCTTCGCCAGCGACGCGCAGATCCCCGAGACCTGGGACTGTCCGCGCTGCGGCTTCCCCGCCGGAAAGGACCGGGAGAACCCGCCGGACCCGCCGCGCACCGAGCCGTACAAGACCCACCTCGCCTACGTGCGGGAACGGCGCAGTGACGCGGACGGCGAGGCGATCCTCGCGGAGGCGTTGGCCAAGCTCCGCGGCGAGATCTGACGCGGCAGCAGGACCGCACCCACCGGCAGCACTCGGGCAGCGAGCGCGTGGTCCCCACGGCGCCCGCCCCCTCGGCAGCGGACCGGGGCCCGGCAGCACCCTCCCACGGGAGGAGCTGCCGGGCCTTTCTGTGTCCGCCCCGCGATGGCGACATATGGACCGCCCTGATCAACTAAGTTGGGCGGTGCTGGCGCGAATGACGAGACGAATAGGGCTGATGTCCGAGATGAACGCTGAAGGCCGAACCCGGCTCGATCAGATGCCGGAGTGGGTCGCGCTGGGAAAACACCGGGAACAGCTAGGGGAGGTCGACCTACGCGAGGTATTCGCCGCCGATCCCGCGCGTGGTGAGCGCTACACCGCACAGGTCGGCGATCTCTATGTGGACTACTCCAAGCATCTGGTGACCGACGAGACGCTCCGGCTGCTCCGGGCACTGGCCGCGGCCAGCAAGGTCACCGAGCTGCGCGACGAGATGTTCCACGGCGGCAAGATCAACATCACCGAACGGCGCTCCGTCCTGCACACCGCGCTGCGCGCCCCGCTCGCCCAGGTCGTGGAGGCCGACGGGGAGAACGTGGTGCCGGCGGTGCACGCCGTGCTCACCAAAATGGCCACCTTCGCCGACCGGGTGCGCTCGGGGGACTGGACCGGGCATACCGGCAAGCCCATCAAGACGGTCGTCAATATCGGTATCGGCGGTTCCGACCTGGGGCCCGCCATGGCTTATGAGGCGTTGCGCGCCTACAGCGCACGGCACCTGGATTTCCGGTTCGTATCCAATGTGGACGGCGCCGATCTCCATGAGGCCGTACGCGATCTCGACGCGGCCGAGACGCTGTTCATCGTGGCGTCCAAGACCTTCACCACGATCGAGACGATCACCAATGCGACATCCGCGCGCAACTGGCTCCTGAACGCGTTGGACGCCGGTCAGGACGCGGTGGCCAAACACTTCGTCGCGCTGTCCACCAACGCGGAGAAGGTCGCCGAATTCGGCATTGATCCGGCCAATATGTTCGAGTTCTGGGACTGGGTCGGCGGACGTTACTCGTATGACTCGGCGATTGGGCTCTCGCTCATGATCGCCATTGGGCACGACCGGTTCCGGGAAATGCTCGCGGGCTTCCACCTGGTCGACGAACACTTCCTGACCGCACCGGTCGAGGAGAACGTGCCGCTGCTGCTCGGTCTGCTCGGCGTCTGGTACGGCGGCTTCCACGACGCCCAATCGCACGCGGTGCTGCCGTACAGCCACTACCTGGGCTCGTTCACCGCCTACCTCCAGCAACTCGACATGGAGTCCAACGGGAAGTCCGTCGACCGGCAGGGTTGCCCGGTGACCTGGCAGACCGGACCCGTGGTGTGGGGCACGCCCGGTACCAACGGGCAGCACGCCTACTACCAGTTGCTGCACCAGGGCACCAAGCTGATCCCCGCCGACCTGATCGGCTTCGCCCGGCCCGTGGACGACCTCGCGCCCCAACTGGCCGAACAGCACGACCTGTTGATGGCCAATCTGTTCGCCCAGGGCCAGGCGCTGGCGTTCGGCAAGACGGCAGACGAGGTCAGGGCGGAGGGCGTGGCCGAGGAACTGGTGCCGCACAAGACCTTCCGCGGCAACCGGCCCACCAGCACCATCCTGGCCACCCAACTCACCCCGTCGGTGCTCGGCCAGTTGGTCGCGCTCTACGAGCACAAGGTGTTCGTCCAGGGCGCGATCTGGAACATCGACTCCTTCGACCAGTGGGGCGTCGAACTCGGCAAGGTGCTGGCCAAGCGGGTGGAGCCGGCGTTGCGCGCCGACGAGCAGGTGCCGGGACTCGATGCGTCGACCACCGCCCTGGTACGGCGCTACCGCGCGCTGCGCGGACGCTGACCCGGGCCCGTAACGGAGGCTATGGCCTGGAGCCGGCCGCGTACGCTCCCGGGCGCCCGCGGCCGGCGTGCGTGGTGCGGTGCGTGCCCCGCGGCCGGTGTGCGCGGTGGGTGGCCCTGCGGTGGCGTGCGCCGGTCGGTGCCAGTACCGGGGGGCGGCCCCGGACGTGGAACGGCCCGCGGCGGCCCGATCCGGGAGGACCGGGCCGCCGCGGGCACCGTCGTATCAGGGCCGCGGCCCTGCTCAGGCCGGGCCCGTGCTCGTACCAGACCCGTGCTCAGACTGAAGCCCTAGTCGGGCCGGAGTCCTACACAAGCCAGGCCCGTACGCGAACGCACACCGGACCCCTGCTCAGGCCGAGGCCGGCGGATACAGCTCGCGCGGCAGCTCAGCCGCGGCGCTGCGGTCGAGCAGCCACAGCGTGCGGCTGCGGCCCCGTGCGCCGGCGGCCGGGGCCTGCACCTCGCCCGCACCCGACAGGGCGATGGCCACCGCTCCGGCCTTGTCCGCGCCGGCGGCGAGCAACCACACCTCCCGCGCGGAGCGGATCGCGGGCATGGTCAGCGAGATGCGGGTGGGCGGCGGCTTGGGCGCGCCGTGCACGCCGACCACCGTCCGCTCCTGCTCACGGACGGCCGGCAGCTCGGGGAAGAGCGAGGCCACATGGGTGTCCGGGCCGACGCCGAGCAGCAGCACGTCGAAGACGGGCACCCCGCCCCCGCCGGCTCCCGCCGGCGGCGACGCGGTCTGCTGTGCGGCGGCGGCAGCGAGCTCGGTGGCGTACGCGGCAGCCGCCGCGTCCGCGTCCCCGACGTAGCTGCCGTCCGACGCGGGCATCGGGTGCACCCGCGCCGGGTCCAGCGGCACCGCGTCCAGCAGCGCCTGCCTGGCCTGTGTGACGTTGCGCTCCGGATCGCCCTCGGGCAGGAACCGCTCGTCGCCCCACCACAGGTCGAGCCGAGCCCAGTCCACCGCGTCCCGCGCCGGGGACTCGGCGAGCGCGGCCAGCAGACCGTTGCCGTTACGGCCGCCGGTGAGCACCACCGACGCCGTGCCCCGGGCCGCCTGCGCGTCGACGATCTTGGTGATCAGTCGGGCGGCGGCGGCCCGCGCCATCAGCTCCTTGTCGCGGTGGACCACGACCTGCGGCGCCGTCACGAGGACGCCGGCTTCTTCGGCGACTGAGCCGCCTTCTTCTTGCCGGCCCCGGCCTTCGTACCGGAGGTGCCACCCGTGCCACCGGCAGCAGCGTCCGCACCGGCCGCAGCGCCATCCGCCGCGTCGCCCGCGGCGCCGTCGCTCGCGGCCCCGCCGACCGTGCCGGCCGGCGCCGCGCCCTTGGCCGCCGGCGCCTTCCCGCCCAGCCGCTGTACGCCGTACTTGACCGCCGACGCGTACGTCTCGTCCGGGTCGAGCCGCCGCAGCTCCTCGGCGATCAGCTCCGCGGTCTCCCTGCGGTGCAGCGCCACGTGCCGGTCGGGCTGGCCCGGCATGGCCAACTCGGCCAGCGAACCGTCCGCGCGGTCCAGGCAGATCGTGCCGTCGACGGTCTCCAGGCGCACCGCGGTCAGCCCGGGCCCGTCCGAGACGTGCCGCTGGACCGGCACCCCGAGCCGCTCGGCGAGCCACAGCGCCAGCAACTCGCTGCTGGGGTTGTACGCCTCGCCGTCGACCGAGGCCGACGTGATCGTCGAGTGCTTCTGGTCGAGCGCGGCGGCCAGCACGCTGCGCCAGGGCGTGATGCGGGTCCAGGCCAGGTCCGTGTCGCCCGGCGTGTACGTCTGGGCCCGCAGCGCGAGGGTGGCCACCGGGTCCTCGGTGGCCTGCGCGTCGGTGATGCGGCGCGCGGCGAGCTGGCCGAGCAGGTCCTCGCTGGGGTGCTCCGGCGCGTCCTCCGGCCACCACACCACGACCGGCGCGTCGGGCAGCAGCAGCGGCAGCACCACGGAGTGGGCGTGGCTCGCCAACTCCCCGTGCAGCCGCAGCAGCACCGTCTCGCCGGTGCCGCTCTCGCCGCCCACCCGCACCTCGGCGTCCAGCCGCGCGATCTTGCGGTCGCGCGGGGAGCGCCCGGGGCGGCGGATGACGACGAGGATGCGCGAGGGGTGTTCCTTGGACGCCTCGCTCGCGGCCTTGAGCGCGTCGTAGTGGTTGCCCTCGTCGGTGACGATGACCAGGGTGAGCACCATGCCCACGGCCGGCGTTCCGCTGGCCCGGCGCGCCTGCACCAGTGCGGAATTGATCTGGCTGGACGTGGTGTCCGTGAGATCGATGTTCATGGCCGCCGCCAGCTCCGTCCGTCTCGTGCGAGCATCTCGTCCGCCGCCTTCGGCCCCCACGTCCCGGCGGTGTACTCCTCGGGCCGGCCGTGCCGGTCCCAGTACTCCTCGATCGGGTCGAGGATGCGCCAGGACTCCTCGACCTCCTGGTGCCGCGGGAAGAGGTTGGCGTCCCCGAGCAGCACGTCGAGCAGCAGCCGCTCGTACGCCTCGGGGCTGGACTCGGTGAAGGACTCGCCGTACGCGAAGTCCATCGTCACGTCGCGGATCTCCATCGAGGTGCCCGGCACCTTGGAGCCGAACCGAATCGTCACGCCCTCGTCCGGCTGCACCCGGATGACCAGGGCGTTCTGCCCCAGCTCCTGGGTGTCGGTGGTGTCGAAGGGGGAGTGCGGGGCGCGCTGGAAGACCACCGCGATCTCGGTGACCCGCCGGCCGAGCCGCTTGCCGGTGCGCAGGTAGAACGGCACGCCCGCCCAGCGGCGGTTGTCGATCCCCAGCTTGATGGCGGCGTAGGTGTCGGTCTTGGACTGCGGGTCGATGCCCTCTTCTTCGAGGTAGCCGCAGACCTCGGTGCCGCCCTGCCAGCCGTGCGTGTACTGGCCGCGGACGGTGTGCCGACCCAGGTCGTTCGGGAGCCGGACGGCCGTGAGCACCTTCAGCTTCTCGGTGACCAGCGCCTTCGCGTCGAAGGAGGCCGGCTCCTCCATGGCGGTCAGCGCCAGCAACTGGAGCAGGTGGTTCTGGATGACGTCCCGGGCCGAGCCGATGCCGTCGTAGTACCCGGCGCGACCGCCGATGCCGATGTCCTCGGCCATGGTGATCTGCACGTGGTCCACGTACGAGCGGTTCCACAGCGGCTCGAACATGGTGTTGGCGAAGCGCAGCGCCAGGATGTTCTGGACCGTCTCCTTGCCCAGGTAGTGGTCGATGCGGAACACGTCGCTCGGCCGGAAGACCTGGTGGACGACCTGGTTGAGCTCCTGCGCGCTGGCCAGGTCGTGCCCGAAGGGCTTCTCGATGACCGCGCGCCGCCAGGAGTCGCCCTGGCCCTCGGACAGGCCGTGCTTCTTGAGCTGCTGGACGACGGTGGGGAAGAACTTCGGCGGCACCGACAGGTAGAAGGCGAAGTTGCCGCCCGTACCGCGCGCCCCGTCCAGTTCCTCGATGGTGGCCTTGAGCTGCTGGAACGCCTCGTCGTCGGAGAATTCGCCGGGGACGAAGCGGAAGCCCTCGGCGAGCTGCTGCCAGACCTCCTCGCGGAACGGGGTCCTGGCGTGCTCCTTCACGGCGTCGTGCACGACCTGCGCGAAGTCCTCGTCCTCCCAGTCGCGCCGGGCGAAGCCGACGAGGGAGAAGCCCGGGGGCAGAAGCCCGCGGTTGGCCAGGTCGTAAACCGCTGGCATCAGCTTTTTACGCGACAGATCGCCCGTGACGCCGAAGATCACCAGGCCCGACGGCCCCGCGATGCGCGGGAGCCGTCGGTCCTGAGCGTCACGCAGCGGATTGTCACTGCGTGCGGGGTCAGACAAGGTCAGTCCTTTGCCGGAGTGAGGCGCTTGAGCTCGGCCTCGGTGGACTTCAGCAGGTCGGTCCAGGCCGCCTCGAACTTCTCGACGCCCTCTTCTTCCAGGACCCGCACCACGTCGTCGTAGCTGACGCCGAGCGCCGCGATGGCGTCCAGGTCGGCCTTGGACTGCGCGTAGGTCGCCCGCACGGTGTCGCCGGTGATCTCACCGCGGTCGGCGGTGGCCTCCAGGGTCGCTTCCGGCATGGTGTTGACCGTGCCGGGGGCGACCAGGTCGTCCACGTACAGCGTGTCCTTGTACGCCGGGTCCTTGACGCCGGTCGAGGCCCACAGCGGACGCTGCCGGTTGGCCTGCGCCTTGTCCAGCGCGGCGAACCGCTCGGAGGGCGCGACCGAGCCGTCCGCCGAGCCGAAGACCTCCTCGTACGCCTGGTAGGCGAGACGGGCGTTGGCCAGCGCGGCCTTGCCCTTGAGGGCGCCCGCCTCGTCGGTGCCCAGCGCCGCGAGCCGCTTGTCGATCTCGGTGTCGACCCGGGAGACGAAGAACGACGCCACCGAGTGGATCTTCGCCAGGTCCAGCCCGGCGGCCTTCGCCTTCTCCAGGCCCGCCAGGTAGGCGTCCATGACCTCGCGGTAGCGCTCAAGGGAGAAGATCAGCGTGACGTTGACGCTGATGCCGCGGCCGATGGTCTCGGTGATCGCGGGCAGTCCGGCCTTGGTCGCCGGGATCTTGATGAGCGTGTTCGGCCGGTCCACCAGCCAGGCCAACTGCTTGGCCTCGGCGACGGTGGCGTCCGTACGGTGCGCCAGGCGCGGGTCGACCTCGATGGAGACCCGGCCGTCCTGCCCGTCGGTCGCGTCGAAGACCGGGCGCAGGATGTCGGCCGCGTCCCGCACGTCCGCCGTGGTGATCATGCGGACGGCCTCTTCGACCGTGACCCCGCGCACCGCGAGGTCGGCGAGCTGCCGCTCGTACCCGTCGCCGCCCGAGATCGCCTTCTGGAAGATCGACGGGTTGGTGGTCACGCCGACCACGTGCTGCTGGTCGATCAGCTCTGCCAGGTTGCCCGAGGTGATCCGCTTGCGGGACAGGTCGTCGAGCCAGATCGCGACGCCTGCGTCCGAGAGGCGCTTGAGTGCGTCTGTCATGGGAAGTGCAACTCCTCCTAGTCGTATACGGGCGTCAGCGCGCCGCGGCGTCGATCGATTCCCGAGCGGCCTGCACGACCGCCTCGGTGGTGATGCCGAACTCCTGGTAGAGCACCTGGTACGCGGCCGAGGCGCCGAAGTGCTCAAGGGAGACGACCCGCCCGTGGTCGCCCACGAAGCGGTACCAGGTCAGACCGATGCCGGCCTCGACCGCGACCCGCGCCTTGACGGTCGGGATCAGCACGCTGTCCCGGTACGCCTGGTCCTGCTCGTCGAACCACTCCACCGACGGCATCGACACCACCCGGGTGGGCACGCCGGCGGCCTGGAGCTGCTCGCGCGCCTCGACGGCGAGCTGCACCTCGGAACCGGTGGCGATCAAGATCACCTGGGCCTGCCCGCCCTCGGCCTCGACCAGCACGTAGCCGCCCTTGGCCGCGTTCTCGTTGGCCTCGTAGGTGGGCACGTTCTGCCGGGTCAGGGCCAGGCCGTGCGGCGCCGGCTTGTCGTGGTGGCGGCGCAGCACCTCGCGCCAGGCGATCGCCGTCTCGTTGGCGTCGGCCGGGCGGACCACGTTCAGCCCCGGGATGGCGCGCAGCGCGGCCAGGTGCTCGACCGGCTGGTGGGTCGGGCCGTCCTCGCCGAGACCGATGGAGTCGTGCGTCCACACGTAGGTGACCGGCAGCTTCATCAGCGCGGCCAGCCGCACCGCGGGACGCATGTAGTCGGAGAACACCAGGAAGGTGCCGCCGTAGATGCGCGTGTTGCCGTGCAGCGCGATGCCGTTCATGGTCGAGCCCATGGCGTGCTCGCGGATGCCGAAGTGCACCGTGCGGCCGTACGGGTTCGCCTCCGGCAGCGGGTTGTCCGCCGGCAGGAAGGAGGAGGACGCGTCGATGGTGGTGTTGTTGGAGCCGGCGAGGTCGGCCGAGCCGCCCCACAGCTCGGGGATGACCGCGCCCAGCGCCTTCAGCGTCTCGCCGGACGCCTTGCGGGTGGCCACGTCCTTGCCGACCGGGAAGGTGGGCAGCGCCTTCTCCCAGCCGGCCGGCAGCTCACCTGCGCTGATCCGGTCGAACTCGGCGGCCCGCTCCGGGTTGGCCTCGCGCCAGCTCAGGAGCTGCTTGTCCCAGTCGCTGCGGGCCGCGCGGCCCCGCTCGATGACCGCGCGGGCGTGCGCGAGCACCGTCTCGTCCACCGCGAAGTGCTGCTCCGGGTCGAAGCCGAGCACCTCCTTGGTGGCCGCGACCTCGGCGGCGCCGAGCGCGGAGCCGTGGGACGCCTCGGTGTTCTGGGCGTTCGGGGCCGGCCAGGCGATGATCGTGCGGGCCGCGATGATCGACGGCCGCTCCGTCTCGGCCTGCGCCGCCTTCAGCGCCGCGTACAGCGCCTGCACGTCGAAGTCGCCGTTCGGCGCCTGCTCGATGCGCTGCACGTGCCAGCCGTACGCCGCGTACCGCGCGAGCACGTCCTCGGAGAGCGCGGTGGCCGTGTCGCCCTCGATGGAGATGTGGTTGTCGTCGTAGAGCGCGACCAGGTTGCCGAGCTTCTGGTGGCCGGCGAGCGAGGACGCCTCGGCGGAGATGCCCTCCTCCAGGTCGCCGTCGGAGACGATCGCCCAGATGGTGTGGTCGAAGGGGGAGCTGCCCTGCGGCGCGTCCGGGTCGAAGAGCCCGCGCTCGTAGCGGGCGGCCATGGCCATGCCCACCGCGTTCGCGATGCCCTGGCCGAGCGGGCCGGTGGTGGTCTCCACACCGGTGGTGTGGCCGACCTCGGGGTGGCCGGGGGTCTTGCTGCCCCAGGTGCGGAACGCCTTGAGGTCCTCCAGCTCCAGGCCGTAGCCGTTGAGGAAGAGCTGGATGTAGAGCGTGAGGCTGGTGTGTCCCGGCGAGAGGATGAACCGGTCGCGGCCGGTCCAGTTCGCGTCCGAGGGGTCGTGCCGCATCAACTTCTGGAACAACAGGTACGCCGCGGGCGCCAGGCTCATGGCCGTGCCGGGGTGGCCGTTACCGACCTTCTGCACGGCGTCCATGGCCAGAACGCGGGCGGTGTCCACGGCCCGCTGGTCCAGTTCGGTCCACTCAAGATCTGTGGTGGTCGACTTGGTGCTCACCCTGAGTCAGGGCTCCTCTCCACAAGGTCGGATGCCGGTTGAGGGTTTTACGCCGGGCAGGGCCGAGCCTACCCTCGCGGCGGTGGTCATCCTTTCGACCGCTGCACCCTGTGGTCAGTGCGATGACCGGCTGGCCACACGGGTTCCCCGGGGCGTCGCCCGCCCGTCACGGGCGCCCGCGCCGAGGGCCGCGGCGGACCCCCGACGCACCCTCCTCCCACCCTGCCGGTGACGGCGCCCGAGCGCGCGCCGGAACCACGGTCCGCGCCCGCCCCGCCGCCCCCCGAGCGCCCTAGGTCGGCCGCCAACACGACCCCACCCCGGCGACGGACGAGGGAGCGGCAACGTCTAGAGTGGCGTGGTACGCGCAAGTCTTTACCGGGTCTTCATGTCCGGTGCTTGCTGGTCTGCCCGCGGCTCACCGCCGCTGATGTCACTAAACCAGGGGTGTGCGTGACGGCCGTCGAATCCCGTCCTGTGGGGTCGCTCTCTACCCAGAGCCACAGTCACCGGCCGTTCGGGGCCCGTGCCAAGGCGTTCCTCGCGCTGACGAAGCCGCGCGTCATCGAGCTGCTGCTGATGACGACCGTTCCGGTGATGTTCCTGGCCGCCGAGGGCGTCCCCGACCTGTGGCTGGTGCTCGCCACCTGCGTGGGCGGCTTCATGTCCGCCGGCGGCGCCGGTGCGTTCAACATGTACATCGACCGGGACATCGACGCCCTGATGGACCGCACCTCGCAGCGGCCCCTGGTCACCGGCATGGTCTCGCCGCGCGAGTGCCTGGTCTTCGCGTACGCCCTGACCGTGGTCTCCACGGCCTGGCTGTGGTTCCTGGTCAACCCGCTGTCGTCGATGCTCGCCCTCAGCGCGCTGGTCTTCTACGTCGTCGTCTACACGATGTGGCTCAAACGGCGTACGGCGCAGAACATCGTCTGGGGCGGCATCGCCGGCTGCATGCCGGTGTTCGTCGGCTGGTCGGCGGTGACCAACACGGTCTCCTGGGCCAGCGCGGTGCTCTTCCTGGTCATCTTCTTCTGGACGCCGCCGCACTACTGGCCGCTGTCGATGAAGGTCAAGGACGACTACGAGCGGGTCGGCGTGCCGATGCTGCCGGTCGTCGCGGGCAACAAGGTCGTCGCCCGCCAGATCGTCCTCTACAGCTGGGTGATGGTCGGCGTGTCGCTGCTGCTGTGGCCGCTCGGCTACACCGGCTGGTTCTACCCGGTGGTCGCCGCCGCGCTCGGCGCCTTCTGGCTGAAGGAGGCGCACGGCCTCCAGGCCCGCGCCAAGGCCGGCGTGACCGGTGCCAAGCTCAAGGAGATGCGCCTCTTCCACTGGTCCATCACCTATGTGTCGCTGCTCTTCGTGGCCGTGGCCGTGGACCCGTTCCTGCGCTGACCCAGCGCCCGCCGGCGTACGCCGCGGACTCCAGCACGCTGCCGTGAGGGGCGGCGCCCACCCCGGGCGCCGCCCCTCACGCGTGGTGCAGGCCACGCGGCAGGCCCGTCGCCAAGATGATCTACCGATCGGTAGCATCGCGGGCATGGCAGACACCCAGCAGGCCGAAGAGAGCACGGAGCCGGCCGACACGCCGGTCCGCGACGCCCGCGTCGAGCGGCAGGCCGCCCGGCTGGCCCGACAGATCGAGGCGTTCGCCCGCAGCCACGGCGGCAGCGCCGAGGGCCAGCTCGCCCACATCACCCGCGGCTCGGTCCGGATCGCCCTGGTCGGCGCCAACGGCGAGTGGGGCAACCTGGTCGCCCCCTCGTACGAGAGCGCCCGGCGGGCCGCCGAACTGTCCGGCCTGACCGTGCACGAGGACTTCGCCGGCGATCTGGCGGCGAAGGTCCGCACGGGGCCGTACGAGTGGTCCCGCATGGCCGGTATCCAGCTTGGCGGGCCCCGCAACCCGTAGCCTTCCCGGCACCGACCCCGCACGCGGTTCGCGTGCGGGAACCCCCGGGACCTCCGTTCGGGCAGGGAGATGCGGATGCTGCTGGACGGCCCTCAGCGGTGGCGGACCGACCCGCCGGACCCCGGGCGGCAGGGGCGGGCCCGGCCCGGTGCGGCGGGCACCGACCGCACGGGTGCGCCAGACCCCCGCGACCGGGGCCTGAGCGGTGATCGCAACAGTGACCGGGACCGGGAGGAACCGGAGTATGCGCTGCCGCCCCTGGTCGACCAGCACGGCGCCGGCGTCTCGCATGGTGAACTCGGACTCGGCTCATTTGAGTCACTTCTCGCCGGCGCCATCGGCTCGCACGGGCCGGCCCCGCCCGGCACGACCTTCTTCGACACCTGGCTGGGGCTCGCGGTGCGCCGCTGGTGCCCGCCGCTGCTCGGCCTCGCCCCGCACTGCACGCCCGCCCACTACCTCGCCGCCCGCCGCGAGGTGGGCGCCTACCGGGCCACCCGGCTGCTGCTGCGGGGCTCGGGGGTGGGCGCGTACCTGCTGGCAGATGCGGCGGACGAGGCGGGTGGGGCGGATCCGGCCGGGGGCTCGTGCTCGGCCGCCGAACTCGCGTCGGCCGCGGACGCCCCCGTGCACCGGGTGCTGCCGCTGCGGCGCCTCGCGGGACGGCTGGCCGACGCCGCGACCAGCACGCGCGGCTTCCTCGACGCGGTGGCGGACTCCCTGGCCCCGGCCCCGCAGCACGCCGTGGCCCTCGCCCTCGCCGTCGACGGGGCCCTCCCCGGGGCCGCGCCCGAGCGCGCGACGGTGTGGCGGGCCGCCGACCACTGGCTGCGCGACCGCCGCCCCGGCACCCCGCCGGCCGCCCCGGCCCTCGTCCACCACCTGCTGTGGAGCGCCGTCGCCAGCAGGCTGCCGGTCCAACTGCACTGCCGCGAGGGCGCGGACGTCGGCGCCTTCCTGGCCGCCACGCGCGGCTACGGCACCGACCTGGTGCTGCTGCCGGGGCCCGGCCCGCGCGTGGGCGTGGGTGCCGGCCAGGACCACCTGTGGGCGGCCCGGCTCGCGGCACGCTTCCCGCACGTGTACGCGGACGTCGGGCCCGCGCCCCAGGAGACGCTGCGGCACGCGCCGTTCGGCAAGCTCATGTTCGCCACCGGGGCGTGGGCGCTGCCCGAGCTGTACGTGGTGGCTGCGCGCCAGTTCACGGAGGCGGTGGGGCGGCTGGTGCGGGAGTGGACGGCGGACGGGGTGTGCACCGAGCCCGAGGCGTGGCGCATCGCCTCACTGGTGGCGGCGGGCACCGCCCGACGGGTCTACCGGCTGCCGGCGGCTGCCGGCTCCTCCACGGCGGGCTGAAGCGCCTCGTGCTCGCCGGTGGGCCCGTCCGGGACGGCGTCCGGCGGCGGCGTGCCCCGGTCCCGCAGGACGAGGAAGACCCGCAGCACCGCGATCCACACCAGGCAGGAGCCGAGCATGTGCATCCCGACGACGAACTCCGGCAGGTGCGTGAAGTACTGCACGTAGCCGATCAGGCCCTGCGAGAGCAGCACCACGAAGAGCTCGACGACCCGGCGCGCGGCGGGGTGCGGCGCCCGTACCGCGCGCAGCGTGAACCACAGGGCCACGGTCAGGCCGAAGACGATGTAGACGAAGTCGACGTGGAGCTGGGTGATCTCCTGCCAGTCCAGCGGGATGCGGTGCACCTCGCGCGCGTCGCCCGCGTGCGGCCCGGAGCCGGTGACCACGGTGCCGATGACGATCAGCGCCGCCGCCGCACCGACCAGCAGCCAGGACAACTGGCGCACCGCGGTGGCGACCAGCAGCCGCGGCGCGTCGTCGCCCTCACGGGTGCGCTGCCAGGTGATCACCGCGACCGTCAGGAGCACGGTGGAGAGCAGGAAGTGCGAGCTGACGATGTACGGGTTCAGCCCGGTCAGCACCGTGATGCCGCCGACCACGGCGTTGCCCATCACGATCCAGAACTGCGACCAGCCGAGCCGGGTCAGCGAGCTGCGCATCGGCTTCGCCGCCCGGGCCACGATGATGAAGAACCCGATGACCGCGCAGAGCACGTACGTCAGCAGGCGGTTGCTGAACTCGATGACGCCGTAGATGCCCATGTCGGCGGTGGGCGTCAGGCTGTCGTCGGTGCACTTGGGCCAGGTCTCGCAGCCGAGCCCGGACTGGGTGAGCCGGACGGCCCCGCCCGTCACCACGATGAGGACGGCCATCACCACGGTGACCAGCGCTGCCAGCCGGACCAGGCGCGCGGAGGGCGTCCAGCGGCGGGCGATCAGCTCAAGGGGATTCCACGAATTCGGCACGGCCTCATGGTAGGCCGCACCTTGTGCACCGATTCACGAGGGGTGCCCGGCGCGCCGACCCCTCCCGTACGACCTGCATCCGCGCAGCTCACGGGGGCTCGGGGGCGATCTTGGGGCTCCTCTACTCCCAGCGGAAGAACCGGCCCGCGGCGCCGAGGCCGAGCACTGCCCAGACGGCCAGGATGCCGAGGTCCGACCAGGGCACGCCGGCGCCGTCCCGCAGGACGTCGCGCAGGCCGTCGGAGAGCGCGGCGACCGGCAGCAGGTGCAGCGCGTCCGCCAGGCCGTCGGGGAACTTCGACAGCGGCACGATGACCCCGCCGCCGAAGAGCAGCAGCAGGAAGACGAGGTTGGCCGCCGCCAGTGTGACCTCGGCCTTGAGGGTGCCGGCCATGAGCAGCCCGAGGCCGGAGAAGGCCGCGGTGCCGAGCAGCAGGAGCAGCGCGACGGTGGCCGGGTTGCCGTGCGGCGACCAGCCGAGCGCCAGCGCGACCGCGGTCAGCAGGGCGATCTGGAGCACCTCGGTGACCAGGACGGCGCAGGTCTTGGCCGCCATCAGGCCCCACCGCGGCAGCGGAGACGCGCCGAGCCGCTTGAGCACCCCGTACCGCCGCTCGAAGCCGGTCGCGATGGCCTGCCCGGTGAACGCCGTGGAGAGCACCGCGAGCGCCAGCACGCCGGGCGCCAGGAAGTCCACCGCGTCCCCGTCGCCGGTGTCCACCACGTCGACGAGGCTGAACAGGGTCAGCAGCAGGGTCGGGATGATGATCACGAGCAGCAGTTGTTCGCCGTTGCGCAGCAGCAGCCGGGTCTCCAGCGCCGCCTGCGCCCTGATCATCCGCCCCAGCGGCGCGGCGCCCGGACGCGGCGCGAAGGTGCCGGCGGCGCCCTTGCGGTCGGCGGCGCCCCCCGGGCCGGTCGGGTCAGCGGTCTCGGCCATCACGCGCGCAACTCCTTGCCGGTCAGCTCCAGAAAGACGTCCTCCAGGGTGTGCCGCTCCACCGAGAGCCGGTCGGGCAGCACCCCGTGCTGGGCGCACCAGGAGGTCACGGTCGCCAGCAACTGCGGCGTGACGTTCCCGGTCACCCGGTACGAGCCGGGCACCAGCTCGGCCGCCGTGCACTCGGCCGGCAGCGCCTTCAGCAGCGAGGCCAGGTCGAGCCCGGGTCGGCCGGTGAAGCGCAGCGAGTTCTCCGCGCCGCCGCGGCACAGCTCCTCCGGGCTGCCGGAGGCGATCACCTTGCCGGCGTCGATGATGTGCACCTGGTCGGCGAGCTGTTCCGCCTCGTCCATGTGGTGGGTGGTGAGGACGACGCCCACCCCGTCCGCGCGCAACTCGCGCACCAGGTCCCAGGTGGCCCGGCGGGCCTGCGGGTCGAGCCCGGCGGTCGGCTCGTCCAGGAAGACCAGCTCGGGCCGGCCGACCACGGCCATGGCCAGCGCCAACCGCTGCTGCTGGCCGCCGGAGAGCCGGCGGTAGGTGGTACGGCCGCAGCCCTCCAGGCCGAGCCGGGTGATCAGGGTGTCCACGTCCACCGGGTGGGCGTGCAGCGATGCGGTGTGGCGCAGCATCTCGGCGGCGCGGGCGCCGGGGTAGACGCCGCCGGACTGGAGCATCACGCCGATGCGCGGGCGCAGCGCGGACGCGTCCGCGACCGGGTCGAGCCCGAGCACCCGTACGGTGCCGGCGTCCGGCCGTCGGTACCCCTCGCAGGTCTCGATGGTGGTGGTCTTGCCGGCGCCGTTGGGGCCGAGCACGGCGGTGACGGCGCCGCGGGCGACGGTCAGCGAGAGGCCGTCGACCGCCGTCTTCGTCCCGTACCGCTTGACCAGGCCGACGATCTCGACCGCCGGCGCCTCCCCGGCGGCTTCCCCCGACGCCGGCCCGCTGAGGTGGCTGGGGGAGGGCTCTTCTCGCATGGGCCGCAGTCTACGAAGGCGCGCCGGCGGTTCGGGCGGCAGGTCCGTGCTGGCCCGGGCCGACCGCCGCGGGGCCGGGCGCCCCTGCCCGGCGCTCCGGCTTGGCGCTTCTGCCCCGTACCTCCGCCTCCGGCGTCCCGGCCCGGTGCTCCCGCTCGACGTCCCCGCCCGGCGCCTCTGCCCCGTGCCTCCGTCCGCGCGGCTGGCCCGGACTCCCGTCCGGCGCTTCCGCCCTCGACGTCCCCGCCCGGCGTCTCCGCCCCGTACCCCCGCACCGGTCGGCCCGGAGCCTGCACCTGCGGCAAGCCCGGAGCCCGCACCTGCGGTCGGCCCGGAGCCCGCCCGCGCGGCCGGCTGTGACCCCGCCCGCATCCCGGCCGGCGGCACGGGCACCCCACCCGGGGCGCCGGCCGGTCTGACCAGCGGCATAAAGTGGCCGGTCGCCGAGCCGCCGCCGGTTCGCCCGCGCCCGGGTGCCCGTCGGTACTCCTCGGTACTCCTCGGCCTTCCCTGGCCTTTCCTTCCTTGGTCGTCTGAGGGCTTGCTCGATCCTGCTCGGCGTCGTCCGGCACGTTCGGTGTCTTCCGTTCGGGCAGTTCGGCGGGGCGGTGGCGGCGGCGGGCGCGTGGGTCTGCGGGGTGTCCGTGGGATGTCCGCGAGGTGGTCACGGCCTGCCCGCGGGGCGCTCCCCGAGCGCCGGATGGCCTGGTCAGACGGGTCACCGGTGATCATTTGCGCAGGTCAACTTAGGTTTCCCTAAGTGACGCACCCCACCGAGCTCCGCTCCGGGGGCGGGTTGTCTCGCTCCGGATAATTACGCAACAATGGCGTTGTGAAATACGCGAGCGAGCACCAGGAGTCCGCGGCCCCGCCGGCCGCGGGGGCCGGCGCGTCTCCCGTATCCGCCCACGACGACCAGCGCAGCACCCGCAACCGGGTCGCGCGTTCGATCCTCGACCACGGCCCTTCCACGACGGCCGACATCGCACGGCGGCTCAAGCTCACCCAGGCCGCCGTCCGCCGCCATCTGGACACCCTGGTGACCGAGGGCATCGTCGAACCCCGCGAACAGCGGGTCTACGGCGCGCGCGGCCGTGGCCGGCCGGCCAAGGTCTTCGCCCTGACCGACTGTGGCCGGGACGCCTTCGACCAGGCCTATGACCAACTGGCCGCCGACGCCCTGCGCTGGATCGCGCAGTCGGCCGGCGGCGGCGAGATGGGCGAGGCCGCGGTCGCGGCGTTCGCTCGGGCGCGGCTGGCCGCGCAGGCGGCGGGGTATCGGGCGGCCATCGAGGCGGCGGCCCCGGAGTCCCGCACGGAGGCCCTGGCCAAGGCATTGACCGCTGACGGGTACGCTGCTACGGCGCGCAGCGCGCCTAACCCTCGCTTGGGTGAACAGCTCTGCCAGCACCACTGTCCGGTTGCGCATGTCGCCGAGCAGTTCCCGCAGCTCTGTGAGGCGGAGACCGAGGTCTTCTCCCACCTGCTCGGGACTCATGTGCAACGTCTGGCCACCATCGCCCACGGCGACGGGGTGTGCACGACGTTCATTCCCAAGAAGAACACCACAGCATCCGCAAGCACGTCCGGGAGGAAACCCGCATGACTCTCCCCACGGAGACTGCTCACCCCGAGCTTGAGGGCCTGGGCACGTACGAATACGGCTGGGCCGACTCCGACGCCGCCGGCGCCGCTGCCAAGCGCGGCCTCTCCGAAGAGGTCGTACGCGACATCTCCGGGAAGAAGTCCGAGCCCGAGTGGATGCTGAAGCTCCGGCTCAAGGGCCTCAAGCTGTTCGGCAAGAAGCCGATGCCCACCTGGGGCTCGGACCTGTCGGGCATCGACTTCGACAACATCAAGTACTTCGTCCGCTCCACCGAGAAGCAGGCCGCGAGCTGGGAAGACCTGCCCGAGGACATCAAGAACACCTACGACAAGCTGGGCATCCCGGAGGCCGAGAAGCAGCGCCTGGTCGCCGGTGTCGCCGCGCAGTACGAGTCGGAGGTCGTCTACCACCAGATCCGTGAGGACCTGGAGGAGCAGGGCGTGCTGTTCCTGGACACCGACACGGCGCTCAAGGAGCACCCGGAGCTCTTCCAGGAGTACTTCGGCACCGTGATCCCGGCCGGCGACAACAAGTTCGCCGCGCTGAACACGGCCGTCTGGTCCGGTGGCTCGTTCATCTACGTCCCGCCGGGCGTGCACGTCGACATCCCGCTCCAGGCCTACTTCCGCATCAACACGGAGAACATGGGCCAGTTCGAGCGGACGCTGATCATCGTCGACGAGAACGCCTACGTGCACTACGTCGAGGGCTGCACCGCCCCGATCTACTCCTCCGACTCGCTGCACAGCGCGGTCGTGGAGATCATCGTCAAGAAGGGTGGTCGCTGCCGCTACACGACCATCCAGAACTGGTCGAACAACGTCTACAACCTGGTCACCAAGCGCGCCGTGGCCTACGAGGGCGCGACCATGGAGTGGGTCGACGGCAACATCGGCTCCAAGGTCACCATGAAGTACCCGGCCGTCTACCTGATGGGCGAGCACGCCAAGGGCGAGACGCTCTCCATCGCCTTCTCCGGCTCCGGCCAGCACCAGGACGCCGGCGCCAAGATGGTGCACATGGCGCCGAACACCTCCTCGAACATCGTCTCCAAGTCGGTGGCCCGCGGCGGTGGCCGCACCTCCTACCGCGGTCTGATCGAGATCGGCGAGGGCGCGCACGGCTCCAAGTCGAACGTGCTCTGTGACGCGCTCCTGGTGGACACCATCTCGCGCTCGGACACCTACCCGTACGTGGACGTCCGCGAGGACGACGTGTCCATGGGCCACGAGGCGACCGTCTCCAAGGTCAGCGACGACCAGCTCTTCTACCTGATGAGCCGTGGCCTGTCCGAGGACGAGGCGATGGCCATGATCGTCCGGGGCTTCGTCGAGCCGATCGCCCGCGAGCTGCCGATGGAGTACGCGCTGGAGCTCAACCGGCTGATCGAGCTGCAAATGGAGGGCGCGGTCGGCTGACGCCGCCCCGCGCACCGCTGACGCAGCACCGTTTTCTGACGTAGAGAGAGAGCACCACGACAGCCATGGCTGAGAACACTCCCGCCGGTAGCACGACCGACGGCGCCATTCAGGTCGGCGGGCCGCAGCAGCCCATCGACGCCAGGGTCAGCGCCCCCGCCTCGTACGACGTGGCGGACTTCCCGGTGCCGCACGGCCGCGAGGAGGAGTGGCGGTTCACGCCGCTGGAGCGGCTGCGGGGCCTGCACGACGGCACCGCGGAGGCCAGCGGCGCGCTGCGGGCCGAGGTGGCGGCGCCCGAGGGCGTCACCGTGGAGACCGTGGACCGCGAGGACCCCCGGCTCGGCCGGGCCGGCAAGCCGGTGGACCGCGTCGCCGCGCAGGCGTACAGCGCCTTCGAGAAGGCGTCCGTGATCTCCGTGCCCAAGGACGCGGTGCTCACCGAGCCGGTGCGGATCTCCGTGCACGGCGAGGGCGGCGTGGTCTACGGCCACCAACTGGTCGAGGTCGGCAACTTCGCCGAGGCGGTGGTGGTCATCGACCACACCGGCGACGCGACGCTCGCCGCCAACGTCGAGTTCGTGATCGGGGACGGCGCCAAGCTGACCGTCGTCTCCGTGCAGGACTGGGACGACACCGCGGTGCACGTCGCGCAGCACACCGCGCTGGTGGGCCGCGACGCCACGTTCAAGTCGGTCGTCGTCACCTTCGGCGGCGACCTGGTCCGGCTGCACCCGCGGGTGATCTACGGCGGTCCCGGCGGCGAGGCCGAGCTGTTCGGCCTGTACTTCACCGACGACGGCCAGCACCAGGAGCACCGGCTCTTCGTCGACCACGACACCCCGCACTGCCGGAGCAACGTGGTCTACAAGGGCGCGCTCCAGGGCCAGGCCGCGCACGCGGTGTGGATCGGCGACGTGCTCATCCGGGCCGCGGCCGAGGGCACCGACACCTACGAGCTCAACCGGAACTTGGTGCTCAGCGACGGTGCCCGGGTCGACTCGGTGCCGAACCTGGAGATCGAGACCGGCGAGATCGTCGGCGCCGGACACGCCTCGGCCACCGGCAGGTTCGACGACGAACAGCTCTTCTACCTGATGGCCCGCGGCATCCCCGCCGACGAGGCCCGGCGCCTGGTCGTCCGCGGCTTCTTCGCCGAGCTGGTCCAGCAGATCGGCATCCCGGACATCGAGGACCGCCTGCTCGCCAAGATCGAGGCGGAACTGGAGGCGTCCGTCGGATGAGCAGCACCCCGTTCGTACGGGCTTGCGCGCTGGGCGAGCTCGAAGAGGACACCCCCAAGCGCGTGGAGCTGGACGGCGTGCCCGTCTCGCTCGTGCGCACCGAGGGCGAGGTGTTCGCGATCAACGACATCTGCTCGCACGCGAACGTCTCGCTGTCCGAGGGCGAGGTGGACGACTGCGCCATCGAGTGCTGGCTGCACGGGTCGAGCTTCGACCTGCGCACCGGCAAGCCGTCCGGGCTGCCCGCGACGCGCCCCGTACCCGTATACCCCGTCAAGATCGAAGGGGACGGCCCAGAGGCTTCTGTGCTCGTCTCCGTCACCCAGGAGTCCTGAGGCAACCCATGGCAACGCTTGAGATCAACGACCTGCACGTCTCCGTCGAGGCCGAGAACGGGCCCCGGGAGATCCTGCGCGGCGTCGACCTGACCGTGAAGCAGGGCGAGACGCACGCGATCATGGGCCCGAACGGCTCCGGCAAGTCCACCCTCGCGTACTCCCTCGCGGGGCACCCGAAGTACACCGTCACCGGCGGCACCGTCACCCTCGACGGCGAGGACGTCCTGGAGATGTCCGTCGACGAGCGGGCCCGGGCCGGCGTCTTCCTCGCCATGCAGTACCCGGTCGAGGTGCCCGGCGTCTCCGTCTCCAACTTCCTGCGCACCTCCGCCACCGCCGTCCGCGGCGAGGCCCCCAAGCTGCGGCTGTGGGTCAAGGAGGTCAAGGAGGCCATGGAGCGGCTCTCCATCGACCCCGCGTTCGCCGAGCGCAACGTCAACGAGGGCTTCTCCGGCGGTGAGAAGAAGCGCCACGAGATCCTCCAGCTCGAACTGCTCAAGCCCAAGGTCGCGATCTTGGACGAGACGGACTCGGGCCTGGACGTCGACGCGCTGCGCGTCGTCTCCGAGGGCGTCAACCGGGTGCGCGAGGGCGGCGAGGTCGGCACCCTGCTGATCACGCACTACACCCGCATCCTGCGGTACATCAAGCCCGACTTCGTGCACGTCTTCGCGCAGGGCCGGATCGCCGAGTCCGGTGGCGCGGAGCTCGCCGACAAGTTGGAGAATGAGGGCTACGAGGCGTACGTGAAGGGCGGCGCGAACTCGTGACCCCCGCACGCGAGGCCACCGGCCCGCGGAAGTTCCGCGACCCGCGGGCCGCGCTCCGCCGCTGCACGGCGGCGGGGCCGGGCCGCGCGGGCCAAGCGACCACCGAAAGGGGAGGGGCGTGACACTGCTGCCGGGCCTCCTCGACACCGAGGCGATCCGTAAGGACTTCCCCGTCCTGGACCGTGCGGTCCACGACGGCAAGAGGCTCGTCTACCTGGACAACGCGGCGACCTCGCAGAAGCCGCGCCAGGTCCTCGACGCCCTCAACGCGTACTACGAGCGGCACAACTCCAACGTGCACCGCGGCGTGCACGTGCTGGCCGAAGAGGCCACCGCGCTGTACGAGGGCGCGCGCGACAAGGTCGCGGCCTTCATCAACGCGCCCAGCCGCGACGAGGTGATCTTCACCAAGAACGCCTCCGAGTCGCTGAACCTGGTGGCCAACATGCTGGGCTGGGCCGACGAGCCCTACCGCGTGGACCAGGACACCGAGATCGTCATCACGGAGATGGAGCACCACTCCAACATCGTCCCGTGGCAACTGCTCTCGCAGCGCACGGGCGCGAAGCTGAAGTGGTTCGGGCTCACCGACGACGGCCGGCTCGACCTGTCCAACATCGACGAGATCATCACGCCCCAGACGAAGATCGTCTCGTTCGTGCTGGTCTCCAACATCCTGGGCACCATCAACCCGGTCGAGGCCATCGTGCGCCGCGCGCAGGAGGTCGGCGCCCTGGTGCTGATCGACGCCTCGCAGGCGGCGCCGCACATGGTGCTCGACGTGCAGGCGTTGCAGGCCGACTTCGTGGCCTTCACCGGCCACAAGATGTGCGCGCCAACCGGCATCGGAGTGCTGTGGGGCCGCCAGGAACTCCTGGAGGACCTGCCGCCCTTCCTCGGTGGTGGCGAGATGATCGAAACCGTCTCGATGCACTCCTCGACGTACGCGCCGGCGCCGCACAAGTTCGAGGCGGGCACGCCCCCGATCGCCCAGGCCGTCGGCCTCGGCGCGGCCGTGGACTACCTGTCGGCGATCGGCATGGACCGCATAGAAGCGCACGAGCACGCGATCACCGAGTACGCCGTGCGTCGCTTCCAGGACGTCCCCGACCTGCGGATCATCGGCCCGACCACGGCCGAGGACCGTGGCGCCGCGATCTCCTTCACGCTCGGCGACATCCACCCGCACGACGTGGGCCAGGTGCTGGACGAGCAGGGCATCGCGGTCCGCGTGGGTCACCACTGTGCCCGCCCCGTCTGCCTGCGGTACGGAATTCCGGCGACCACGCGGGCGTCGTTCTATCTGTACTCCACGCCGGCCGAGGTCGATGCCTTGGTCGAGGGGCTGGAGCACGTTCGGAACTTCTTCGGGTAGGGGCTGCTGACTCGTGAAGCTGGATTCGATGTACCAGGACGTCATCCTGGACCACTACAAGCACCCGCACGGCCGGGGGCTTCGGGATGGCGATGCCGAAGTGCACCATGTCAACCCGACCTGTGGTGATGAGATCACGCTGCGCGTACGGCTGGACGGCGAGACCATCGCCGACGTGTCGTACGAGGGGCAGGGCTGTTCCATCAGCCAGGCGAGCGCCTCGGTGCTCAACGAACTGTTGGTGGGCAAGGAGCTTGCCGAGGCCCGCACGGTCCAGGAGACCTTCCTGGAGCTGATGCAGTCCAAGGGCAAGATCGAGCCGGATGAGGCGATGGAAGAGGTCCTGGAGGACGCTGTGGCGTTCGCGGGGGTCTCGAAGTATCCGGCGCGGGTCAAGTGCGCGCTGCTGAGCTGGATGGCCTGGAAGGACGCCACGGCCCAGGCCCTGGGCGAGGGCACGGGAAGGAAGAGCGCATGAGCGAGAACGCAACGACCACCAAGCCCGCCAGCGAGGAGGAGGTCCGCGAGGCGCTGTACGACGTGGTCGACCCTGAGCTGGGCATCGACGTCGTCAACCTGGGGCTGATCTATGGCATCCACATCGACGATGCCAACATCGCCACTCTCGACATGACGCTGACGTCGGCGGCCTGTCCGCTGACCGACGTCATCGAGGACCAGGCGAAGTCGGCCACCGAGGGCATCGTCAACGAGCTGCGGATCAACTGGGTCTGGATGCCGCCGTGGGGCCCGGACAAGATCACCGATGACGGTCGGGAGCAGCTTCGGGCGCTGGGCTTCAACGTCTGAGTTCCGGGTGCCGGCCTCCCGTGGCTGACCCGCGGGGGTCGGCCGGTGTCCTTGGGCTCTGGCCCGGCGAACGGTCGTTCCGGCCCGTCGGGGTGATCTCAACGCTGACACGGCCATGCCAGCCAGGCACACTGGTGGGCATGGCCGTTTCGCTGTATCAGATCGCCGTGGACGCACACGACCCCAAGGGGCTCGCCACCTTCTGGGCCCAGGTCCTGGGCTGGCAGATCGTGTACGAGGACGCCGAGGAGGTCGTGATCAGCGTGGACGCCACCACACTGCCCGGGATCGCCTTCCTTCCCGTGCCGGAGGCGAAGGCGGGCAAGAACCGCCTGCACTTCGACGTCACTCCGGACGGCGACCAGCAGGCCGAGGTCGATCGCATCATCGCGCTGGGCGCTCGCCCGGCCGACGTCGGGCAGGGACCGGACGTGACGTGGCGCGTTCTTGCCGATCCGGAGGGTAACGAGTTCTGCGTGCTGCGCCCGAAGGTCACGCTGCTCGACTGAGGCCGGTACGGGAACCTCAGGGCTCGACCGGGCCGGTACGGGACTTCCCGCCGTGCCCCGGGTGGGCCCGGGTGGGTCCGATGGCCGGGACCGGTTCGCTTCGGTGGGCCGCCTCCGGTTAGCGTTCGAACATGACCGACGCAGCAACTCACCGCACGACCGGCGCCGTCGCCGCCGGGCTCGCCACCCTCAGCGAGGACGGCACCGTACTCGACACCTGGTTCCCGGCCCCCGTCCTGACCGCCGAGCCCGGCCCGGCCGGCACCGAGCGGATCACCGACGCCGAGCGGGTGGCCGAACTCCTGGGCGCCGGCGCGCCCGCCACCCTCGGCGCCGACCTGCGCCGCGGCGTCGAGGTCGTGGCCGTCCGTACGGTCATCGCCTCGCTCGACGACAAGCCGCTGGACGCCCACGACGCGTACCTGCGCCTGCACCTGCTCAGCCACCGGCTGGTGCGCCCGCACGGGCTGAGCCTGGACGGGCTCTTCGGGCTGCTGGCCAACGTGGCCTGGACCTCGCTCGGCCCGGTCCCGGTGGACCAGGTGGAGCGGGTGCGGCTGGCGGCCCGCGCCGAGGGGCTGCACCTCCAGGTGACGAGCGTGGACAAGTTCCCGCGGATGACCGACTACGTGACCCCGGCCGGGGTGCGGATCGGCGACGCCGACCGGGTCCGGCTCGGCGCCCACCTGGCGGCCGGCACCACCGTGATGCACGAGGGCTTCGTCAACTTCAACGCCGGCACGCTCGGCACCTCGATGGTCGAGGGCCGGATCAGCGCGGGCGTCGTCGTCGGCGACGGCTCCGACATCGGCGGCGGCGCCTCGATCATGGGCACGCTCTCCGGCGGCGGCAAGCAGATCGTCTCCATCGGCGAGCGCTGCCTGCTGGGCGCCGAGGCCGGCATCGGCATCGCGCTGGGCGACGACTGCGTGGTGGAGGCCGGTCTGTACGTCACCGCCGGCACCCGGGTGACGCTCCCGGACGGCGAGGTCGTCAAGGCGCTCGACCTGTCGGGCGTCAACAACCTGCTGTTCCGCCGCAACTCCACCACCGGCCGGGTGGAGGCGCTCCAGCGCTCGGGTTCCTGGGGCGGCCTGAACGAGGCCCTGCACAGCCACAACTGACCCGCGCCGGCCCGATCCGTACGGACTGCGACCCGTACGGATCGGGCCGTACGATCTCCGATCCGTACCGGGTCGGGCGGGCCGCACGCCAGGCCGCCGGCCGTCCTCCGCGCTCCCTCGGGCGCGGGGGACGGCCGGCGGCGTGTCCGGGGCCACCAGCCCCTCAGCCGGGGCCAGCCTCCGGCTGAGGGGCAGCCCCCGGCGTGTCCGGGGCCGGTCGGTCAGGGGCGGATGCGGACGACCTGCGGGTCGTGGTCGCTGGCCTGGTCGGCGAACTCGGCGTTGATGTGGACCACGTCGTACTCCGCCCTGCGCAGCCCCTTGCTGGTCAGGATGTGGTCCAGGACCTGCGAGTTGCCGTTGTAGACGTAGCCGTACCGCTCCCGCTTGGGCAGGTGCTGCACCAGGTCGGTGAGGACGCCGCCGTCGGTGAGCGCGTCGAGTGCGGGCGAGAACGCGAAGTCGTTGAGGTCGCCCGCGACCACCACGCTCGCCCTGGGCTTGATCGCCACGACGTCCTTGACGAACGCGTTGACCGCCTTCGCCTGCGCGATCCGCTGCACCTCGGAGCTGCGTCGCGGCGGCTGGAAGCGGCTGTCGAGGCCCTGGTCGCCGCCCTTGGAGTTGAAGTGGTTCGCGACCACGAAGACCGGCTTGCCGCGGAAGACGAACTCGCCCACCAGCGGCTTGCGGCTGGCCCGCCACGCCTCGTTCGCCGGGTCGATCCGGCCGGGCGACGCCGACAGGGTGGGCTGGCCGCCGCGGTTGAGCACCCGCACCGGGGTGGTCGCGTCGCCGCCCGGGGTGTCGGTGAAGGAGACCCGCTCGGGGTTGTAGAGGAAGGCGTTGCGGATGTTGCCGCCGGGCTGGCCGCCGTCCTGGTCGTCGACCGGGTCGATCTGGCGCCAGGCGTAGGCCGGGCCGCCCGCCTGCTTGATGGCCTCGGTGAGCTGGCGCAGCGTCGCGTCGGCGGTGACGACGGAGTCGTTGGTGGGACCGTTGTCGTCCTGCACCTCCTCCAGCGCGACGACGTCGGGCGAGGCCAGGTTGTGCACGAGTGCCCCGGCCAGCCGGTCGAACTTGGCCTGCGGGGTCTTCGGGGAGAGGTTCTCCACGTTGTAGGTGGCCACGGCCAGTTCGCGGTCGTGCTGCGGGCGGGTCCGCTCCGGGCGCAGCCCGCCGTCGACGAGCGTGCCGAGTTCGGTGGCCTGGATCTCGTAGCCGCCGAACTGGTCGTAGTCGAGCGGTCCCGCGGTGGCGCCGGCCAGCCGGTCGTTGACGTTCGCCACCGGGAACGGGCGCTGGGCGAAGGGGATGAGCGAGGCGACCTTGACCCGGCCCGGGTTCTGGTGCCGGTAGGAGTCGTAGAGCACGCCGCCGCGGGCGGTGCGGCCCCGGTACGGTTCGGCGGTCACCCACAGCTCGTTGTGGGTGCTGGTGGCGCCGACGACGGGCGCGTTGTGGACGACCACGCGCATGCCCTCCAACGCCTCGTACCGGTCCAGCGCGTACCGGTGCGGCTGGAGCCGCAGCCCCTCGACGCTGCTGCCGTCCGCGGTCTCGGGCGCGTACCGGGTCGGGACGGTGGCGTCGGTCAGCCGGAACGCGGCGGGCAGCGGCTGGCCCGACGCGCGTACGGTCCACGTCGCCCGGGTCAGCTCGGTCACCGACTGGAGGCCGGCGTCCTCGCCGCCCGGGTAGTACTCGGTGACCGTGCCGGAGACCTCCACGGCGTCGCCCACGGCCACCTTCGGCGTGCTGGAGCCGGTGAAGACGAAGATCGCCTCGCTGGTGGCGGGGTCGCGGTCGGGGCGCGGGTCCTGCACCCAGAAGCCACGTGCCGAGCCGAAGGCGCGGACGGCGGTCACCACGCCGGGCACGTCGGTGACGGTCTTGCCGGCCAGCGGCGAGAGCCGGGTGGTGCCCTGGATGTCGTGGATGCGTATCTCGGCGGCCGAAGCGGTCTGCGGCACGGCCAGCAGTCCGGCGGCGAGCGCGGCGGTGATCACCGCGGTCACGGCGGCGGAACGGGCACCGGTGCGCGAGCGCTTCTGGTACGGCGACGGGGCGGACGAGGACGACATGGCGATGGGCCTCCGAACGGGACGGCTGGGGCGGACTGGATCAGACAGAACGAAAGGGATGGGCAGCGCGAGTGGCGCGGGCGGGGCAGGCGCACCGGTATGGCGGGCGGGGCAGGTGGGGACGGGAGCGGGCGGGGAGCGGTGGGAGCTGGCTGGGTGGTGCGGCTGCGCGGGGCGGTGCCGGTGGGTGGCCGGCCGGTGCCCCCTGGCCGCCGCGGCCACCGGGAGCGTGCGGGCGGAACCCCGCATGTCTACGCGCGTCAATCTCGTGTGCAGGTCAGGGGGTTGTCAAGACGTTCCGGGTGGACGGTCGACGTCGGCTGGGTGAACCGAAGTGTCGCGGCCGAATCCGTCTACGCTGGGACACCACGCGGTCACCCGTCTTCGGTGGCCGGACCCCCGAGGAGATGACCCAGCAGATGCCCGAAGATCGTCCGACCATGCCGCCGGTCGTGCTGCACACCGAGGCAGAGCTCGCGCGGGACGCGCTGAGCGCTCCGCTCTTCGTCCGAGCGGTGCGCCTCGCCCGCTGGGCCGCACCGCTGAAGCAGGTGGGGGCGGGCGGCGAACTGCTGGCCGACGGGCTCCGCGAGGCGGTCAAGGAACTCGGCCTCGACGACGACGAGGACGGCCCCGGCTACGCCGCCGAGGCGTGGCAGCTCGCCCTGGACATCGGCCTGGTGGAGGTGGACGGCGCCGATGAGGCGGAGGAGCCGGCCGCGGAGCCGGCGCAGTCCGAAGCCGACGGCCGCGACGAGCCGGAGGGGTCCGCACGCCCCGGCGACGAACTGGCCCACTTCACCGGCGGCTCCCCGCAGCAGGTGCTCGAACTCTGGCTGGACGGCCTGGAGACGGTACTGGCCGACGCGGCGGTGCCCGACCTCGCCGACCTGGTGGACCAGCTCCAGGAGGGCGGCGAACTCGACCTCGACGGACTCGACTGGAGCCCCGAGGAGGAAGCCGACTTCCTCGACGGCGTGCTGGGCAACCTCTATCTGCTCACGGCGCTGGACGAGGAGAGCGCCGACCGCGCGGTGCCGCTGCCCGCACTCGCCGCCTCCATGATCGTCCCCGATGACATGGACGAGCCGACCGACGAGGTGCTGGAAGAGGTCTCCGAGGCGATGATGCGCCTCGACGACCAGTTCCGCATGCTCGCGCCGACCGGCATCGTGGAGTACCAGCCGGTCGACGAGGAGTTGATCGAGGAGGTGGACGGCGAGGGCCGGGTGACCGAGGCCGAGCGCACCTTCACCGACGCGGAGTTGGACGACGCGGACGTGGCCCGCTACGGCATGGTCAAGCTCACCCCGCTCGGCGTGTACGCGGTGCGCTCGCGGATGCTGGAGGCCGGGGTGCACGCGCCGGTCGTGGGCGAACTCGCCGACGCCGACGCCCCCACGCTGCTCGCCGCGCTGCCGGGCTTCCCGGACGGTGCGGCCCGCGCCGAGGTGGAGCGGTGGCTGGCGGGGCGGGCGCCGGCCGACGCCGCCGGCGAACTCCTCGCGGCGGCCCGCGGCGACGACCCGGAGGCGCCGCTGCGCCGGCTCACCTGCCAGCAGGCGCTGATCCTGGTCGGCGCGGAGGCGCAGCCGGCGGTGCGGGCGGTACTCGACGACGGGCAACTCGGCGGCCTGGCCCGGGTCTGGCTGGCCGAGCACGGCGTGGCCGAGATCCCCGAGCCGTCGGAGGAGATGGTCTTCTGGCTCACCGTGGACACCATCGCGGCCCAGTTGGCCGCGGGCGGTGAGGCGGAGGAGCTCCAGGACCTGGTGCGCGGCCTGGTGGACCGCAACGACTCCTTCTTCGACACCATGTGGCGCGTGGACCACCCGGCGACGGCCGAGGTCCTGGAGGCCATGGGGCGGCTGCACCCGGACAAGAAGGCCGCCAAGGAGGCGCGCAAGGCCGCGTTCAAGGCGCGCTCGCGCCACTGACGAGGCGCGTTCGCGCCACGGGAGCCCTGGCCGCTGTCGGCCCTGCCGCCCCCTTCGTCCCTGCATCGCCCTGTCTCTTCCGCCCCGTCCCTTCTGCCCGTCCCGTCCTCGCCGTCTCCTCCGCCCGGCCGCCTGGTGCGGCCGGGCGGGCGGGGCCGGGGGCGCGGGGGCCGCGGGGGCGGGGCGGTCGTGGTGTGCGGGGCCGGGGCGGGTTCGGGGTGGCGTGCCGGCCGGATGGTGGCTGTATGGGGCGGTTCGTCGGCCCGGCGGCGAGCGTTCGGGATGGCGTTTCGCCACCGCCCGTGCGGGGTGGCGCGCGTGCCCGGCAGGGTCCGTACCGGGTACGGCGCGTGGCGGGTGACGGGCGGCGGGGCGCGCGTACGAGAGAGGGTGCTCGAATCGGGCAGGGGCTACGCAACTTCGCGTAGTGGGCGCCGAATGCGGTGGCGCAGGATGGACGTCCGGGAAGGATTGGGGCGAACCGTGCGGCCAAGCGGCCCTTCTGATGTCGTGTCGCGTTCAACTGGTGTTCGGCCGGGCGGGGAACCCTGGCCGCGGCATGACAGGCGGATAGATCCGGCCAGCCACCAGGAGATGAAGATGCCGCTTTCCCGCAGAGACTTTGCGAAGCAGTCCGCGTACACCGGTGCCGGTGTCGCGCTCATCGGCGCCGTCGATGTGCTCGCCACCGCCCCCGGTGCGATCGCAGCGGACACCGCGCGCGGGCCGCACCGCCCGACGCTCGGCTACGGGCCGCTCGTCCCCGACCCGAAGGGCCTGCTCGCGCTGCCCAAGGGCTTCTCGTACCGGGTGATCACGCGCACCGGTGAGACCACGCTGGAGACCGGCGAGTCCACCCCGTCCAACCACGACGGCACCGCCACCTTCGAGGGGCCGCGCGGGGCGACGCTGCTGGTCAACAACCACGAGCTGAGCGGGCGTCGGTCGAAGTGGCCGCACCCGGTGCCGCTGGTCGACGGGCTGGTGTACGACCCGGCGGCGGCCGGTGGCTGCACCGTCGTGGAGGTCTCGCGCCACGGCGACCACGTCAGCGAGTGGGTCGGCATCGCCGGTACCTCCAACAACTGCGCTGGTGGCCGCACGCCTTGGGGCACCTGGCTGACGTGCGAGGAGACCGAGGACAAGGCCGGCCAGAACGGCATGACCAAGGACCACGGCTACGTCTTCGAGGTCGACCCGTACGCCCACCCGCGCCGGCACCACCACGCGGCCGAAGACGTGGACGCGCAGGCCAACCACGACCCGAAGCCGATCAAGGCGCTCGGCCGGTACGCGCACGAGGCCGTCGTGGTGGACCCGCGGCGCGGGCACTTCTATCTGACCGAGGACGCCGACAAGCCGAACGGCCTGTTCTACCGCTGGGTGCCGCCGCACGGCTTCACGCCGGGCCGCCGCTCGCTGCGCCGCCTCGCCGACGACGCGGGCGTCCTCCAGGCGCCGCAGTGCTACGACTCGGGCGGCCGGTTCGTCGACGACCTGTCGCGGGCCCGCAAGGTGGGCACCGTCTACGGCGTGGACTGGATCAACGTCCCGGACCGGGACGCCAAGACGGTGTCGGTGCGCCGCCAGTTCAAGGACAGCCAGGTCACCCGCGCCCGCAAGCTGGAAGGCATGTGGTGGGGCGACGGTGGCGCGTACATCGTCTCCTCCTTCGCCCGTAGCGAGAGCCCGGTGGCGCACGACGGGCAGGTGTGGTTCTACGACCCGCGCCGTCGGACGCTGACCCTCAAGGTGCTGCTCGGCGTCAACCCGGACCCGGAGAAGGACGGCGCCTTCGACGGCCCGGACAACATCACGGTCTCCCCGTACGGCGGCCTGATCATCTCCGAGGACGGCGACGGCATCCAGCACCTGTTCGGCGCGACGGACAAGGGCGAGACGTACCCGATCGCCCGGAACGAGCTCAACATCGGCAGCGCCGACGACCCCTCGTACAGCGAGTTCACCGGCGTCGTCTTCTCGCCGGACGGGGACACGCTGTTCGCGAACATCCAGGTGCCCGGCATCATGCTGGCCATCACCGGCCCGTGGCGCCGCCAGCCCAACCGGCCGCACAAGCCGGGACACGGCCACGGCGGTCACCACGGCTGAGCGGGACGGCCAGGCGGCGCCTGCCGCCTGCCGCCTGTTGCTGGTTGGTTGACGGCTGCTGCTGGGTGGGCGGCTGACGGCTGACGGACGGCCTCGTTCGTTCTGCGCGTGTTCTGTTTCGCCCGATTGCTGGGGGATGGGCCTTGTCGCCCCAGCGGTCGGGGCGGGGCGGACGGGTCGCGCGGAGTGAGCGGGGCCGCCTCCGTTTCCCGGGGGGAGAGAGCGGGCGAGCGGAGGCGGGATCGGGGGGCGGTATCGGGTGGGGGCGAGGCCGGCCGTCCGGGGGCGGGATCGGCGGGGTGGGGAGCGGGCGCCGGTACGGGTGCGGCTGGGGCGGCTGGTGGTGGAGGTGACCGGCCGCCGGGGCCGGGGCGGGAATCCTGGTCGGCCCAGGACGTTGTTACCTGTGTGACCGCACGCGTGAGAAGCACCCCGTTCTCCGTACTCGACCGTTCCCGCACCCGGCAGGGCCGGGAGCACGGTGAGGCGCTGCGCGACACCGTCGCCTTCGCCCAGCTCGCGGAGGAACTCGCCTTCCACCGGTTCTGGGTCTCCGAGCACCACAGCGTGCCGGGTGTCGCGGGATCGGCGCCGACCGTGCTGGCCGCGGCGGTCGCGGCGGCGACCCGGCGCATCCGGGTCGGCACGGGCGGCGTGATGCTGCCCAACCACCAGCCGCTGGTCGTGGCGGAACAGTTCGGGGTGCTCGCCTCGCTCTTCCCCGGCCGCATCGACATGGGCCTCGGCAGGTCCGTCGGCTTCACCGACGGCATCAGGCGCGCACTCGGCCGGGACAAGGAAGCGGCCGACGACTTCGGCGCGCAACTCGCCGAGCTGCTCGGCTACTTCACCGGCGAACAGCAGGTGCACCCCGAGGTGCACGCGCGCCCCGCCGAGGGGCTACAGGTGCCCGCGTTCGTGCTGGCCACCGGTGCGGGGGCGGAGGTCGCGGCGCAGGCCGGGCTGCCGTTGGTGATCGCCGCGGCGGCGGGCGAGGCGCGCATGTTGGAGGCCATCGAGCGGTATCGAGCAGCCTTCCGCCCCTCGGCGCAGGCGGCGGAACCGTACGTCGTGGTGGCCGGCACCGTCGCCGTCGCCGAGACCACCGAACAGGCGAGGCGGCTACTCGTCCCCGAGGCGTGGTCGGCCGCCTACTCGCGCACCCACGGGGTGTTCCCGCCGCTGGAGCCCGCCGAGGCCATCGAGGCCAGGGCGATGACCGACCGCGAGCGCGCGCTGTACGAGCAGTCGATGCGCGGCCATGTGCACGGCACCGAGGACGAGGTGGCCACGGCACTGGACGGGCTGATCGCGCGGACGGACGCGGACGAGGTGCTGGTGACCACGAGCAGCTACGACCGGGACGACATGCTCGACTCCTACCGACGGCTCGCCCGGCTCGTCCGGCCGTCGCCCACCGACCCCGATCGCGAAGCGATTTCGGGCCCGCCGGCCGTCCCGCCACCGCTGGCCCCCCTGCGCTGACGCCTCTGGTCACCCGCCCGGTCCTCCGCGGCTCGGCGGAGTGAGGGCCGATGGGGCGCCGTTCGGCGGACGGGTCGGACGGGTCGTATGGGGCGGGTGGGGCTGCTGGGGGAACGGCCGGGGTGCTGGGCCGGGCGGGCCGGCCCGTGGGGTCAGGCGGCCTGGACGACTTCCTCGCGTATGGCCTGTCGCCAGGCCGCGCGCAGCCGGTCCAACTCCTGGAGCTCCGTGGGGGACCAGGACCGGTTGCCCGCAACGAAGTCGCGGATCGCGTCGTTGGCGAGCGCGGCGGGCGAACGGGGGCCTGCGGACGGGGGGTTGGTCGGGATCATGGGTCCTACCTTAGGTCCAGGGACTGACAGTGGACTCACGGCGGGTGACTCGCGGGCGTCGCCCGAGTGCGGTCCGTACACCGTCCCGACACCGAACCCCACCGCCCGGCCCCGATCCGGTGTCGATCCGGCGCTGCTCAGCTCGCCCCGGGGCCGGCCGCACGCGTGGTGCTAGCCCGCCAGCCGGCCCCGCCCCGCCCCGCCCCGCCCCGTGCCGTACGGCGGGTGGCGGGCGGGGCGGACTGCTGAGGTGCCGCGGCGCGGGTGCGTCCCCGGTGGCGGACGCCGGACCGGCGCCGTCGGGGCGGCGCCGGAGCGGTCGGTCGGTCGGCCGCGCGTGCCCTGGCGGGTCAGAGCGCCGCGCCTCCGGGCTTGACCATGCCGCGCACGGTGCGCGAGTCGACGTACTCGCCCATCGCCGTCATCTCCCATTCGCCGCTGAACTGGCGGATGAGCTTGGCCATCACGGGGCCGCTGGGCGAACTTGCCGCTTGAGCTGCGACTATCACGCTGCTTCTTGGGCGACTGGGAGAGAAGTGGGAAACGGGGGCATCCACAGCCCTCCGGCGGCATCGAAGAAGGTATCCCATCGGAGCTGCTGAGCCTCCACGATGTCACGCTCCATCTTGATGGTCAGGTTCCCGTACAGGCCGCGCACGCCAGCGATCTCATGCCCCATGCGCGTCTCGACTGCGGTCTCCGAGTGCCCTTCCTCATCGAGGCACTCCTTCATCCAGTGCCGCAGCCGGTAGATCGGCCACTCGCCCACGGAGAATTCCTCGACGGGCGGGATCGCGGGGCGCGTGAAGTCCCTCCTCGACTCGCGAGCTGGGGCTCCGTCGCGGATGGGTCCCCAGTAGTCGCGGTCGAACCGTGCGCCCAGCAGGTCCCCCCCGTTCAGTGCGGGGAATGCCCATCGCGAGTCGTGTGAGGCAGCGAGGGCCTGGTGCATTGCCGTGAGGAACGGCGCTTCGACCAGCGTGCGATGCGACTCATACTTTGGGGCGGTGAGTGTCTTCTTCCCGTCCACCCACTGGTGCTGGAACTCGACCCGTGTGGCGGGGATTTGCGCGTACCGCTCGACGGACTCTAGGCGCTGCTCAGGGTCTGGATCGGAGGCGGGCCAGGTAGGCGAAGAGTAGATTCGCTGCTGGGCGTACATCTCGCCTGGGCGTGTGCCCTGGAATGCTGCATGCCAGATATACGTCCAGCCAGTGAAGCCCCACACGGTGTATGCGTTCACTGCAAGCTGGTACACGGGGCCCATCGCGAGTGGGCGCTTCTTCTTGCGAGCCTTCTTCACGTACTTGCCCCGGCGTGGCGTGGGAGGTGGGACCGGTGACTCGGATCGGTACTTGTACCTCACTACGGCGTCGGTCATCAGCATCCCGAAGACCATCAGGATGTCGTCTGCGTAGGTCCGCGACATCTCCTTCGCCGCGACCTTGCGGTTCAGTTCGCCGCGCCAGGTGAGGTAGGCGGCAGTGTCGATTTCTCCCACCTTCATGTGGCCCCACTTCTTGAGGATGTGGGACTTGATCATAGACCGATAGGTCTTGATCGACTCGGGGCGCAGATCCTGGTTTGGCAGCCAGATCGGCAGGGCGTACCGCTCCATGAGTAGGTCCCCACGGCTCTTCTGGACGTGCTTCCCATGGCGCACGTCGTACTCGCGGTCAAGTCCGTATTCGCGTGCTTCGTCTTCGGTGTCGAAGCCGGAGGCGCTTTCGTACTTCTTGCGGCCGTTGGGCAGGTACTCGCCAGCCCACCACTTGACACGGCACTTACTCCCCCGCCATTCAATGTTCGGCATGCGCTGCTCTGCTTTCGTCTGCTACTCGCGTTGTCCGATGAGACAGCCTTGGCAGGTGCGGCAGTCGCCGCCTTGACGCGTGATCAGGGCCCTCGCTGCGGCGCGCGCGTCAGAGTCATGCAGGACGTGGAGGCTGAGGAGACAGACCTCCTCGCCGTCTATGTCGCCGCGGAAGGCGTTGAATCCTGCCCCAAGATCGACCGTCATCATTCTGTGCACAAGTCCCCCCTGAGGGATTGAGGGACCTCCCAAGTGAGCGGTAATTGTCGCACGTTAATGCGCCTTTAGACCTGGTCCTACGTCAACTGGGGTCGGTGGCGGCCTGTCCGCGGATCGTTTTGAACTCCTCCACGGCGCGGCGCTTGAGCTCTCTGATCTCCGACGCGGTCAGGCTGTCGCTGACGGAGATCGCGGCGTTCTGTACGGCCTGGGCGATGTCGGATTCGAGGTCGCCACTGTCGACCGGGGAGATCACTGCCCCGGTTCCGCCCGGCTCTACGAGGGTGGGCGAGCCGCCCTTGAGGATGGCGAGGCATGAGCCGGGAGCCCAGTGGAGCATCGGCTCGATGGACCCGTAGGTGAGGGCGCGCACGGGCCGGCCTGCTTCCACCTGGTTGTACGTGTTGATGGTGATGCCTGCCGCCTTGGCTGCATCCGACTTGTGCAGGCGTAGGGCGACTCTGCGCTGGGTGACGTGCCCGGCCAGCCGCTGTAGCGCTGCTTCGTCGCGGGGGGTGCTCATGACGCCCATCATCGCAGTCCCTCTCAGGAACAGCTAGGAACACTCATCAAGCTGTCCGCTTTCCGTCCTGCCGCCGGGCCGGCAGAGTGCCCGCCCCGTTCGAAGTTACAAGTTTCTGCATGTTACTGCCTGGTACTGCTAGTTTCTGATGTTAGAAACTCGTAGAGTCTCTGCATGGCACCACTCCCAGCCACCTTCGAGGTGAACGGGACGGCGCTACGCAGTACCCGGATGCGCCAAGGGCTCGGCATGCGAGCCACCGCTGAGGCCGCCGGCATCAGCCGCAGCTACTTGCAGCGGCTCGAAACCGGATCTCGGACGCGCATGAGTCCCGGGCCTTACGTAGCCCTCCGCACAGCCCTCAATGCCACAGACGACGAGCTCCTCACCAAAGGGGAGCCAGAAGAGAGGTGACATGCCGACGACCACAGAGGTCGAGACCCCCGCCGCACTCATGCGACGCGACGGCTACATGAAGCCCGAGGAGGCCGCGGAGGACCTCGGGTGCGGGGTGAGGTGGCTGCTGGACGGCCTTAACCGGCATGGCTTCCCCCACACCCGTATGGGCAAGGCCAAGTGGCTGAGCGAGCAGGACCGCATCGCGATCCGCGAGCTGTGTCACGTGCCTGCACAGCCGGGGAAGATCTCCCAGCTTCGCCGCCGTAGCACGTCGACGAAGCGACTCAAGAGCACCGCCTAGCGGTGCGCGGTCCCAACCGCCGGGCTCTGACACACCGGCAGCCGGGACCTCGGCTTCACCCCACTCACCTATCCCAAGGAAGCGAGGCTCACCGTGAGCGCTCAGCCTATCGAACGCCCACCCACCCACTTGCGGCTCGTCGGCGACAACCGTCACGCCGTCCGCTCGATGCTCGACTACCTGGCGCTGCCGGCGCCGACGATCGTGCCCCGGGCCGACGCCGTGCACATCGCAGTCGCGGACGTGGACGACTTGGCCGCGTGGCTGTACGCCCTGGGTGGCACGGTGCACCGCGGGCCGGAGCAGGACGGTGCGGCGTTGTGGACGCTGCACACGCAGACCCCGCGGCGTGCGGACGGTTCGTCCGTGGCGGTGCGGGTGCATGTGCCGGTCGTGGCTGGTGAGGATGTGCTGGCGGGCGTCCGGCTGGCGGTGGCCCGGTGAACGCGAAGCGGGTGAACGCTGCGGCGGGTGTGCTGCACGCGGCGCAGGTGCGGGGACGGGTGACGGCGGCTGGTCTGGCTGCCGACCTGGAGGCCGCGGGTCTGCTCCAGTCGCCGGCGACGGCGGCCGAGACGGAGCGGCTGCGGGCCCGGGTGGCCGAGCTGGAGGCCGAGCGGCACGCGACGAACTCGGCGCTGGCCGAGGTGACCGAGGCGCTGCGGGCGGCTGAGGGCCGCGCCGACGGGCTGGCGGTGGGCCGGCCGGCCGTGCTGGAGCCGGACGGTTGCCGGCACTGCGGGATTCCGGAGCGCGGCCACGCCCGCCAGTGGACGCGGGCGGCCGGCTGGCACGCCTGGGTCGAGCCGTCGGATGGGCAGCGGCTGGAGCGGATGCGCGCCCGGCGAGCGGCTCGCACCGAGGCGGGTTACCTGTGATGGCCGCCCCGACGCCGGCCCCGCGCCGGACCGACATCGCCGCGCTGGACGTGCCGCTGGAGGTCCTGGAGGCGCGGCTCGCGGAGCAGCGGCACCTGCTGGACGCGAACGACCGCGCCTACGTGCACTGCGCGACCGACCACCCGGAGCTGATCCCGTCGGCCCCGCCGGCCGTGGACGGAGGCGAGTCGTGACGTTCCTCGCCCTGATCTCGCTGTTGCTCGGTGGCTGGCTGGCCGTGTGCTGGGCCGTCGGTGCCCGGGCGGACCGCCGGCCTCGGCCGGTGACGGACCCGGTCGCCGACTCCCGCGCCGCGGCGTCTGCCGCCCGCGCCGCCGCGCGCCACGACATCCCCGGAGGTACCCGATGACGGGCCCCGAGCACTACCGCCAGGCCGAGTGGCTGCTCGACCGCGCGCACTACTTCACCTACGGCGACGGCCTCGACGTGGCCCAGGGCCACGCGCTCGCCGCCGAGGCGCAGGCACACGCGACGCTCGCGCTCGCCGCCGCCACGGCCATGCACGCCGACATCGCCGCGAGCGCGGCCGACATCCGCGACGCCCGCCTGGACGAGTGGATCAAGGCCACCAGCTCCACGACGTGTGCCGAGTGCGACCACCCGGTGCCGGCCGGCAGCGCGTACTGCTCGGCCCTGTGCCGCAACGCCGCCGACGACCACGGCGCCGACGAGCCGGCGGGCGGTGACGAGTGAGCGCCACCTGCGACGGCTCTACCTGCCGTGACCTGCCGTCCGGCTGCCACGCGGCCGACTGCGCCCACTGGGACCTGCCCGCCGACGACGACCGGGGCCTGGCCCTGGCCGAGGACGGCTACCTCGCCACCACCACCCGGCGCCCCGTCGCGCCGACCGTAGAGAGGAGCGCCGCGTGAGCGCCCAGGACACGCCCCTGCCGGACGAGCCCGGCGCCCAGGACGCCGAGGACACCGCCCGCGCCGCCGTGCTGCGGGAGGCCGCCGACGTCGCCGCCAGCCGAGCCGGCTGCCCCTGCAACACCGCCGAGCAGATCGCGTACCTCCTGCGCCGGCAGGCCGCCGAGGCGGTGCGCGATGCCTGACCGCCTCACCACCCTCCGTCACGGTCATATCCGCTGGCGCAACGGACACCCCCCGCCCCCCAACGGGTGCCGCTGGTGCGGAGCCGAGCAGCGCCACCACGGGCAACAGCAGCTACCCGGCCGCGGTCTCCACCACTGGGAGCAGCCGACCCAGCGCCAGATTCTGGCCCGCATGCGGGCGCGCCGAAACGCCTTCAAGAGCCGGTGCCGGTGCAGGGAATGGTCGGTGCCGGGCGGGCCGGTGGTAGACCCATGGCGCTGCGAGGCCGACGACTGCGTGATGCACAACTGGATCATCGGCCAGTGGCTGACCCCGCTGGAGTTCGAGCAGGCGGTGGCTGTCAATGACTGACCGCATTGATCGTCTCCTCACCGCTGTCCGCTGCGAGGGCGGCACGTGGACCACCCGCCGCGCCCAACAGCTCTATCAGACCTGGGGCATCCGGCAGCCAGACCTGGGGCATCCGGCAGCGCAGCACCGCCCGCAAGGACCTCGCGGCTCTCGCCCGCCGCGGCGTGCTCGTCGTCGCTGGCGGACACGACCGCGCCTACCGGCCCAACCACGCGGTGGCCAGCGACCTCGACGGCAGGTGCCCGCAGTGTGCGCGGACCTTCGAGGACTGCCGCTGCACGTCGACGGGCGGTGATGCCGCGTGACGCACACCCACGTGGTCATGTGGTCCGGCGGCGCCACCTCTTACGCGACCGCCCGCCTCGTGGCGGACCGGTACGGCACCGACAACTTGGTGCTCCTTTTCGCCGACACCCGCTACGAGGACCCAGACCTCTACCGGTGGAACGCGGAGGCCAGCGCGCTCATCGGCGTCCCGCTGACTGTGGTTGCTGACGGGCGTGATCCCTGGCAGGTCTTCAACGACAAACTTGTCGTGGGCAACGCTCGGATCGCGCCTTGCTCGCAGCTCCTCAAGCAGATCCCCAGCCGTACCTGGCTGGAGGCCAGATGTGACCCGGCCAGCACGACCATCTACATCGGCATCGACTGGTCGGAAACTCACCGGCTCCCGGCGATTCGGTTCGGGTACGCACACACCCTCGCTGGGTGTGCCCCGGGGAAGTTTCGGAAGCGGCTGTGCGCCGACCTGTTCGCGAATGTCGAAGGCCCTGACGCCAGCCACGGGCGCCGCTCCGGTCCGGGGTGCCGCAACCTCCTCCCCGTCCCGTGGCACGTCGAGGCGCCGCTGGCCGGGCCGCCGTACCTGGACAAGGAAGACATCCTCCAGCAGGCGGAGGGGGCCGGCGTGCGCCGGCCGGAGCTGTACGCCCAGGGATTCGTCCACAACAACTGCGGTGGCCGATGCGTGCGCGGGGGTCAGGCGCAGTGGGTCCACCTGTTGCGCACCATGCCGGAGCGGTACGCCGAGGTCGAGCAGCAAGAAGAAGCCCTGCGTGCCCGGCTGCGGGAGCGCCACGGGGGTGACGTGGCGATCTTGCGGGATCGGCGTCGCGGGAAGACGGTGCCGCTGACGCTGACCGAGCTACGCCGGCGCGCCGAGCGGCGCGGTGAGCAGGACGGCCTGTTTGACACCGCGGACTGGGGCGGCTGCGGCTGCCTTCCTGGAGGTGATGCCGCGTGACGACGACCGCGCAGGCCGGGGCCACCAGCGCCCCGGCCGCCGGGTGGCCCGCCGCCCAGATGGCCACCCTGCCCGCGACTTGGACCGCCTCCGCTGTCTGCGCCCAGGTCGATCCCGAGCTGTTCTTTCCCGAGATCGGTGGCAGCAGCGCTGTCACCGCGCGACGGATCTGCGCCGCCTGCCCCGTACGAGCCGAATGCCTGGCCGCAGCGCTCTCCGAGGAAGGCGACTGCGCTCCCAGCTACCGGCACGGCATCCGCGGCGGCCTCAGCCCCCGCGCGCGCTACGCCCTGGGCCGCCGACGCCCAGCGCAGAAAGGAGCATCCGCGTGATCGCAACCGGCAGCGACGAGTTCGGTGAGCGACTGGCCGAGCGCATCGGCGAGTTCATCATCGCGAGCGACGCGGCCAGCGCGCGGAGCCAGCAGGTCGCCATCGGCCCCTCCGACGTTGGGGAACCGTGCGAGCGGCAGCTCAGCTACCGCATGCTCGCCTGGCCGCAGACCAACGACCGGCACGACCCGATCGCCGCGATCATCGGCACCGGGTTCCACATGTGGATGGCCGAGAAGTTCGCCGCGCGTCAGGTCGACATCGGTGGCGGGGTGCTGCGCTACGCCATCGAGGAGCGCGTCACCGTACGCGAGGGCTACACCGAGGAGTCCACGCTCTGCGGCAGCGCAGACCTCTACGACCGGCTCGCCAAGCTCAACTACGACTGGAAGCTCGTCGGGTTGTCCTCGCTGGACAAGTACCGGCGCCAGGGCCCAGGCGAGAAGTACCGCGTGCAGGCCCACCTGTACGGGCTCGGCCAGGAAAACGCTGGCCAAGCGCCCGACCGCGTGGTCGTCGTGTTCATCGCGCGGCACCACGAACTCAAGGTCCACGTCTGGTCCGAGCCGTACGACCGCAGCGTCGCCGAGGCGGCGCTGGCCCGGCTCGACCGCATCCGCCAGCGAGTGCTCGACCTCGACCCCGAGGCGCACCCCGAGCGCTGGCACCAGATCCCCATGGCCGAGCGGCCCAACTGCCGCTTCTGTCCATGGCTCAGGCCCGGCAGCACCGATCTCAGCCAGGGCTGCCCCGGGGCCAACAACGAAGCCAAGAGCACCCAGCTCGAAGCACTCATCGCATAAGGAGACCCACCTCATGACCGTTCCCATGCAGCAGACCCCCTCCGCCGACGACTTCCTCATGGGCGGCGGCGTCACCAGCGCCAAGTTCCCCACCCTGGGCACCACCGTCTCCGGGAGGATCACCGAGCGCCCCACCGTCGAGCAGCAGCGCGACTTCACCACTGGCGAGCTGAAGTTCTGGGACGACGGGAAGCCGCAGATGCAGCTCGTCGTCACCCTGGCCACCGCCGAGCGTGACCCGCTGAACCCGGAGGACGACGGGGCTCGCAGGGTCTACATCAAGGGGCAGATGAAGAACGCGGTGGCCGCCGCTGTCCGCGCCTCCGGGGCCCGCGGGCTGGAGATCGGCGGCACCCTCACCGTCACCTACGCCCGCGACGGGCAGAAGACCAACCCCCGCTTCAACGCGCCGAAGAACTACGACGCGGTGTACGTGTCTTCAGCGCAGAACGAGCTGAACACGCCCGACCCTGGCGCCACCGCCGCGCAGCAGCCTGGCGGCACCGTCGGCGGGCTCACCGCGGAGCAGCTCGCCGCAGCGGCCCAGAACCCGGCCACGGCAGCACTGTTGGCCCAGCAGCAGGCGCAGCAGGCCGCGGGCGGCTCGGCCACCCCACCTCCGTTCTGATCCCCTCAGCCGCCCCCGTGACCGCGCGACTCGACTCCGCGGCCACGGGCCGGCCAGCCCGCTCGGTAACCACGCCGGGGCCCGCGGTGCAACCCCGCGGGCGGGCGCTTCCCCAACTTGCACCACCCCGTACGACGCGAGGAGAGCCCCTTGAGCACCACGCCGCCACCGGACACGCTGGCCGCAGCGCTCGCACTGCACGCGGCCGGGTGCTCGGTCATCTCCGTCCACGCGGACGGAAGCAAGCGGCCCCGCGGCACCTGGCGGCACTACCAGCAGGCCCGCGCCGACGAGGCGACACTGCACCGCTGGTTCGCCGAGGGGCACCCTGGCATCGGTGTCATCACTGGCTCGGTCAGCGGTGGCCTGGAGATGCTGGAGCTTGAGGGGCGCGCCGTTGACGAGGGCGTGCTCGACACCCTCGCGGAGATCGCCCAAGCCTCCGGACTGGCCGAGCTGTGGACGCGCATCGCCACCGGGTGGCTGGAGCGCTCGCCCTCCGGCGGCCTGCACTTCCACTACCGCGTCACCGGGGGCCCCGTTCCCGGGAACACGAAGCTGGCCAGCCGCCCGGCCCGCGAAGACGAACTCACCCCTGGCGAGCGGGAGCTGCTGGCCACGCACCCGGGCAAGGTCATCACCCGAGGGCTGATCGAAACCCGCGGCGAGGGCGGCTTCGTCGTCACCGCGCCGAGCAGCGGCCCAGTCCACGCGAGCGGACTGCCGTACGAGATCGTCGCTGGCGGCCCGGACACGTGCCCCACCGTCACCGCGGACGAGCACCGCGCCCTGCACCTGCTGTGCCGCATGGTCGACAGCGTCCCCACGTCAGAGCCGCCAGCCCCGCCTGCCCAGCCACCGGCCATGGACGAGGCCACGGCCTTCCTCTTCTCTAGCGACGCCCCCGCCGGCGCTGCCACCGGCCTCACCCCGGGGGATGACTTCGAGGCGCGCACGACCTGGGCAGAGATCCTCACCCCACACGGGTGGACCGCGCTGCGCACCATCGGCGGCACCACCTACTGGCGGCGCCCCGGCAAAGACACCCCGGGGATCTCCGCGACCACCGGGCGGGCCGCCGACCGGGACCGGCTGTACGTGTTCACCACGAGCACCGAGTTCGATGCGGAGCGGCCCTACACCAAGTTCGGCGCCTACGCGCTGCTCACCCACGGTGGTGACCACTCGGGCGCGGCACGCGAACTGCGCCGGCGCGGGTACGGGGAGCGGCCTCAACACCTGCGCGCCGTGCCCCCGCCGTCACCACCGGCGGCGTCCTCCGGGCCGCGCAGCGATGGCGCCACAGCCCTCGCCCCGGAGGCTCAGGAGAGCGGCTGGGCCGCGCCACAGGAGCCCCGCCCGCTGCTCCCCATGCCGATGCCGGCACGCGACTGGGACGACATCGGCAACGCGCAGCGAGTGGTCGACCGCTACGGCACCGAGATCGTATGGGTCACCGACACCGAGCAGTGGGCCACCTACGACGCGGGCCGCTGGTCCTTCAAGGGCGCGAACACGGCCGTATGGACCCGGGTCGTGTCCACGATCGACAACCTGCGCGACGAGGCCGACAACTACGACGACAAGCCTCCGGTGTTTGAGGCCGACTGCAAGCCGACGAAGGAGGAGCAGCTCAGCGAACGCGAACGCTTCGAGAAGTTCGCTCGCACTCAGCGCATGCGCACGCGCCTGGCTGCGGCGCGCGAGATCCTCCAGGCGCACCCGGCGCTCCACGTGCACATGGACCACTTCGACCGGCCCGAGTTGCTGCTGAACGTCGCCAACGGAGTGGTGGACCTCACCACCGGCGAACTGCACCCGCACGATCGCACGCTGTACCTGATGCAGCAGTCCCCGGTGCGCTACGAACCGGACGCGAAGGCGCCGAGGTGGGAGGACTTCCTGGCATCGGCGATGCCGGACGAGGAGCGTCGCACCTACCTGGCCCGGGTCGTCGGCTACACGCTGACCGCGTCCACGCAGGAGCAGGCGATGTTCATTCACCACGGGGACGGGGCCAACGGCAAGGGCGTGTTCATGCGCGTCCTCATGGCCCTCCTCGGGGACTACGCCCAGTCGGTGCCCAGGTCAACCCTGCTGGCCAAGCAATCCGACGGCATCCCCAACGACGTGGCCCGCATGGTCGGCAAGCGCCTGCTCGCCACCACCGAGACGTCGGCCGGCAAGCGGCTGGACGACGAACTCGTCAAGCAGCTCACCGGGGAAGACCCGATGAGCGCCCGCTTCATGCGTGCAGAGTTCTTCGACTTCCGCCCCGTCGGGAAGATCCACCTGGCCACCAACTACCTGCCCAACGTCGGCGGCGGGCACGGGATCGCCCGGCGCTTGCAGGACATCGGGTGGGACGTCACGGTCCCTCCGAACAGGCGCGTGCCCAAGCTGGACGAGAAGATCATGGCGAGCGAGGCCGCTGGGGTACTGAACTGGGCTATCGCCGGGTGTATCGAGTGGCAGCAGCGCGGCCTGGATGTGCCGGCGGCGGTCCAGGAGAAGACCCGCGAGCACTTGGCGAACTCCGACCCGATGGTCATGTGGATGGACGAGCAGACCGTCCCGGAGGGCGCGGAGTACAGCACGGAGACGGGGCTGCTGTACGCGAACTACAAGCTGTGGTCCGAAGCCTCCGGCATGCGCCCCATGTCGATCAAGGCGTTCGTCCTGGCGCTCAAGGAGCGCGGCATCGACAGCCACAAGCACCCCAAAACTCGGCGCTCGATCACCTTCGGTCTGCGGCTGACGACCTTCGACGGGAGGCCGTGATGTCGGTGGCCGCGAAGGAGTTCGAAGGGGTTGCGAAGGGGTTGTCGAAGGGGTGCGCGAAGGCATTGACCTGCGGTTCGAAGGGATCGAAGGGGTGTGTGGAGGGTTACGCACATGAGACATGCACACCTCTCTCTATTCGTATAGGTAACCGAGGTCTGCGAAACGGCTTCGAAACCTACGAAGTGCAGGTCAAAGCCTTCGACAACCCCTTCGCGATCCCTTCGCAACCCCTTCGAACCCCTTCGCAGGGGGCGCGATGAGCACCCCGGGCTGGCTCGACGCGAAGATCGCCGCCACCTCCGACCACGCGATCCCCACCACCTGCCAGCGCTGCGGCGCCCCGGTGCTGACCGCGCGCCCGGGGCGGGTGGCGGCCCTCGATGTTGCCCTCGACCTCGACCCGCTGACTCCGCTCGAAGAGGTCCGCGCCCTGCTGGAAGGCCGGCTCACCTGGCACCTGGTCATCGGGGCGCTCGGCACCCAGCGCATCACCTGGCGCGGCACCACCCACATCACCGCGGGGCCCGCACGCCACCCCGTACTCCGCGACCACCACTGCCCGAGGGAGGGCACCCTATGACCACGGCACCGCCCAGACTCCGCAGCTACACGCTGGCCCTGCCAGTGGGGATGAAGCTGCTCAACGCAAACCAGCGCGTGCACCACCGTGTCCGCGCCGAGGTCACCGCGACCATCCGCGGCGCGGCCATGGCCGCCTGCTCCGAACACGATGGGCTGCGCGCCGCGCTGGCCGCGGCTTCGCCTGCCCCGGTGATGAGCCACGCGTACATCCTCGCCATCATCCACCCGGCCACGCGGCGCCGGCTCGACCCGGCCAACCTCTATCCGAGCTTCAAGGCCGCGGTGGACGGGCTGGTCGACGCGGGAGTCCTGGAGGACGACGACCACACCCGTGTCATCGGGCCTGACATGCGCATCGGTGGCGTGGTGAAGGGTGGCCAGCTAGCCCTGCACGTCCAGGAACTCACCGCGGCCCAGCACGCGGCCTTCCAGTGGACGGGGGTGCCTCAGTGACCAGGCCCCCCATCGCGGGAGCGAACATCTGGCTTCCCGTCATGGACGCCGCAGGCCATCGCTGCCAGTGCACCGGGGCGTGCGGCGCCAAGCACACCGACCGCAAGACCGGGAAGCCGGGACGGTGCCTCCACGCCAGCGGGGACCACGTCAGCCGAGTGGGGGAGATCAAGCTCATCGCCGCGCCCGCGGACGTCGCCACCAGCTACCCCCCGGAGAACACCCCGCTGCTGGCCTGGTGCCGGCCCTGCTACGACGGGGCGCGGCGCCTGGCCAAGCGCGCGGCGAAGGCGCAGCCACCGCAGGCGGACGGGTTGTTCGCGGCCGAGGAGTATCGCGTCGCCCCGGCCAGCAAGCGGCAGGCGGAAGTGGGGCGCGCGTGACCCGCCCAACGCTTGGCCGGGCCAACGAGGAACCCCGGCCCCCGCTCGACCACGCCGGCCTCGCCGCCGCCGGCCAACTCGCCATCCCCGTACAGCAGCCCCTCCCCGTCGCGACCCGGGCCCGCCCGCAGTGAGCCGACCGCACCCCCGGCCAACCAGCCGACGTACTGCCCGACATCGCCACCTACCAACCACAGGAGACCTGATGCCCACCCGTATCCAACGCCGCCGTACGAAGGGATGGCGCGTACCGGCCGGAGCCGTCTACGTCGGCCCGCCGTCACGCTGGGGCAACCCCTACCCCGCCTACGACGGCTCGGTCGGCGAACGAGTCGCCGCCGCCGACCTGTTCGCCAACCTCCTCGCCACCCGGAACGGGCACCCGCACCCCGAGCACCTCATGCCCTACCCGGCCGACGACGAGATCCGCCGCGCCCTCGCCGGCCGGGACCTCGTGTGCTGGTGCCCGCTGCCAGCGCCCGGCCAGCCCGACCACTGCCACGCCGCCGTGCTACTGCGCCTCGCCAACGCCCCCCAGGGGGCCGGCTGATGAGCAGCAGCAGCTACACCGGCATCGGCATCAGCCTGGCCGGCACCTGGGAGTGCGGTGCATGCGGCGCCCGGGGTGACGGCTGGTACGACCCGGACGACGGCCTGACACTCCACGACGAGCACGGCGATCCCTTCGTCGCCGACGACCACGACTGCGAGGCGAGCTGATGGCCGACATGGTGGCCTACCGCTCCCTCTCCACCAGCATGCTGCGCTGCCTGGACCACGTGCCGCCACCCGCCGCACGCGCAGCGAACTGCGTCCCAGTCGAGGCCGATGACCTGCCGGACGGCGGGATCTGCACATACCCGGACTGCGGCGTAGACGTGCTGATCCCGCGCGGCGCTGACGGGTCCTGACATACAGCGGCCCACCCGCCTGCCCGGCCGCCGCGCGCGGCCGGGCCCCAACCACCCAGGAGAACACCATGACCGCCGACCTGCTCTACGACGCCGCCGACTACGCCCGCGTTAGCCCCACCCACCTCCCGCCGGCCGACCAACTCCACACCATCCTGGCCGACCTCCTCACCCAGACCGCCGACGCCGACCTCCCACTGCCAGACGACGCCCCCGTCCTGCGGCTGGCGTACGCCATCCTCACCGCCCAGGACATGCGCATGATCTTCCCCGACGCGGAGGCCGACCGTGACTGAGCGATTCACTGCCGACACGATCACCGACGACGCACTCGACACCCTCTACGCCGAGCGGGACCAGGCCCGGCGGATCGCCGTCGCCCTGGAGAACGAGACCGCCGCCCAAGCCGCGCGCATCACCGGCCTCCGCGAGCAGCAACGCGCCGCCGCATCAGCCGCACTCAGCCTCCGAGCCCAGACACCAACCGCCGCCCAGACCACCCTCGACCGCATCCGCAGCGCCAACAACTGGACCGACGTCTGGACCGCCCTCGGCATGTACTACGGCATGAAGCCGGAGAAGGCCGGCGCCGAAGCGCGCGCTCGTCGGCGGAGCGGCGTCATCGCCGGCCTGGCCGACGCCGAGCAACGCCTCCACTCCGCCCGCCGCAGCACCAAGCGCGCGGAGACCGAGCGGGACCGGCTCGCCGCAGAGGTGGTCCGACTGCGCGCCGGTGAGCAGCAACCCGACCCCAACCGGCCCATCGCCCTGTGCACGGCGCCCGAGTGGATCTGGCACTGGAACCGCAGCGCGGCCGAGAGCCGGCTGGCCACGGCCCAGCGCGTCTTGGACTCTGCCCGTCAGGCGAGCACGTGCTTCGAGGGGAACCACCGGAATCGACTCGACCAGCTCCAGCGCCGCGCCGAGCAGGCCGAGGCCGAGCGGGACGCCGCGTACCGCGAGCGCGCCCACCTCATCGCGTATCTCGCCGCGCTCCACCCCTCCCACATCGGCCCCACCGACCCCACCGCCCCGGACTGGCCGGTACTCATCGTGGAAACCCCAGCCGGCCAGATGAGCTGGCACATAGCGCCCCGAGACGCTGACCTGGTCGAGCACGTCGAGCCGACGGGCGGCACGCACCAAGGCTGGGACGGCCACACCACCGAGGAGAAGTACCGCCGGCTCCGCGAACTCACCCGCGCTGCGCTGGAGGAGCTGGAGCAACCGCCCGCCCCGTGAGCACGCGGAAGGGGCGCCCCCGACATCTGGCCGGACGACCGGGGCGCCCCAGGCGGGACCACCGTACCCCCAGCACCACGCACGACAGGAGACACCGGATGACCCCCGCCAACACGCTCACCCAGCTCCACCACATCATCAGCCGGTGGGGCGACCTCCACGACGCGCTCACCGAACACCAGGCCCGCCAGTGGCCACCGGTCATGGGCATCAGCCGGCTCGTCCTGGACGACGACGCCCGCGACGCCTACCGCGCCGAACGCGCCGACACCAACCCCGACGCCCCGGGCCCGCGGCCGATGCCCATCTCCGCTGACATCCTCGACACCATCCGCGCCATCGAAGACGCGCTCGTCCACTGCGCTGACGTGATCGCCGCCGAGATCCAGCGGCCGGCCATGCCCCGCGCGCCCCGCGGTGCCGGCTGGACCCCGGCCGAGATCGAGCAGCGGGACCAGCTCGCCGCCGAGGACGCGGCCGACCCCCGCCGGTGGCGCTACCCCGGGACCCGCTCGGCGCCGTACGCGGCGGCCTGGCTCGCTGCCCGGCTGGAGGCCGGGCCTGGACCGTTCCTGCCGCTCGGCGCGATACGGGTCGGCCGCATCGCCCGCGTCGCCGACGCCGCTGTCGGCCGACTCGACCGGGCACTCCGCGAAGCCCGCCGCACCACGTCGGCCGGCCGACCCTGCCCCGCATGCCGCGGCGACCGGCTCGAAGTCCACGGCGGCGACGGGCAACCGCCGGCCGTGCAGTGCGCGGACTGCGGACGCACCTGGACGGAACACCAGCCAGCCGCCGCTTAACCACCCCGCTCGCCCCACCCCCGGGGCGAGCCAAACCCCACCCCGGAGAACACCAAAATGCTCGTACGCGTGATCAGCTTCGGCTACGGCCACACCGGCACCCTGGCCGACGACGACCACACGCCGCTGGAACCGCCCACCGCCGACATCACCCTTGACCTCCGCCGCACCCTCCACGACCCCCACCGCAACCCGGCCATGCGCCACCTCACCGGCCTGGACGCCCCCGTGTACGCCCACGTCCTCGCCACCCCCGGCGCCCGCCTACTCGCCCACACCACCGCCCTCGCCGCGCACACCCTGGCCACAGAGGCCCAGCGGTCCGTCGTGGTTGCCGTCGGCTGCGTCGGCGGACGCCACCGTGCTGTCGGCGTCGCCCGGGAGATCCACCGGTCCCTCGCCGCGTTCGCGGCAGCCGGGGCGTACACGGCGGACCTGGTCCACCGCGACGTCCACCGCCCGGTCCTACCGGCCGCCAGGCACGCCGAGCTCGATGCGCGAGCAGCCGCCCGGCGCCAGCGCTCAGAAGGTGCGGCGGAGTGATATCACCTCCGCTACTGTGGAGAAACCCTTTGTGTCACGGCAGAGAGAAATGGGTCCCACGAGCATGAGTGACGCGCCCTGGACCATCGACCGCATTGCCGACGCGCTCGGCGCACCTGCACTGCGATCTCGCTTCCTCAGCGAGATCAACCGCGCGCCCGCCCACGAACTCCTGCCAACGTTCGCCCGGTGGGAGCGCGTCGCCAAGAACCTCCTCGACGCCGCCGACCGTGGGCGCGCCCTTGCTCAGCACGATGCCCGCGGTGAGGAATTGCCGGGTGAGTGGATCGACGCAACCGACCGCATCCAGGCCGACGCCGCCCGGGCTCGCAGCCGGGGCGCTGCGTAATCCGCCAATCAGGTCACGTCCCGCAACAGATCCACTACGCTCCCGGGTGGGAGACGACCTGACAGCGCCCAGGACCGGCGCCATCACCACCGGGACACCGCGTGACCTACCGCCTGACCTACGACCCGGCCGTCGAAGCCGTGCACGACGCCCTCCCACCGGAGGCCCGAGAGCAGCTCACCCTCGCGCTCGCCGCTGCGGCCGACGACCCGATCGGCGCGACCGAGCCGTACGGCGCCGACGACCCGTACATGCGGCTCCTGGTCATCCCGCACACCACCGCGCTGATCTTCATCGGGCATACGCGCCGCACGCTGGCGGTCCTGAACATCAGCTACCTCGGCTGATTACTGGGTAGGCGTCGGGCCAGCCGTCCGACCAGTTCGGCGGCCGGCCCGGCCTGATCGTCGGCCGCTAACTGGCGCAGCAGGCCGACGACCGCCCGTGCCTCACCCACCGTCAGCAGCGGCGCCCGCTCGCCCGGCTGCTCCAGGGCTGCCCACACCTCGTCATCGGTCACACCAGGCACAACGTCTGCGGCTCGCGGGCGACACGCTCGGGCCCGCTGTCAGTCCGTACGCGGCGGCACCTGGAGTGGTACCGGCTCCTCCTGCCCCTCCCAGGTGACCAGGAGTTGCACAGGCATGCGCTTCCCGCCAGCCCCCTGCATGGACAAAAGGTGACTGCTCCCGCCCGCCAGGGTGACTGGCTCATCCGGCCAGCCGAACAGCGCTGGCCGGCCCTCGTCCAGGAACACCACGCCCGCGGCTGTCGCGGCCCCGCGGTTGAGCACTCTGAAGTTGCTCCCCCTGACGTGCTCCAAGACGAGCTCCACTCGCGGCTCGGCCGCGCGCCGCCGCGCTGCGGCCTCCTCTCGCTGAAGGGTCAGAGACCCTTCAGCCGCGTTGGCGGAGCGCCTACTGTCCCGTCGGGCCAGGGCAGTCACGCCAAGGGCGCCGGCCGAGAGACACAATGCCACCAACGAGAACACGTCACTGCTGTTCATGACAGAGACGGTACTCACGGTGGGCTCGAACTGCCCCCGGGCCCGCGTGCCAGGCGGTAGCGTGCAGGCGTGCCGTACGTCTACCGCTGCGAAGCCTGCCGCGCGAGCGCTCCACCCCGGGCCTGGCAGGACCAGGCCCGAGCCGACCGGGACGAGCACCGCGAACGCGCCCACCACGGCCTCATCCCCGACGACGGCATCACCCGTACCGGCCCGCCGGCGGGGCCCCGGCCGCCATCCGAGCTGTGGCGGGCCGTACGCACCGTCGGCAGTACGGACTACCTCCGGCAAGCCGCTGTCCTCCTCGGTGCCGGGGTGCTCGTCGTCATGGCCCTGGCCGCGATCCTCCACTGAGGCACGACAAAGCCCCCGCCGCATCACTGCGGCGGGGGCCTCGTGCTGCCCGGGCTACGGCCGCCACTCCGGGTGGTAGCCGGGCCGGTCCGCGTACGGCAGAGCGAGCACGCGGACCGTCTCGCACCAGCCCCCTTGGCCGCTGTACTCCATGGAGTGCCCGCACTCCTCGCAGCCGTGCCCGAGGCCGTTACCGTCCTCGCCCTCCCAGCCGCCGACGACGTGATGCAGGTCGAGCAGCCGCCGCTTGGCATCGACCTCGCGCAGCACCCGCGCCGGATCCTGGGCGGCGATGAAAGTGGCGAGGTCGCGAGCGGCAGGGGTCCGCTCCATGGAGGCGATGTGCACCACGGACCAGAACGTTCGGGCCGTCTCGCCCTCGCGATCGTCTCCTACGGCATCCCACTGGTCGTAGGGCTGCCGCTCCGTCGCCGCCCGCGCGACTCGCTCGTCCTCGTCAAGCTGCTCACGTAGCCACTGCACCAGGTCATCCATCCTCGGCCTCCATCTCCGCACTCGCGACGCTAGCCGCCTACAACCTGCGCAGGTAGGCGCAGCGCCGGCACCTTGGGCTTGGGCAGAGGTCCCGGTTGCGGTTGTCCTTCCGCCAATCCGTGCACCCCGGCTCAGCCAAGGCCGCGATCTCGGCCGCAGTCAGCGGCCGGTCGGGGCTGGTACGGGCCGGCCGGGCGGACGCAGGTCGCGGCGTGGCGGTCTCCGCCGGCGGCTCGTAGCCGGCCGCACTCAAGTCGCGCACTAGGTCAGCCGCAGCGGGGGAACCGGTGTTCACCAAGGCCCACTCCTGCACGATCTGCAAGATCGCCTGGGCGTCTGCGCTCAGGCGGGATGCCCGTTCCGTAGTCATTGTTGTTCTCCTTCGCCGGCGGCCTTCCGGGGCCGGTCTTTGCCTGAGCCCGAGTAGCCACGCTCGATGTCCTGCACCGTCCCCAGGGACACCCCCAGGCGGGCAGCGATGGCCCGGTACGGCACCTTGTCCCGCCTGAGGGACAACACCAACTCTCGCCGCTGCGCCTTCCATGCGGCGGTGCGCTTCGCCTGGTCGACCATGACCCGGCTCATCGCTCGCGCCCGCGCCTCGGGGTCCCCGATGCGCTCGATCGCGTCGAGGGCTTCCATCACCCGCTGCACCTCCTCCTCGCTCATCCGGCCCCTTCGGGTTGGGCGGGCCGCTTGCCAAGAGTGTATGGGACCCCATACGCTCTTTGGAAGTAGCCCAGCTACTGATGCACAAAGACCCCGGCCCGGCGCTGGAACGCCATACGGGCCGGGGTCAGCCATCCACCTGCACTACCAGGACGGACAGCCATGACGGATCGTATCCACGCCACCCCTCCCGAGGACACCCGCCGGCTCGTCGCCATCGGCACCAGCAGGCCGGTCGCCGGCCGACGCCTGACCATCCGCGCCACCCCCGCCGGCATCACCGGCACCAGCCGGCCGGCCCAGCCCTCGCCCGCGCTGGCCGCCGCCCCCAACGCCAACATCCAGACCGTTCTCCAGGACCTGAACGCGACGATCCCGCACCTGAGGGGCGTGTCCCTGGCCAACGCGCTGGAGCTGCGCACCCGCCTCCAGACCGAGCAGCACCGCCGCGCGGTGACCCGATGAGCGCCACCCCGGCCGACACCCCGCCACTGCGCACCGACCTGGACGACTACCGCGAGGCCCAGGCCCGCGCCGAGCAGGACGCCGCCGAACGCCGCACCCTGCTCGGCCTCGCCACCAGCCACGGCAACGAGGCCGCCGGCAGCCGCTGAACCCGCGCCGGCCCGCCCCGCTACCCGGGGCGGGCCCCGACCGGAGACCCCACATGCACACGCCCGACCCCACGAACGCCCGCATTGCTGACGCCCACGCCGAGGTACGCGCCGAGATCGCCCGCGCCGACACCAAGAGCGCACTGCTCCTCGCCTACGACGCCGGCCTGGCCGCCGGCACCTGGGCCACCGCCCACGCCGGACACCCGGCAGCCACCATCACCGCCGGCCTCGCCGGAGCCGCGACCCTGGCCAGCGCCCTCCTGCTGCTCGCCGTCGTCCTCCCGCGCCTGCGCCCGCCCGGCAGCCAGCCCGCCGGCGGCTTCCCCCGCTGGGCCGGTCTCACCGCCCAGCAGTTCCGCACAGAGATGACCGTCGACCAGCGCGACCGCGACACCGTCGGCCTCGCCCGCCTCGCCGTCCGCAAGATGGCGCTCTTCGCTCACGCGGTGCGCGCCTCCGCCGCCGCCACCATCCTCCTCGCCGCAGCCGGCCTCCTGGCCGTCGCCCTGTAACCGACTCCACCCGATCACCGGGCCCACGCCGGCCCGTGCCCAACCATGCCCAGGAGCGCCCGTGAAGACCCGCGCCGAGACCCGCACACGCACCGTGCCGCACACCATCAACGGCGAGACCCGCATGGTCCCCGAGGAGTACACCGTCCGCGTCCCCGTCCCCCCACGAGACTGGGACCACACCGTCCTCGTCGGCGTCCAAGCCGGCGCCGCTGCGTTCGTCGCCGCCTCCGTCGCGTGGACCACCGCCAACGTCGGCGACCTCCTCGCCGCCACCGTCCCCGCACCCATCGCCTACACCGTCGCCGCCGGCTTCGACGTGCTGTGGATCGGCTGCATGGCCCTGGAGTGGCTCAGCCGCTACGACGCCGACCGCGCCCGGGCACCCCGCCGCGCCGGCCACGCCGCCCTGGGCATCGCGATGGCCGCCGTCATCGTCCACGGCCACATCGTCGGCGCCCTCGCCGCAGGCATCACCGGCGCCCTGGTCTCCGCCCTCGCCAAGGGCCTGTGGACCCTGGCGAACCAACACACCGCCCACCAGCTCGACCCGCGCTCGCAGCAATGGCTCGCCATCCGCCGCGCCGAGATCGGCGCCCGACTCGCCCTGGCCGGCGAGCAGCGGCAACTCGCGCGCCTCGACGCCCAGTACGCGGCCCTCGTCGCTTCACAGCAAGACACCCCGGACACCGACCCGGACAGGCCGGACACCCGCCCTGGACAGTCGAACACCGCTCTCTCAGGCCCCGCCCGGACGATGATCCTCGCCCGCGCCCGCACCATGCCCGACGCGACCGCCCAGGACATTGCCGGACATCTAGCCGGACACGGCATCCAGGTGGACACCGGCACCGTCCAGGCCGTCCTGGACAACGCAGACAACACGCTGCCGACCAGGCAGGACACCACTGTCCGGCCCCTGCGGCCGGCAGCGGGTGCCACCGTGTCCGACACCGTTCGCCAGGCCATCGCCACCGGCCTGTCCCGCGAGGAAACCGTGGCCCATGTCCGTGCTGTCCATGGACAGGACACGGCCCGGGACACCATCGTCCGGACCCACAACCGTCTCCTGGACAAGCTGGACAAGGGGGCGTCGTGAGCATCGACCCTGGGGCCGACGAGCTCCGCATCCGCGAACTCCTTGTACGGCGCGGCATCGGCCCCGACGCGCAGCCGACCGCCACCGCCACCGAGCCAGCCGACGAGCAGCCGCCGGAGGAACTGCCGGCAGAGACGCCGCCGACCGCCGGCCCGCCGGCCGACCCGGACGGCTGGTGGGACGAGATCTTCGCCGGGCCCGACGCCACCGCCATCACCACCCCCGCTCCACCGGCCGGCGGCGGCCGACTCCCGGCGCCCGGCGACATGATCGACCTCGCACCCGCACCAGAGCCGGACCCCGTACCCCCGGCCTGGGCAGCACCACCGGCGCCACCGGTGCCCCCCATCCCGCCGAGGCCGTCGACACCGCCCACACCCGCAAACACTCCGGCCGACGACACCGACGCCCTGGACCAGGACGAGCAGCCCCCCGGCGGGCGCTGGACCGTCTGGAAGAACCGCTACGCGCCCGACCAGCCACCAGCGCCGACCATGCAGCAGATCAGCATCGAGACCGTAGAGGAAGTCCACGCCGGCCTCACCCAGGCCACCCAGGCCACCGTGACCGACGCCGCCCAGCGGCAGCGCATCGCGCACGTCGCCCACGCCGGCAGCGCCGCCGCCCTCGGCTGGTACCTGGGCATCGGGCCCTGGATCCACGGCCGCCTGGAACACGCAGGCGAGACCGACCCCAGCGCCGGCACCGAACTCGGCCTCGCCGTCATCGCCCTCGCTGCCCTCGGCGAATGGGCCACCCACGGCTGGCGCGACCGCGAACGCCACCCCATCACCCGCATCGTCGGCTGGCTCGCCCGCATCCCCCTGGCCACCGCCGCCCTCGCCCTCGCCCTCTACGGCGGCGGCTCCACCGCCTGACCCCGAAGGACACCATCACCATGGACGTCAACCTGGCCGCCGACACTGGCGCCAACGCGCTCGGCGGGCTCGGCTCCGGCGGCGCAGCCCTCGTCCTCACTGCCATCCTCATCGCCGGCACCAAGGACAAGGGCACCGATCACGCTCTCAGCAAGAACGGGGCGGTCACCGTCGGGCTCGGCGCGGGCACCGCAGCAGCAGGCGCCGGACAGATGTGGGGCATGCCTTCAGACATCGTCCTCAGCGTCCTCACCTCAGCCGGTGTCGGCAGCGGTGACGGCTCGCTCGGCGACGTCACCATGCCGGCCGTCTCCCTCGTCTCCGTCCTGCTGACCTACATCCTCAAGCTCAAGCCGCGCACCGCCGGAGTCACCGGCTGGGCGATGGCCGTGATCTTCGCGCAATCCGGCGGCGCCTGGGCCGAGATCAGCACCACGATCGGGGAGATGATCGCCCAATGGGCCGGCTGACCCAGCACGCCCACCGTGTCGGCGCGCCGTTCCGTACGGCCTGGGACGGCGTACGCCCCGTCCTCCGCGTCGGCAACGTCCCCTGGACCCTCCTCTCCGGCTCCATCGCCATCGCCCGGCACGCCATCACCTGGTGTCTGAAGGCCACCGACCGGCCCGGTATCGCCTACCGCGTCCTCGGCCTCGTCATCGCCATCGGCACCCTCGGCAAGGCGATCACCCTTACTCCCATCCTGATGGCCCCCACGATGATCGTCTGGGGCGCCGCCGCGCTCGTCGTCCAGCCCCCGGAGAAGACCGTCGGCAACGCCAAGGCGAAGGGGAAGAAGGGGCCCGCACGGGCGGCAGCGAAGACCCTCCGCCGAAAGGCCACCAACACCCGATCGAAGGCCGCCGCGGACACCCCCGACGACGCCACCGAGGAGCCCCCCGCACCGGCCCCGTGGCCACCCTCCCGCGAGACCCTCCACGACCACATCCGACAGGCCGCCGGCCCCCACCCCGGAGCGCACCTCCGCACCCTCACCGCACACCTCCGCGAGAAGGGCGCTCCGGCCGGCTGGGGGATGGCCCAAACCCGCGCCCTATGCACCTCCCACGAGGTGCCCGTACGGGGCTCTCTCAGGGCCGCCGGAGCGGTGTCCCCCGGGGTCCACCTCGCCGACCTCCAGAGCCCCGGACAGCCCCTCCCCGAGAAGGAGCCCCAGGCCCCCGCTCAGGCCATGTAGCGCACCAACTACATGCGCCCTGACCTGCAACAACTACACGCCAGCTACACGGAACTACACACCCAACTACACCGCCAGGAGACGCCATGAACACGAACCAGGGCCTCAGCGACGCCGACATTGAGGCCCGGATGGCTGCCGCCGCCAGCGCCCACGCCGCCGGCCGGCACCGCGACGCCACGCACCTCTACGACCAGCTCGCCAGGGACATCCAACGCAGCCGCGGGCAGTTCGACCCCCACGCCCTCGACGCCTTCGAGGCGGTCGCACGCGTCATCGCGTCCCTCGGCAAGTAGACGCCCAGGCGGCCTGCAACAACTTCCGGACTACAACAGAGAAGAGAGCCCCATGGGCACCTACCACTGGATCATCACCCTGCAGTTCACCACAGCACAGGGCCTCGGCATCTACACCAACGACGGCGTCTACGACCAGCGTCTGGGTGCCTCGCGAGCCGAGGTCTACGAGGGCATCAGGCGCGACCTGGCTGCCCGCGACCCTCGCCTGGTCGACGCCAACACGCTCTTCTTCGCCCTCGAACCGAACGAGCTGTAGGAGGCGGCCCCCATGGAGTACTGCGAGGAGTGCGGCTGGTGGACCAAGCCGGACTGCGGCCATTCATTGACGGCAAGCTAGCCACCCGCCCGAACTCAGCTCGACGGAAGGACAACCCTTGATCATCACCGGACACGCCACCCGGGCAGGCACGAAGCCCCCCTCCGCAGACGGCCACCACATCCACCGCCGCGGTGAACGCGTCACCGCAGCAGTCGTGGACGGCGCCGGCCACCGCCCGGAGACCGTAGATCTCGCCCAGCACGCACCGCCCGTGATCGCCCTCACGGGCATGGTCATGGGCGGCCTCGTCGGCCTGATCACCGCCGGCCGGATGTGCGACGCCTACGACCAGCCACCGCACCTGTCCGCGATCTACGCCTCGGTGGAGCCGGACCTGCCCACGACCATCCATTGGGTGGGGGACTGCAGGGCCTACGGCTGGAACGGCCATCGACTCAAGCTCTACTCCACCGACCAGACCATGGGCCAATGGCTCCGGATCAACGGTGGTGCAGCCGTCGAACTGGCCGCCGAGGACCACGACAACTGGACGCGGCTCGGCCTAGGGCAGGCCACCGAAATGACCTGCCGGCAAGCTGAGATCCCCGAGGGCGAACGCCTCGTGCTGCTCGTCTCCGACGGCGTCTCCGACCAGGTGCCCCCGGAGGTCGCCGAGGCCCTGTGCCGGCAGCACGCCGACGACCCGCAGGCTCTCGCCGACGCGCTCGTCACCGCAGCCGAGGACGGAGAGGAGGACGGGGAGGTCTACCGCGACGACGCCACCGTGGTCGTCATCCGCCGCGAGACCGACTGACGCTGCCACACTGGCAGCACGCGCCGGGTCGCGCCCGGCAGGCCCCGCCCGCGCACCCCGTCGCAGGCGGGGCCACCCGTTGTCAGACCCCCGCCGTACCGTCGACAGTGCCCCCGCCCCGATGTCCCCCGGGCGGGGGCACCGGCATCTACAGCCCGCCCGACAACGCCTCCAACAGGTCCGCCAAGTCCACCAACAGGCCCAGCAGCCGCGCTACCCGAACCCTGTCGAATCTCCGTGCCGCCATGATCCACCTCTCAGCCGTGGAAGCCACAGATGGCTTCTCAGCTGTAGTGGGTGTGGCTGCGGCACATGTGACGGTTCGCAGACGAAGAGGTCGCACCAGCCGCTACGCTGCCGATCCCCCCACACGCCACGCCCGACGCGACCGCCCAGGGGACACGCATGCGCTACCGCACCGCCATCACCACCGCCGCACTCCTCGCCCTCCTCCCGCTCACCGCCTGCTCCGACGACAGCGGCGGCAGCGGCGACAAGGGCGCCCCGCACACGGAACCCGGGACCAGCGCCCCCGCCGACCCGTCGGCCGACACCAGCAAGGGCAAGGGCCTGCCCCTCGGCAAGGCCGCGCCCACCATCGGCGCCGGCGGCACCGGTAGCCTGGAGATCACCCCCACCGCCGTCACCTACACCCCCACCGCCAGTCAGGGCATGCTCAAGCCGGCCAACGGCCGGTACGCCGTGATCGCCTACAAGGCGCGCTCCGTCACCGCGGTCGCCGCCGACGAGACCGCGCCGGCCGACTCCGGCGGCTGGACGTGGACCGCACCCGACGGACAGTCCGTCACGACCCTCGACGGGGAGGCCACCTCCGTCACCCCGGCCGGCTACACCAACAGCGGCCCCGTGCAGCCGGGCGCCTACCAGTGGCGCAGCGTCGCCTTCGACCTCACCCCCGCCCAGGCCAAGGGCGGCCAGCTCGTCTACACCGACGGTGAGCAGAAGACCCACACTTGGACCATCCCCGCCACCGACAGCGGCCCCGAAGCGGACAAGCTCAAGAAGGCCGTCCTCGGCTGAGCTTGACCCAAGCGATCACATAGCCCATCATGGGCCGCAAGTCCGGCGTGCCCGGACACAGAAGCCACCGCAACGGCCCCCTCGCCTCGCTGCCAGGGGGCCGTTCGCATGCCCGCACACGCGCCCCCAGGGGCGCCCGCAGACCACCGTGGGGCTGGTGGAGGAGAAGGGGCCGCCCAGGCCGGGCACCCGGGCGGCCCCAACCACCCCAACCGCGACCCAGGGGGTAGACCGTGAACGATCTCGCGACGTTCCTGCGCACACGTCTGGACGAGGACGAAGCAGCAGCTAGGGCGGCAAGCCCTGGCCCATGGCACGTGAACGCTGAGGCCGACGAGGTCTTGGCGGTCGATGGGATCACCGTGTGCGACGGATTCGCACTCAGCGGCAGGCAACTCCGCGCTACCACCGAGTACATCGCCCGACACGACCCAGCGCGCGTCCTCGCCGAGGTCGATGCTAAGCGGCGCATCCTAGACATCCACCAGGTGACCAGCTACGACAACTCTGAGTCAGGCGCCGACGAGGGATACGGATGCCGCGAGTGCGGCTGGTCGGCCGAGTACAGCGACCAGGGCGGATGGTGCGAGACCCTGCGCCTCCTCGCTCTCCCGCACGTCGACCACCCCGACTACCAGGACACTTGGCGATCCTGATCCGAGGAGGTGCAGCCCATGCCCACCGCACCTCCCACACGCTGCACCGACCCCGAGTGCCACGACCTAGCCACCACGCGCGGCCGATGCGACGCACACCAGCCCATCCCCTGGGCAGGACGCGACGACAAGGCCAGCAGGTACGGCATCAGCTCAGGGACCTGGCGCAAGCTCAAGGGCAGGGCCACACGCAGGGACAACGGCTGCTGCTACGCCTGCGGGGCCGAACCCCCCGACGACCCCGACCAACCAGGGCACGTCCTCGACCACATCACGCCCATCAGCGAAGGCGGCTCCGTCACTTCCCTCGACAACCTGGGGCTGCTCTGCGTCACGTGCGACGAGGTCAAGAGCAAGGCCGAAGCCGCCAGGGGCAACGCCCGACGACGAGCCAGGAGGTGACCAACGTGCCCGAGATGACCACCGCGCAAGCCCTCAGCAGCTACTACCGCGAACTCACCCAGGGCGGAGTACCCCACGAGACCGCCCACGAACTCGTTCTCGAAGCCGGACACCAACTGCTGGGCGAGGGCGACCTGGTCGTGCGGACCACCGCGACCGGCGAGCTCCTCCGCATCACCACCCTCCCCACAGACACCTCCGAGGTGACCCCGTGACCGAGCTGACCATGCCCGTCCAGGTCGCCATCCACTGCACCGACGGACCCCCACCACCTGCACCCTGGGCGAGCTCACCCTCGCCAACGACTCCGGACAGGTCACCGAGACCGACGTCCGACACGCCCTGGGCAGCCTCCTCCAGGCCGCCGGCACCCACCTGACCACCAGCGGAACCACCCCCTCCGCACCCGGGGCAGAGCAGCCGACGCGGCCCAACCACGGCCCGTCGTCACCCTCCGTAGGGGTAGGGGTGTCGTCATCACGACCATGATCGCCAGGGGACCCGCCGCGGTTGCCTGGGATCGCGCACGCTCACCTCGCCGATAGGGGGTCTCCTGGGGCATCGTCGCAGGTCAGGGGGCTGTGGCCTGGTGGGGTGCTGGTGAGGGGGCCGGGGTGGGGTGTCGACGGGTGGCTGGCGACTGACGGAGGGGGTGACGGAGGGTGGCGAAGGCGGCGGCGCCGGCGGCGCTCAAGTTGATCAGTGGCCGATCCCCCGGGAGAGACAGCGGAGGCCGGCCGGTCAACCCTGGGCCGGCCTTCAAGCGGGTCCCGCCGGTCGCGCCGGAGTGGTTGAGCGAGGAGGCGCGGGCGGAGTGGGATCGGGTGCTGCCGGAGCTGTCCCGGCTGGACCTGGTGAAGGAGTCGGATCGGGCGGCGCTGGCCGCGTACTGCGAGGCGTGGGCCGTGTTCCGGTCGGCGACGGAGACGGTGCAGCGCGAGGGACTGACCATCGAGGCGAAGCAGGGCACCCTGGCGCACCCCGCGGTCGCGATCGCGCGCAACGCCGGCCGGGAGCTGCGGTCGTGGGCCAGCCACTTCGGGCTGACCCCCTCGACTGAGCAGGCTCTGGCTCGAAGCGGGGGCGACGACGATGACGACGAGGCGAACCCGTACGCCGGCTCCGGCTGAGCCGGCCGCCCTGGGCATCGCGCCGGAGATCGTCTGGTACCTGGAGTCGCGCGGCATCCCGCTGCCGGACTGCCCGCCGAAGGTGCAGACCCCGAGTCCGGGTGAGGCGCCGGGCGCGGTGTTCGACCCAGACCGCGTGGACCGCCTGCTGCGCAGCTTCCATCTGCTGCGGCACACCCAGGGCAAGTGGGCGGGCCGGCCGCTGGACCCGGACCCGTGGCAGGTGGCGTACATCCTGGCTCCCGTCTTCGGTTGGGTGCGGTGGGATGACGAGGCCGAGGGGTACGTGCGGATCGTCCGCAAGTTGTACGTTGACGTCCCCAGGAGGAACGGGAAGACGACGTTGTCGGGCGGCATCGCGGTGTACCTGATGGCGGCGGATGGTGAGCCGGGCGCCCAGGTGTACGCGGCGGCGACCAGCGAGAAGCAGGCGCGCTACACGTTCGATCCGATCAAGACGATCGCGGAGCGGGCGCCCGCGTTGAAGGGCAACGTCAAGGCGTTCACCAAGAAGATCACCCACCCGGCCAGCGGCTCGTACTTCACGGTCGTCTCGTCGGTGGCGGAGGCGCTGCACGGCGCGAACGTGCACGGCGGGATCATCGATGAGCTGCACGTCCACAAGTCGCCTGACCTGGTGGAGACGATCGAGACCGGTACCGGCTCACGCCGGCAGCCGCTGGTCGTCATCATCACGACGGCCGACGAGGGCAAGCAGGAGTCGATCTACGACCGGCGCCGGCAGTACGTGGAGCAGCTCGCTCGTGGGTCCCTGCACGACCCGGACACGTACGGCGTGGTGTGGGGTGCGGATGACGACGACGACCCGCATGCCGAGGCGACGTGGCGGAAGGCGAACCCTGGGTACGGGGTGTCGCCCTCCGCGGCGTACCTGCGGGGCGCGTCGGCGGAGGCGCAGCAAAGCCCGGCCGACTTGGCCAAGTTCCTCCGGCTTCACCTGGGGATCAGGACGAAGCAGTCCACCAGGTTCATCCGGCTGGAGGACTGGGACGCGAACGCGGGCATGGTGGATGAGCAGCAGCTCGCCGGCCGCGACGCGTACGGCGGCCTGGACCTGGCCAGCACGAGCGACCTGTGTGCGCTGTGCTGGCTGTTCCCCGACGATGCCACCGGCACGCTCGATGCCGTGTGGCGGTTCTGGACGCCGGAGGACAACCTTCGGGCGCTGGACAAGCGGACGGCCGGCGCGGCGTCGCGCTGGGTCCGGGAGGGCTACCTGGTCGCGACGCCGGGCAACGTGGCCGACTACGACTGGATACGCGAACAGATCCGCCGGGACCGGGACCTGTTCAAGGTGAGGAGCCTCGGCTACGACCCGTGGAACGCCTCCCAGTTGACGAACGACCTGGTGTCCGAGCGGGCCCCGATGGTCAAGGTTCGGCAAGGGTTCGCGACCATGAGCCCGGTCTTGAAGGAGATCCAGAGGCTCGTGCTCCAGGGCAGCCCGGAGGCGCCGGCGCTGCGGCATGGCGGGCACCCGGTGGTCCGCTGGTGCGTGGACAACCTCGCGGTGGCGATGGACCCGGCGGGCAACGTCAAGCCAGACAAGGCGTCGAGCGGCGACAAGATCGACGGGGTGTCGGCCCTGGCCACGGCGATGGCGGAAGTCGTCGCCCGCCCGCCGAGGCGCAAGAGCAGGTACGCGGACGAGGACGAGATCATGGTCGTGTAGCGGCCGGAGCGGGAGGTGGCCGTGTTCGCGTGGCGTCGTACGGCGGTCCGGAAGCGGGTCGTGGTGAACCTGGCCGAGCGCGCGTTCCGCGGCGTGCTGTGGGCGCAGCGGGGCCCGCTGCTGGTCCTGCGTGATGCGGAGCTACTGGAGGCCGGCCGCGAACCACAGCCTGTGGATGGCGAGGTCGTCATCGAGCGGGCGCGCGTGGAGTTCACGCAGGTGCTCGCGAGCGGGGGTGGCTGATCGTGGCGTTCGTCGTCTCCTCCGGCCGGCTCGCGGTGACGGGCGCCGGGGTGCTGCCGGGGTACGCGGCGGCGCCGTTGCCGGCGGCTCCGTGGGAGTACGAGACCATCTGGCGCACGCAGCCGCAGGTCCGGACGGTGGTGGGCTTCATCGCCCGCAATGTGGCGCAGCTCGGAATCCATACGTTCCGGCGGCTGTCGGACACCGACCGGGAGCGGCTGACCGATCACCCTCTGGCCCAGCTCCTGGCGGCGCCGCTCCCGGGGTTGACGCAGTACCGGTGGATCGAGCGCCTGGTGTCCGACGTCGCGCTGTACGACGACGCGTACGGGATCAAGCTCAAGCTCGACGGCCGGCTGCGCATCCTGCCGGTGCCGCCGACACTGATCCGCCCGTACGGCGGGACCTGGGTCGCGCCGGATCACTACGAGACGGCGGGCGGCCGGGACTTCGCGCCGGATGAGGTGGTGCACATCCACGGCTATCGGCCGGATGCGCTGACCCACGGGTCGTCGCCGATCGAGTCGTTGCGCGATCTGTTGCTGGAGTCGAGCGAGGCGGCGAAGCAGCGGTCGGCGATGTGGCGCGGCGGGGCCCGGCTGACGGGTGTCCTGGAGCGGCCGATGGACGCCCCGGAGTGGAGCCCGGCCGAGCGCCGCAGGTTCAGAGAGATGTGGCAGACGTTCTCCCAGGGCGGCGGTGCCGAGGGCGGCACGCCGATCCTTGAGGATGGGATGCGGTACTCGCCGGTCGGCTTCACTCCGGAGCAGGCGAGGTATATCGAAGCCAGGAAGCTGACCAGGGAGGAAGTGTCGGCGGCGTACTTCATCCCGCCGCCGTTGATTGGAATTCTGGATCATGCCACCTACAGCAACATTCGCGAGCAGCACTCCCATCTGTACCAGGACACGCTGGGTCCGTGGTTGGTGATGCTGGAGCAGGAGATCAGCGCGCAGATCCTGCCTGACCTGCCGGACAACCAGGACGTGTACGCGGAGTTCAACATCGCGTCCAAGCTGCGCGGCTCCTTCGAGGAGCAGGCCGCGGCGGCGAGCACGGCGACCGGGCGGCCGTGGATGACGGTCAACGAGACCCGGGCCAGGAACAACCTGCCGGCCGTAGATGGCGGCGACACGTTGATCGTGCCGATGAACGTGACCGAGGGCGGCCTGGCCAGTCCTCGGGATACGGCGCCGGACTCGGCCGGGGGCGCGGCCCCAAAAGCGGGTGGCCTGGTGCTGGCGAAATCGGCAGCCAGGCCGGCCGACCTGGGGGACTTCGGCTCGCAGCGGGACGCGCTGGAGACGTCGCTGTCGCGGTGGACTGAGCGCCAGACGGACCGGCTGCTGGCGCAGGCCGGCGCGAAGGCCGGCGGGGTGCCGGCGCTGGTGGAGATGTGGGCCGTCGGCCGTGACGATCGGTTGGCGCAGCTCGAAGCGCTGCTCGCCGACCACGGGTACCGGCTGGCGCAGGTCGGCGCGTGGGAGACCCTGGACCGTTGGAACCCCGAGGCGAAGGGGTGGACGCCGGACGCGATGCTCGCGTGGGTGCTGGCTGCCGCGGCGACGCATGCGGCGCAGCAGGAAGAGGCCGCGAGCGAGGCGATCGCCGAGGTGGAGGCGGAGCCGGGTGAGAGCTGGCAGGACACGCTGCGCGCGGCCGGCACGGGCCTGGTGGTCGCGGCGGCCGGCCGGGCGTTGACGGCGGCCACTGAGCTGCGGTCGTTCGGCGGGCATGATGCGGCCGGCGCGTCCGGGCTAGTACGGAAGGTCTGGCGAACCGGCGGCCCGGCCCCCCGGCCGACGCATCGGGCGCAGAACGGCGAGATCGTCTCGCTCGACGACGTGTTCTCCAACGGGGCCCGCTGGCCTGGTGATGGCCAGGTGAAGCTGTCCGAGAAGGCGAACTGCAAGTGCAGGCTCGACTACGACAGGGGGTGACCGGTGGCGATCACTGTGGTCGTCGGCCCCCCGTGCGCAGGGAAGAGCACCTGGATCGCGGCGCAGCGTACGGCCGGTGATGTGGTCATCGACTTCGACCAGCTCGCCCAGGCTCTCGGCTCGACCTCGCCGCACGCCGCGCCGCCGGCCGTGCGCGAGGTGGCGTTCGCCGCGCGGAAGTCGGCGATCGGCCGGGTGCTGCGCGGGGTGGACGCGGACGCGTGGCTGATCCACACCAATCCATGGCCGGGGCAGCTCGCGCGCTACGAGGAAGCCGGCGCCGCCGTGGTCGTACTGGACCCCGGCATGGAGACCTGCCTGGCCCGCGCCTCGGCCGATGGCCGGCCGGAGGGCACCGAGGACGCAATCCGGCAGTGGTACGACGCTCCGCCGCTGACCGACCTGGAGAAGAGGAGGACAGCGGTGCAGACCAAGGACTGCCCGGCCAAGGTGAAGGCCGCAGGGCCGGCCGACGGCCTGGCCGAGGGCGAGTTCATCGCCCTCGTATCCGTGTTCGGGAACGTCGACTCCGCCGGGGACAAGATGGTCCAGGGCGCGTTCACGGACACGCTCGCTGAATGGGCGTCACGAGGTGACCCCATTCCCACGATCTGGTCTCACGACTGGGGCGACCCGTTCTCCCACATCGGCATCGTCAAGGAAGCTCAACAGGTCGGGGCCGGCTTGCTGGTGCGCTCCCAGATCGAGGATCTGGACACGAACCCGACCGCCGCGCAGGTGTACCGGTTGATCAAGGGGCGCAGGGTCACCCAGTTCTCGTTCGCCTACGACGTGGTCGAAGGCGCCTGGGTCGAGGGTGAGGACGAGCAGGGCAACCCCACCAGCTACTACGAGTTGCGGAAGGTGAAGCTCTACGAGGTGGGGCCGACGCTGGTGGGTGCGAACCAGGAGACGCAGCTCCTGGCCGCGAAGGCGGCCACCCTGGCGCGCGGCGCGAAGGCCGGCCGCGTCCTCTCCCAGAAGAACTTCGAGGCGCTGACCAGCGCGTACGAGGCGATCGGCGAGGTGCTGACCAGCGCCACGCCGGAGAAGGCCGGCGCCACAGCCGGCAAGACCAGTGACACCGAGGTGCCCGGCCAGCCGGGTCCGGCGGCCGACGGCGACCAGCCCTCCGCCCAGCCGGACACGCCGCCCGCCCAGGACACCCCAGCCGACGACCAGACAACCGACAGCAGCACTGAGGACGAGACCACGCCGGACCCCCGCGAAGCGCCCGACCAGGGCGCCGCCAAGGCCGGAACCGACTCGCTCCGTCTGCGCCACGCCCTCCAGCTCCTGGAGCTGGAGGCCACGCTCACGGAATGAGGAGGGGCCAGATGGCCACCCTGACGGTGGAAGACCTGACCGGCCAGATGAAGCACGCACTCACTGAAGCGCGCGCGCTCGCGAAGAAGGCCGAGGACGAGGACCGCGACTTCACCCCGGAGGAGGCCGGCCAGCTCCGCGAGCACATGGCCAAGGCCACCGAGGCGAAGGCCGAGATCGAGAAGCGCAAGGGCAACGACGAACTCAGGAAGACGCTCGCCGACCTGGGCGACGACATCGCCCTGAACGCCAAGACTGACGACGACGGAAGCCGCCGGACCGCGTCCGGCTTCCAACTGCCGGACCGGAAGAAGAGCATCGGCCAGCAGTTCGTGGAGTCGGCCGAGTACAAGGGACTGATGGCCGCCGCCAAGTCCGGCCAGTTCGCGAAGAACCAGCGCGTGCAGTCGGAGATGTTCGGCGTGAAGTCGCTGGTCACCGGTGGTAGCGACACCTCCGCCGGCGTCTTCGTGCAGCCGGACGAGCGCGGTCTCCAGGTCGGCCTGGACGCCTTCCAGCGCCCGCTGCGTATCCGGGACGTGGTCACCAATGGGACGACCACGTCGGACACCGTGGAGTACGTGCGCTTCACCGGCACCACCAACAACGCGGCGCCGGTCGCTGAGGCCACGTCGTCGGCGGCGCCGACCGCGCCCGGCAGCGCCGGCCCGCTGGTCAACGCGACGGGCGGTGGGTACAAGCCGGAGTCTGGCCTGGCCCTGGCGAAGGTCAACACGGCGGTCAAGACGATCGCGCATTGGATGCCCGTCACGAAGAGGGCGCTCAGCGACGCCGCGCAAATCCGCACCTTGATCGACGCCTTCCTCCGGTACGGCCTGGAGGAGGAGCTCGAAGACCAGATGGTCCAGGGCGACGGTACGGGCGAGAACTTCGAGGGCCTCGCGAACGTGTCCGGCGTGCAGGCGCAGACGTACGACACCAACTTGCTCACCACCACGCGGAAGGCGAAGACGAAGGTCCGCCTCGTCGGGCGCAGCATGGCCAACGCCTACCTGCTCAACCCCGCCGACCTGGAGACGCTCGACATCCTCCAGGACAACGAGGCGAGGTACTACTTCGGCGGGCCGGCTGGCTCCGGTGGTGCCGGCACCCTGTGGGGCGTGCCGGTCATCGAGACCGAGGCCGTCCCTGCCGGCGTGGGCTATGTCGGGGACTTCCGCAAGGCCATCCTGTGGGACCGCGAGCAGGCGACCATCCAGATGACCGACAGCCACCTGGACTTCTTCGTCCGCAACCTGGTCGCGATCCTCGCCGAGATGCGCGCGGCGTTCGGCGTGGTCCAGCCGAACGCCTTCGTTGAAATCGACCTGACCCCCTGATCGGAGGCCACACCATGGCGTACCTGAACCCGGGCGCGGGCGCTGCCCGCGAGGGCCGGCAGGCTGCGGCCCAGACCGACATGCCGGCGGTCACCACGACGGCGGCGGCCGGCGCGAACCCGACGAAGGCCGAGTTCGACAAGGTCGTCACCGACCTGACGGCGGCCCGCAGTGCGATCAACGGCCTGCTCGCCAAGCTGCGCGCGGCCGGCGTCATCGCGTCCTGATGCTGTTCACGCGCCGGTCGGCGGGAGGGCGGTGTCCGTGCGGCGCCGAGCACGCGGCGTGCGGCCCGCCCTCCACGTCCGTGCCGGTGGACGAACGATTGGAGGTGGCCGTCGTGGGCGGCCCACTACGTAAGTACAAGGTCCGGTCGGCGGGCGGCGCCGAGACGACGCTGAAGCTGAACGCGAGCGATGCCGACGCGCGGGGGCTGACCGATGCCGACTTGGTGGAGGCGCGCCGTACCGAGGCCGTGTCGCTGCCGGCCGACAACGACGGCGCCGGCGAGGCGGACGGGGCGAAGGCCGCGGACGCCGCGCCGAACAAGGCCCGGTCGGCGGCGAACAAGGGGCGTGCGCCGCGGGGCAAGGGCGGTGCGGGTGGTGGCGGCTGACGACTACCTTGCTGACCCGGCCGAACTCGCCGTGTGGCTGGGCGTGCCGGCCGATGACCTACGGTTGCTGGCTGCGTTGACGGCCGCGAGCCGGCGGTTCCGTGGGGCGGTGGGCCACCGGGTCACTCTGGTCGCCGGCGACACGGTGACGCTGGACGGCGGCGGCCGGCGGTCGCTGCTGCTGCCGGTCTGGCCGACGATCGCGGTGAGCAGCGTCCGCCTGGACGACGTCGCCCTGGTGGACGGTACGGACTACTCGTGGTCGGAGTCGGGTGTGCTGCGGCGGCTGGGCTGCGGATGGCCGGATCGGCTGCGGTGCGTACGGGGGGTGTACGACCACGGCTGGGCCGTGACGCCGGAGGACATCCAGGAGGTCGTCCTCGACCAGGCGCGCACGATCTACACGGTGCTGCCGGGCATCCAGTCGAAGACCGTCGGCGGGCAGTCCGTCACCTTCGGCGCGCAGGCGGCGATCGGCGTGACCGACCAGTGGGCCAGGGCGGTCGCCCGGCACAAGGTCCGCACGAGCGGGGACGCGTGACCATGTTCTTCTTCGACACGGTGACGCGTGTGCGCGCGGGCGTGCGCATCGACCGGGGTGGCAACGCCGTGCCGGACTGGTCGGTCGCGACGCGGCTCGCCATTGGCCAGCTCAACGTCCAGCCGGCCACCCAGGTCGAGTCGGAGGACCCGACGCGTACGGCGGTGGTCACCGGGTGGCGGGTGCAGTCCGCGCCCGGCACGGCGCCGGATGTGCGGGCGGCCGACCGGATCGAGTGGGACGGCATGACGCTGGAGGTCCAGGGCGAGGTGGCCCGCTGGCCTGACCCCATCACCGGCGCCGTCCACCATGTCGAGTTCACCATGAGCCGCGCTACCGGATAGGGGGCCGCCGTGCTGCTGGAGAGCCTGACTCTGGACTACCAGGGCATCCGCGCCTACCTGCGTGGGCCGGCTGTGCGTGAGGCGATTGACGGGTACGCCGCCGCTGTTGCCACGGAGATCCGGGCTGCTGAGCCGCGCGCGACCGTGACCGTACGCAGCTACACGACGGACCGTGGTGGTGCGACGGTTGCGGTTGAGGACGTGCGGGCGATGGCCTGGCAGGCGCGTGATGGGCTGCTCACTAGGGCGGCTGGCCGGGCCGGTCTCGAAGTGAAGGCGTGGCAGCGATGACCAAGCCGTTGACCGTCTTCCCGGATGTGCAGTCTGCCGGGGCCGGCGTGCTGCGGGCGGCGCTGGCCGGCCGGTCGGAGCCGTACGTGGTGGGCGTGGCGGTGGGTACGCGGGTGCCGGGTGACCGGTCGCCGGAGACGCCGGACCTGCCGTACGTCATGGTCCGCAAGGACACCGACGCCCCCCACTCCAGCATGGCCAACGCGCGGTGCACGCTTCGCGTGACCGTGTGGCATGCCGATGCCGACCAGGCGCACGATCTGGCGATGCTCTGCCAGGGCGTGCTGCTGGTCCACTCCGGGCCCGTGATCCGTGGCTGCCGCCCGGCGACCGGTCCGCTTCCTGCTGTCGATGACGTGAGCGGCATCGACCTGAGCACGCTGACGGTGCTCGCCAACGTCCGGCCACAACTGGTCTGACCTGCACGACTGCTGAACCGCGACGCCTACTCACCCTGAACCGAGAGGAGGGCGCCGTGGCCGGCGACCCTACACGCGCGAATCTCTGGACCGACGCTGACGTCTACATCTCCACAAACCTGACTGCCGCGCTGCCCGCCGATGCGGAGACTCCGTTCGGTGTGGACTGGTCGCTCGTCGGCCTGCTCGACGGCGACGAGGGATTCCCCGAGTCCCGTGACGAGGACACGGATGACAAGTTCGCGTGGGGCGGCATCCTGGTCAGGACGTCGCGCCAGCACTTCAAGCTGACGAAATCGTTCACGGCGCTGGAGGACAACGCGACGACCTTCAGCTTGCTGTGGCCGGGGAGTACCGCGACGCGGATCAAGGTGCCGCGCCCGGCCCGGGTGAAGGTGGCGTTTGAGACCCGCGAGGGCTCCAAGGTTCGGAGGCTGGTTACCTCGCTGTACGCCGAGGTTGCCCTGGACGGCGACCACGGGGAGAACGAGACGGACCTGGAAGCCGCGACGTTCGCGTGCACGATCTTCCCGACGGCCGACGGGTACCTGTTCGAGAGGCAGACGACTCCGGTCCTGGAGTCGCTGAGTATCCCGGCGACGCTGTCGGTGGCGGACGGGGCGATCGGTTCGCTCGTGGCGACCGCGACGTACTCGGACGCGACCACGGCGGACGTGACGGCGGAGGCGTCGTGGTCGTCGTCGGCGCCGGCCAAGGCCACGGTGTCGGCCGGCTTCGTGACCGGCGTGGACCCGGGCTCCGCCACGGTGACCGCGACCTACCAGGGGCAGACGGACACCTGCGCCGTCACCGTCACCTGACCCTTGAGCGCCGGGGCGCGGGTGTTCGTCGCGGTTCGGCCGCGCCCCGGTACCACCCTCCCGAACCGTGACGAGAGGCGGTGCTCATGCTGGAGGTCACCGACGCCCAGGTCCGCGCCAAGGCCATCCAACTCGGCCTCATCGGCGCCGACGACGACCTGCCGCGCCACCTACGCAGCCGCATCGTGGCCGCCCTCACCCAGGACACCGCCGGCCCACCGGCCGACGACGAGCCGCCGCAGCCGCGCCTGGCCCGGGAGATCGTCGTGCAGCCGCGCGGCGTCGTCCTGGTCGATGGCCGGCCGTTCCCCTGGCTCGTGGCCGACGAGCCCATGGAGATCCACCTGTCCGGCGGCGGGCCGAGCACGGTCCGCCTGACCCTCCTGGCCGACTCCGTCCAGGTGCTCAAGAGCAGAGAGAGCGAGTAGCGATGACCACCCGAACCGCGACCAAGCGCACTGCCGATGACCAGCCGTTCCACTTCAATCTCGACGCCGTCCAGGCCGAGGCCGACCTCACCCCGTTTCGGGTGCACTGGGGCGGTCGGCGCTGGGAGATGCGGCACGCCGAGGAACTCGACGTGTGGAAGTTGGCGGAGGATGCGGACGCCGGCGACGCCGGCACAGTCCTGACCGTTCTGCGCATCGCCCTCGGGCCAGAGCAGTGGCCCGACTTCAAGAAGGTCGGGATGCCGCAGTACAAGATGAAGGCACTGTTCGATGCGTACAAGGCCCACTGTGGCCTGGGGGAATCGGGGGCCTCGTCCGACTCCTGAGGGAGCACGGCGAGGCCGTAGAGGCCGACCTCCGCGAGCACTACAACGTCCGGCTCTCCGATCTGTTCGCGCGGGACCCGGGCGGCCGGCCGCGACTGACGTGGCGGGAGCTGGGTGTTCTGGTGCGCCAGCTCCCGCCGGCCGCCCGTACCCGGCTTGCGACGGGCGATACGGACGGCGTGTGGGGGCTCCAGGAGCACCTCCAGGCGCTGACCGTGGACGCGCTGCTGGTGGCCAACTGGCAGCGGGCCAACGAAGGCCTGAAGAGCTCGCAGCAGTCGAAGCCGCCGGTTCCGCTGGAGCGGCCGGGCACTGGCCGGAAGCGGCAGGACAAGAACTCGCCTGAGCGACGGGCGAAGCGGCAGGCCGCGTTGAAGCGGGCTGCCGAGCGCCGGCAGGCCATCGCCGCCGGGCAGATCACCTGACAACTGCATAGCGAGCGCAAGGAGGTCCCATGCCCTCCGTCGGCTACGCCACTCTCCAGATCATCCCGTCCGTACGTGGCATCGGGGATGAGCTGCGTCGGCAGCTCATCGGCCCTGCCGGGGACGCGGGTGCGGATGCCGGTGAGGCGGCCGGCGGGGGGCTGCGGGACAAACTCAAGATCGGTGCGGCGGCTGCCGGCGTCGCTGCCGGCGCGCTGCTGGTGGCCGGGCTGTCGAAGGCCATCGACCAGGCCAACGTCACCTCCAAGTTGCAGGCCCAGTTGGGCGCGACGGGCAAGGACGCCAGCCGGTACGGGCGGATCGCCGGGGAGTTGTACTCGAAGGGCATCACCGAGGACATCCAGCAGGGCGCCGACACCATCCGCGCTGTCGTCAACGCGGGCCTGGTGCCGCCGGACGCGACGAACAAGCAGCTCAAGTCCATCAGCGCGCAGATGGCCGACGTGGCCAACACGTTCGGCACGGACATGTCGATGCAGACGCAGGCCGTCTCCGCGCTCCTCAAGAACAAGCTGGCGCCGGACGCGTCGAGCGCGCTGGACGTCATCACCGTCGGCATGCAGAAACTCGGCCCCAACGCCGAGGACCTGCTAGAGACCTTCCAGGAGTACCCGGTCCAGCTCCGGAAGCTGGGCATCGACTCGAAGATGGCGCTTGGCCTCTTCCAGCAGGGGCTCCAGGGTGGCGCGCGCGACACGGACATCATCGCGGACGCCTTCAAGGAGTTCAGCATCCGTGCGGTTGACATGTCGCAGGGGTCGCAGGACGCGTACAAGGCGCTCGGCCTCAATGCCGAGCAGATGTCGCTCCAGATCGCCAAGGGCGGCAAGGGTGCGACGGCTGGTCTCCAGACGGTCCTGGACAAGCTGCGTGCGATCAAGGACCCGGTCAAGCGCGAGGCCGCAGCGGTTGGACTGTTCGGTACCCAGGCCGAAGACCTGGGCGCGGCACTATTCAAGCTCGACCCGGGCAAGGCCCGGCGCGGCTTCCAGGACGTGGCCGGCTCGGCGGAGAAGCTCGGCAAGACCCTGCACAGCGGTCCGTCGCACGAGATCGAGGTCTTCAAGCGCAGCCTTGAGCAGGGCTTCGTCAACCTGCTCGGCGGGCAGGTGCTGCCGGTCATCGTGGCTGCTGGGCGTGCCGCGAACACCTACCTGCTGCCGCCGCTGCGCACCATGGGCGGCGTGCTGCTGGGCCTGATCGCCGGCGGCAAGGCGACGGTGGGGTGGTTGCGGGAGTGGGGCGTGTGGCTGCTGCCGGCGATCGTGCTGGTCGGGGGGTTGACGCTCGCGCTCAACGCCCAGGCCATCGCGACCGGCATCGTCACCGCGACGTTCAGCGTCTACCGCGCGGCGATCCTCATCGGCACCGCGGTCACTGGCGGCTTCACTGCGGCTCAGGCCGCGCTGAACGCGGTGATGGCGCTCAACCCGATCACGCTCGTCGTCATCGCCCTGGTGGCGTTGGCGACCGCGGTGTACATCGCCTGGCAGCGCTCGGAGACCTTCCGCGCTGGGGTGATGGCCACCTGGCAGGGCATCCAGACCGCGGCCCTGTGGGCGTGGCACAACGGCATCAAGCCAGCCCTGGACGGCTTCATGGTGGGACTGCGTGCGGTTGGTACGGCCGGGTTGTGGCTGTGGCGGACCATCCTGCTGCCTGCGTTCCAGGGCATCTCGGTGGCTGCGCGCGTGCTGTTCGCCGTGGTGGCGGTGGCCGTCCTGGCCCCGCTGCTGATCGTGTTCAAGGCAGTCGGCGGGATCGCTACGTGGCTCTGGCAGACAGCGATCCGGCCGGCGTTCGCGGGCATCGTCGCGCTGGCCCAGTTGTGGTGGGCCGGTATCTCGGCGGTGTTCGCCTCGGTCCGTGGCGGGTTCCAGCTAGTCGGCCAGAGTGCGATGTGGCTGTGGCGGAGTGCGGTGCAGCCGGCGTTCGCTGGAGTCACGGCCCTGGCGCAGTGGCTGTGGGGCAAGATCCAGATTCCGTTCGGGTATGTCCGGGCGGGCCTACGGCTGATGGGCGGGGTGTTCACGTGGCTGTGGAGATCGTCGGCTCAGCCGGCGTTCCAGGGTGTAGAGCACCTCGCCCGCTGGGCGTGGACCAGCATGAAGGTTGCGTTCGACCTGACGCGCGCGGGCGTGCGCGGGGTTGGCAGCGTGTTCACGTGGTTGTGGCGGTCGTCTGTGCAGCCCGCGATGTCGGGTGTGGGCGCGGCGGTGAGCATCGCGTGGCGGACCAGCATCAAGCCGGCCCTGGACGCTGGGAAGACGGCCGTCCGTCTGTTCGCCGACGCGTTCGGCGCGGCGAAGCGCAGCATCGAGGCGGCATGGAAGCAGCTCGAAGGCGTCACCAAGCGGCCTGTCAACTTCGTGATCGAGTACGTCTACACCAAGGGCATCAAAGCCGTTTGGGACAAGGTGGCTGGGATTGTCAAGCTGCCGAAGATGCCGCCTGGCCCGCAACTGCTTGAGGCCGGCGGCACGGTCGGTGGGGGCTTCGGCCCGGCCCGGCCGATGCGCGTCAACCGGCCGACCGCGATCGTCGGCGAGGGTAACCCCCGCCACCCCGAGTTCGTCATCCCGACCGACCCGAAGTACCGCGGCAGAGCCCGCTCGCTGTGGGAGGCCGCCGGTCAGCACCTGGCCGGGGGCGGCATCCTGGGCGACGCCAAGGACTGGGTGAAGGACAAGGCCAAGTCCGTCGGCAGCGGGTTCAGCGATGCTGCGGACTGGCTTGGCGACAAGATCGACTTCCTGACCGACCCGGGCAAGATCTGGGACAAGGCCGTCGGCCCGATCAAGGACCGGATCGCCAAGATCGGCGACTCGCAGTGGGCTGGGCTGCTGGCCAAGATGCCAGTGGCCTGGCTCAAGGCCGCCAAGGACAAGGTCGTCTCGAAGGCGAAGAGCCTCTTCGGCTTCGGCGGCGGGGGCGACATCGGCGGCCTCGGCGTCAAGCGCTGGAGCGGCGTCGTCCTCCAGGCCCTGGAGCTGGTCGGCCAGCCGGCCAGCCTCTTGCCGGTGGTGCTCCGCCGGATGAACCAGGAGTCGGGCGGTAACCCGCGCGCGATCAACAACTGGGACATCAACGCCAAGAACGGCGACCCGTCGCGCGGGCTGATGCAGACCATCGGCTCGACGTTCAACGCGTACGCAGGCAAGCTCCGGTCGCGCGGCATCTACGACCCGCTGGCCAACATCTACGCCTCGATGCGGTACGCCCTGTCGCGGTACGGCAGCCTGGCCAGCGCGTACAACCGGCCGGGCGGCTACGCCAACGGCGGCAGGCCGCGCGCCGGCGAGCTGGCGTGGGTCGGCGAGCGCGGACCGGAGTTGGTCCGCTTCCAGGGCGGGGAGGAGGTCTACGACCACCGCACGTCCATGAGCATGGCCGCCGGCCTGGACTCGCTGCGGGGCTTCGCGCGCGGGTCGTCGGCGGCGGCGCGGGCTCGCGCTCAGCGGGAACGGGAGCGCCGGGAGCGTGCGGCCAGGGCCGCGCGGGACCGCGCCCGCGCAGTCTCCGAGGTGCGGGCCGACACCGGCATCTTCACCTCCGCGCTGCGCAAGTCGGCTGGCGACATCAACAAGGCCGCCGGCGAGATGGCCAAGGACTTGAAGCGCGCCGGCGGCGCGGGCTCTTCGCTGGCGGCGGCGACGCTGCGGGCCTCGGCGAAGCTCCAGGGCCTGGCCAAGCGGCGGGATGCGGTAGCCGCGCGGATCGCGGAGGCGAAGGCGTTCGCCGGCGAGCAGAAGAAGAGCGCGGCCGACTACATCAGCCTGGCCTCGGTGCCTGAGCCGATGGACATCCAGGGCCTGATCGGCGGCCTTAAGGCCCGGCAGAAGACGGCCGGCGACTTCCAGAAGCGGATCAACACCCTGGGCAAGCGGGGCCTGAACCGCGACATGTTGGGCCAGTTGATCGCGGCGGGCCCGGACTCGGAGCTGGCGCGGATGCTGGGAGGGGCGAGCGCGGCGCAGATCGGGCAGCTCAACAAGCTGTCCGCCAGCGGCGCCAAGTTGACCACGTCGTACGGCAACACCATGGCCGACCACATGTACGACAGTGGGAAGCAGGCCGGCCGAGGGTTCCTCGCCGGGCTCCAGGCCCAGCAGAAGGATCTCCAGCGGGAGATGGACCGGCTCGGCGACGCGCTGGTCAAGTCCATCAAGAAGAAGCTCAAGATCCGCTCCCCCTCCCGGGTCACCTTCCGGGTCGGCCAGCAGACCGGGGCCGGTGTCGGCCTCGGTCTCGCGTCGACGGCTACCCAGGTGGCGGCGGCTGCGGCTCAGGTGGCCGATGCCGCGGTCCCGCCGGTCGCGCCTGTCGGCCCGGTGCCTGTGGCGGCCCAGGCCGCCGGCGGGTTCGCCGCGGGTCAGCGGCTGCGGCTGGTGGTGGGCGGCAGGGAGTTCGACGCGTACGTCGAGGATCTCGCCGACACCCGCGTGGCCGCCGGGTTCACCCAGGTCCGCCGCCGCGCGGCGGCAGGAAGCCGATGACGAGGAGGCCGACGTGCCGTTGATCGTGGACCCGCTGGCGCCGCCGGTCGTGCCGCCGACGCCGGCGGTGAGCCCGGACGGGTGGCTGACTGCGGTGGTGGACCCGGTGTACGCGGGGGTGGTGCTCGGGGTGGACTACACCGCGGGCACGCCCCTGGCCGGGGCCGCCGACGTACGGAAGATCCGGATCACCCGGCTCGACCCGGGCGCGGCCGGTGGGGCGCCGGTGCGGTCGGCCGACTCCGCGTGGGCGGTTGGCGGTGTGGGCGTGGCGTACGACCACGAGGCGCCGCTGGGCGTGGCCGTCGCCTTCTCGGTGACGCCGACGTTCGCCGACGGCAGCACGGGGCCGGCGTCGTCGGTGTCGGTGACGGTGCCCGCGCCGACCGCGCCGGCAGACGTGTGGATCAAGAGCATCGACACGCCGGACCTGGCCGCGCGGGTGACGGTGACTGCTTGGCCGAGCCTGGCCTGGGCCGCGCGCATCGACCAGGCCGACATCGCCGGCTCGGCGTTCCCGGTGACGAGCCAGGACGTGTACTCGGCCGCGGCGTCCGACATCACCATCGACGCCGACGGGCCGGCGATCGAGGTGATCCGGCGGCTGCTGACGACGCCCGGCGTACGGCTGATCCAGACCGTCGCGGGCTACCACCGGCCGGACATGTACGTGCTGCTCTCCGACCCGGCCGAAGGCATCGACACCACGCCGGACGGGGCGCGGACGTTCACGGCGGGGGTGGTGCAGGTCGCGCGGCCGAGCACTGCCGGCCAGCCCCTGCGCATGCCCGGCTGGTCATTCGACGTGGTGGCCGGGCAGTACGCCACCTTCGACGCGGTGGCCGCGGCGTTCTCGACCTTCGCGGCGTTGGCCACCAACGGCGCGGTGAGCTGATGTTGCCGATCGACGCGGAGGCGCTGGCCGCGCTCCCGCAGGCCCTGGGCCGGCCGTACCGGGCCGAGTGGTCCAACGACGGCGGGACGACCTGGGCCCCGTGCGGGCTGGCGGCGGGGTCGGCGCAGGTGACGGCCGAGCGCGGCGCGGAGGTCCGCTACAGCGCCCAGGCCGTCCTCACCGGCGTGCCTCACGGCGCTGCGGGCATCAACAGCATCTCCACGAACGTCCGGTTGTGGCAGGGCATCTCGCTGCCGCGGACCAACCCGGTGTGGCTGCCGGCCGGCCGGTACACCGTCACCCGCGCCGCACTCGGCCGCACCGGCATCCAGGTCGAACTCGACGGCCTGGAGGACGAGGTGCGGGCGGCGGGCTTCCCGACGGCGCGGACGGTCGGCCCGGGCCTGGCCCGGGACCTGGTCGCCGAACTCGTCGGCGAGGCTCTACCGGGCGTGCCGATCGCCTGGCGTGACGGGGTGGACCCGGATACGCCGGTGCCGCAGATCATGGCCACCGAGGACCGGTGGGGCGTGCTGGCCGCGGGCACGGACGTCTCCGGCACGGGCACCGGGATCGCCGCGGCGCTGGCCGGGGAGATCTGGGTGGACGCCCGGGGCGTGGTGACGGTGGGCCCGGTGCCAACGCTGGCGGACCCGGTGGTGTGGCGGGTCGGCCGCGGCGCGGGCGGAGTGTTGGTCGAGCCGCAGGAGGAGCAGAGCAGCGACGGCCTGATCAACCTCTGGGCCGTCAGCGGCGAGGCCGGTGACGGGGCGCCGGCGATCGGCCCGGCATACGCCTGGGACGACGACCCCAACTCACTCACCTACGCCGGTCCCGACCCGGTCGGCGATCCGCTCGCACCCCAGCGGCAGGGCCTGTACTGGGTGCGGCAGCGCGTCGGCCGCCACTCCTCGGCGCTGATCACTACGGCCGACCAAGCCGCGACGGTGGCCCGGTCACGGCTCGCCGACTCCCTGGGCGTGCAGTCCTCCCTGGCCCTGACCGCGGCGTGCAACGCCGCGTTGGAGCCGGGGGACGTGGTGGAGGTCGAGACGGCGCCCGGGGTGTGGGAGCGGCACCTGATCGACTCCCTGTCCTGGACGCTCGGCGCCGCCAGCATGTCCTGCCGTACGCGTACGACTGCCAGGAGGCTGTGATGGACGCTGCGGACCTGCTCGGCCAAGCCCTCGCGAAGGGCTCGGCGGCCGAGCGGCAGACCGTCTCCGGGCAGGTCGTCGACGTCACCGACACTGGGACGGTCAACCTCGACATCGAGGGGACGCTGGCCATCGACGTGCCGTGCGCTGACTCCTACCGCAACCGCGCGGCCGGCGACTGGGTGGCGGTCCAACTCGGCGCCCGGCCGGTTGTGAAGTGGCGGCTCGGCGGCGACCAAGCCCCGGTCGAACAGGCCGCGATGCAGGCCATCGCCGAGGACGTCGCCCTGGACGCACAGGTCGTCCGAGCCGCGACATGGGGCACGGCCGGCCCCGCCGGCTCGGGCTGGCAGCAGGTCCAGACGCTGTACCTGCGAAAGAACTCCGCGGGCAAGGTCGAGCTGTACGGGCAGTTGGCTTCTGAGACTGACCCGCCGCCGCCCCCGCCGCCGACTCGGCCGCCCAGGCCGGTGAGCATCAGCCCGACGGATGCCGGCACTTGGCGGGGCGGCCGGCCGGACGAGTATGCCGCCAGCCCCACCCAGGGCGACTGGACCGGTCGAGGCGACCGCCGCGGCGGCTGGTTCTACGGGACGTCGATCGCCGCCGCGTGCTCCGGCAAGACGGTGTCCTCGATGAAGGTCGCGTTCACCCGCCGCCGCGGCGCCGGCGTCAACGCCCGCCGACCGCTCCACCTGTACCTCCACGACTACACGGTCGCTCCCTCCGGCCAGCTCAACCTCGGCGACGGGCCCGAGGAACTGCTGAGCCTGAGCGTGGGCGCCACCGGCACCGCGACCCTGCCGGCCTCCTGGCGCTCCCAACTCGCCTCCGGTGCGGCCCGCGGGCTGGCCATCTACTCGCGCGGGTCCCGGGACTACATGAGCGTCACCGGCGGCCGGCTCACGATCACTTTCTCTGCATAGGAGGCGCCCCAGGTGGCCACCATCGGATACGAAACGCTGCCGGTCCCGGCCGGCGGGGACGGCCCGGACGTGCCGGCGTGGCTGGCAGACATGGCCACCGCGGTGGACCCGCACCTGGTCCACGACGTCACCAACCTCGCCGACCGCAACAGCCGGTTCGCCGGCGCCCCGCTGTGCACGCTGTGTGTGGCGGCTGACGGCACGACCTGGGTGAAGACCTCCGCCGCCGCCAACACGTGGGTCACGCTGTGGGAGCCACTGCCCGCGTGGCAGCCGGTCACCCTGGCAACCGGGTACACCGCGAGCGGCGGGTACACCCCCCAGGCCCGGCTCGTGGGCAAGCGCGTCTACCTCCGCGGGCGGATCGAGCGCAACGACGGGCAGGTCGTCCCCAACCAGGGCGTCAAGGTCGGCTCCGTGCCGTCCACGTGCATTCCGCAGGTGCAGATCGGAGCCTGGGCCGCGACCGGCTCACTCGCCGGCGACGTCACGATCGGCGTCGGCAAGCTGGAGGTGCTGGAGGTCGGCTCGGCGTCCGCGCTCGGCGTGGCCGGGGACATCACCTGGTGGTCGCAGGACGGACCGACCGCGGGCGGCACGCCGTGGATCGCCATCAACGGCTCCTACTGGATCGACTGAAAGGGCCGCTGTGGCGCTCTACACCTTCGGCGGAACCCCGGCTGACGTCATCGCCGACAGCGCGGGCAACGTCATCCCGAACTACCTGGTGCTCGTCTACCGGGCGGGGACCAACGAGTTGATCACGTCAATGTTCGAGGCGAACGGGACGACGCCGGTCAGTGAGCTGCGGTCCAACGCGGCCGGCTCGGCGACTCCGGGCGCGATCCGCCCGTTCAAGATCCCCGACGTGGTGGCCGTCGACTACGCGTACAACGCGCCGGGCGGCGGCACGGTGCGCTGGTACCAGGCCGCGCGCGAGGTCGCCCAGGAAGCCCTGTCGGCCGCCTCGGCGGCGCTGCCGACGGCGGGCGGCACGATGACCGGCACGATCACCTCCCAACTCGCCTCGGCCGCCGCGGTCGCCGAGGCGAGCTTGGTCGGCGCGGACACCTTCGACCGGTACCGGCGGTCGACCGACGGCGGTATGTCGTGGGGCTCCGGCACGGCCGCGCGAGATGTCTCCCTGGCCCGCTCGGGGCCGGGGGTGCTCGCGGTGACGGGGACGCTGACGGCGTCGGCCGGCGTGAGCCTGGCCGGCCAGAAGGTGTTCAACCCGCGCGAGTACGGCGCCCTGGGCAACGGCACGGCTGACGACACGGCGGCGGTGCAGGCGGCGCTGGCGGCGGCGAAGACGTCCGGCGGCTGGGTGCTCGCGCCCCCGGGAACGTACCGGCTGACCGCCACGCTGCGGATCTACGGCAACACCCGGCTCACGCTGCTGCCGGGGGCGGAGTTCCGTCGGGCCGGTGGCGACACGATGATCGTGAACGGCGACGCTAGCCAGTCCCTGGGCGGATACACCGGGCACGGCAACATCACCATCGAGGGCGGCCTGTGGAACATGCAGGGCACCGCATCCGGGCTGACCACCAACGCGTCCTGCATCATGATCGGCCACGCCCGCAACGTCACTGTGCGGGACCTGGAGATCCGGGACGTTCCCGGCTGGCACGGGATCGAACTGAACGCGGTGAAGGACGCCGTCGTATCCAACTGCCGGCTGCGCGGCTACTTCGACCCCGGCAGCCGGCCCGCCTCCGAAGCGATCCAGATCGACCTGGCCAAGGCCAGCTCGGTGTTCCCGCCGTTCGGCCCGTACGACCACACCCCCTGCGAGGACGTGACGATCCGCGACTGTTACATCGGCGCGTCGGGCACCGAGGGCACCGTGGCCTGGCCGCGGGGGATCGGCTCCCACTCGGCCACCATCGGCCGCTGGCACAAACGCATCCGCGTGACCGGCTGCACCGTGGAGGGCGGCGCGCAGTACGCGTTCGCCCCGTACGCGTGGCAGGACTGCCTGATCCAGGGAAACGCCGTGATCAGCCAAGGCGCCGGCGTGCACGTGTGGACCAACGACACCGCCGACCCGAACGCCACCACCAACGCTTCTGGTACCCAGACCAACGCCTCGCAGGAGACGAAGGGCGTCGTCGTCGTCGGCAACACCTTCCGCAGCATGGGCAACTACGACGACGTGCTCGGCGTCATCGGCGAACCGACCGGCCACCTGACCTCGGTGACCATCGCGGACAACGTGCTGGATACGCAGACCGGCGACGGGTCCCAGGGTGGCATCCGGCTGGAGTACGTCGACCAGGTGACCATCACCAGCAACGTAGTCCGCGCCGGCGCCGGGACGGGCATCAGCATCGTCAACTGCACCGGTGGCGCGGTCACCGGGAACCGGGTCTACACGGTGACCAACTCGGGGATCGCGGCGGCTACGTGTGCCGGGATGCAGGTCGTCGGCAACACGGTGCGGGACACGGGCAGCAACGGCATCCACGTCCAAGGCGGCAGCGACGCCCAGGTGGCCAGCAACTTCATCAAGGGCGCCAGCCGGACGGCAGGCGCGTTCGGCATCCGGGTGTCCTCGGCGGCTGACGGGGTGCTGATCACTGGTAACAAGGTGCGGCTGGCTGGGTCCGGCGCCGAGGCGGCGTACGGGCTGTCGATCGCGTCGGGCTGCACGGGGGTCCGCCGGTACGGCAACGACCTCGCCGGCAGCGGCAGTACGGGCCCGCTGGACGACCAGTCCACCACCCCGGACGCCAGCCCGCTGGACCTGGGCGTACAGACGTACACGCCCACCGTGACCGGCGCCGGAAGCGCGACGTTCACCACCGCGACCGGGGAGTACCAGCGGCTCGGCAAGCTCATCTGGATCAACATCGGCCTGGTCGTGAACGCGGCCGGCTCGGGGACCACCAGCGTCAGCGTGTCCCTGCCGACCACCCCCGCACGCGGTATCCAGCAGGCGCTCGACATGACCGCCGAGAGCGTGCGGGCCGCGACGCAGTCCACGAAGGGCAGCGCGGTCATCCTCATCACCGGGACCGGCGCGACGATCGACCGGCTTCGTACCCAGGTCGCGGCGGCCGGCGACGCCACCACGGACAACCGGCTGCTGAACGTCCAGGGCCAGCATCTGCTCGCGGGCGCGATCGTCACGATCACCGGCTGGTACCGCGAAGCCTGACCCGCCCCACCCCGTCCCGAACACCACGCCCCGAGCCACCCTGGCCGGGGCGTTTCGCACGTCAGGAGGCACCGGCATGAAGACCGGCCCCCAGAAGTACCCCGGCGCCAGCACTACGTACTGGTGGCAGTCGCGCTACGGCGGCACCGCGATGGAGTCCAACGTGGGCGTGATCCACACGACGGAGGGGTGGTCGGTGCCGGACTACGGTCGCGGTGCGTCGGCCCCCAACTTCACTGCCCTGCCGGACATCAAGGCGAAGCGGCTGGTCTGGCACCAGCACTTCGACTTCGACGTGTCCTCGCGGGCCCTGGTGAACCGGGCCGGCGGCGTGGAGACGAACCAGCTCAACGCGGTCCAGGTGGAGCTGGTGGGCACGTGCGATGAGCGGCACGCCGAGTCGTGGTCCGGGCGGAAGGCGGGCGTGGGCTACCTGTTCTGGCCGGAGGCGCCGGACTGGGCGCTCGCCGAGCTGGGCCGCTTCGTGCGCTGGGCTCACGATCACCACGGCATCAGGATGCAGTCGTCGGTGACGTGGAAGGCGTACAAGAAGGGCCAGGTCGGCGGCTCGTACGGCGCGAACAGCGTGCGCCTGACCGGCGCGCAGTGGCTCAACTACTACGGCTGGCTGGGACACCAGCACGTCCCGGAGAACTCGCACGGTGATCCCGGGGACATCGACTTCGCCCGCGTGCTGGAGCACGCCAAGGGCGCCCCTGGTGGCACGTCGTACGCCGTGCGGAAGGGCGACACGCTGTGGTCGATCGCCGCGTCGAAGCTCGGCGACGGCGCGCGCTGGCGGGAGATCGCCACGCTCAACAAGCTCCGTGACGCGGACGAGATAACTCCTGGTCAGAAGCTCAAGCTCCCCAAGAAGTGAGGCACGTTATGGCGAACAAGTCGGTCGAGAAGAAGGTCACCGCCAGTACGGCGGGGTCGTACATCGCGAGCACCGGGCTGATCGCCAGCCTGACGGCCGTCCACGACGACTCGCGGCTGGTGGAGTGGATGCCGGACGGCCTGACGCCGTTCGTCCTCGCGCTGATACCGGCGGCGATCACGTTCTTGTCGGGCTGGCAGGCGCGGCACACATACCGCAACCCGCCGGCCCCGCCGGTCCAGGGCCTGTAACCCGGCCTCACCCAGGAGGTATCCATGCCCGATGAGCCGACCCTCGGAGAAGTGGTCAGGCGCTTCGAGGATCGGCTCACCGACGTCCGCGATGACATTCAGCAACTCGGCCGTCGCATCGACAGCAAGGTCAGCCAGGACGTCTACGACTTGAGGCACGAGGCGTTGGCGCAGCGGGTGGCGACGTTGGAGACGCTGCGGGAGAAGGACGCGGAGAAGCTGGTGGCAACCAGGAGATGGCTGATCGGCGCGGTGATCGTGCCGCTGATCGGCGTGCTCCTGCCGGTGATCATCATGCTGACCCAGGGGGGCAGGTCATGAGCCGGCGCGGGCTGCGGGCGGAGGAGCGACGGTGGCGGCGCGGGGACGCGCTCGCGATCGGCGGGGCGCTGGTCTTGGGGCTGGCGCTGGCGTGGATCGTGTGGAGCGTGCAGCAACTCAGCACGGATCTACGGGACTCGAACCGCGCGCGGGATGCGCTGGCGCGGCAGGTGCAGGATCTGGGTGGGGACCCGGTGGCTGGTGAGCCGGGTAGCCGTGGGCCGGTCGGTGGCGTGGGGCCGCCGGGTGTGACTGGTCCGCCGGGGCCGGCTGGTGCGACGGGTCCGCGTGGTGAGCCGGGGGCGCGTGGCGGGGCTGGTCGTACGGGGCCGGATGGGGCGGATGGTGAGACGGGGCAGCGGGGTGTGGCGGGGCCGATCGGTTCGCCGGGGCCGGCCGGCGAGGATGGTACCGACGGTGCGGCGGGTGTTGATGGCGCGGCGGGTCCGCAGGGTGAGCCGGGGCCGGCGGGTGCCCAGGGGCCGGCCGGGCCGGCGGGTGAGCAGGGGCCGCGGGGTGAGCCTGGGCCGGCCGGGGAGCGCGGGCCGGCCGGTGCTGCGTGCCCGGCGGGGTACTCGCTCCAGCCGCTGGCCAGTGACCCGGCCGCGCTTGTGTGCCGGCAGGATGGCGCGCCGCCGCCGGAGCCGGTGCCGACGGCGCCCGGCTCGCAGGCCCCGGGGCTGGCACCGGACCGCCGGCGGTCGTGAACAGCATGGCCCCCTCGCTGCCTTCGGGCGGCGAGGGGGCCGATGCGCGTTCCCCGCGAGGGCGGGGCCGACTGTTCCGCTAAACGGAAGAGCGGGACATCCCCGCTGGGCGGGGCGTTCATCTCAGGTCCACTTCCTGTGATCCACCACACGGATCAACCCCGCAGCGCGGGGACTCGACGGCTCGATCCCGCCGGCTCACCTGGGTCGTGGATCAACCCCGCAGCGCGGGGCACATGTTGCCGTCCTTGCACGTTGCGTCGCAAGAACGGTTCACACTGTAGCGTGCGCGACCGGTGACGCCAACAGGCCCCCTGGTAAGGGATATTGGCGCCCAAATCGAACGTCAGTATCCGTCCGGGTTGGCGGCGTCTGCTGCCCACGCTTCCCGGATCGTGTCCGCCGCGTCGTCCGTGATGGTGATCCAGTAGTAGACGTTCAGGTCGCGAGGGTTGTCGTGGAGCAGGTTCGGCTCGATCGGCTCCTGCCTCAGGATGACGGCTTCCTCGCCGTCGATCTCCATGATCTGCCCCAAGAGGATGTGGATGCCCTCGTGTGCCTCACTGCGGCTGACGTCGTAGGTGCTCATGATCTCTTCGAGCAGTGGGTAGGGATAGATGGCGCTGCCGGGATTGAGGCTGGAGATGACGGCGCTCATGAACGGCTCCCTGTCCTGCGAGGCTGACGCCGGGACTCCCCGACATTGAAAATGTACATCGGGGCTCGATGTACATCAAGCCCCGATGCGCGTCCGCCCCTGATGCACATCGGGGCTTGACGGTAATCTCGCTTGCATGGACATCGAATCCGCAGATCAGCCCATCGCCCAGACCCGAAACAATCTCTCTGAGCTCCTTGCCAGCACGCGCTTGCTGCGCCGGGTGTACTTCCTGACGAGCCGAGGGAAGCGGCAGGTGGCCGTCGTGCCCTCGGACCTTGGTGAGCAGATCGAACGAGTAGGCGGCCCGGATGAGGCGGCGGCGATCCTGGCCGCCCACCTGACGACGGACGCCGCGCCACAGGACGGCTGACGCGATGGATGAGGAGCGGTGGCGTCAGGCGGGCCCCCGGGCGCGGGCGCGCATGCCTGACGGGCAGGAGCTGGACGTCGTGGTGACCGGCCGGGAGCGCATGCCGGACGGCACCTGGTGGTACATGGCGGACGCCATCCTGCCGGGCCGGGAGACCGGGCCGGCAGGGATCAGGCCGGTCGGTACCCCTACTCCGATCGTGCTGCCGGCCGACCGAGTCACCCCGATCCCGGGGCAGGACTACTCGGGGGTGCCGACGGGGGGTGCGCTCCCGGGGCGGCGGTGGCTGCTGGAGAAGGCGCGGGAGCGCGGGAAGGGCCCGTGGTGGCGGGCGCACCGGCAGGACTGCGGGCAGGCGCCGGCCGGGGCGGAGCGGGCGTCAGCCGACGCTGCCCGGGGTTTGCTGCGGAGTGGCGAGGCGATGCCGTGCGAGGCGTGTCGGCCGGACCGGGCGCTCTGAGCTGGCCCAGTGTTTCCACTGAACTGGAAACGGCCTGGTGGCAGGCGGCAGGGGTTTCCTATTCCAGGAAACACCTACCGGCCCGCGCACCGCAGCGGCAGGGTGATCGGCATGGACCCCATTCAGATCGCGCCCGGCCTCGTGCTGACCGAGGCGCAGTACGAACTCGCGGCGGCCGGCCTCACCGAGCACGCGCCGGATCTTGCCCTCTCCTGGGAGCGCTTCACCGCGCCAGCCGATTGGTGGCTCGTGCCCGACAAGGACGGCCGGTTGGCGAAGGCCGAGTTGGTGCTGGTCGAGGGCGCCGAGCGCACCGTGAAGATCAACCTGTGGCACCTGCCGGACCTGCGCTCCGGCCGCCCGATGCCGCACTCGCACCCCTGGTCTTTCCGGAGCCACATCCTGGCTGGTGGGTACGCGGAGGATCGGTACGCCGCGACGGGCGGAGTCGTGACCGCCACCCGGCACGACCACCTGGCCGACTCGGCCAACTCGGTCGACCGCGCGGTGTACCACGAGGTCGCGGCCCTGCATGCACCACCCGGGGAGACCATGACGCTGATGCTCTGCGGCCCGGGCACGCGTGGCATCTGGGGGTATCTCGACCCGGACACCGGTCGGCACAGCCCGCCGTCGGCCGACCCGGGGTTCGGGGCCCGGCTGCGCGCGTTGAACCCCCACCGGAGGGCCTGATGTCGTTCGAGATCCGCATCATCTGTGACCCTGAGGACGTGGAGCGGGTCACGGCTGCCATGGCCGCCACGTTCGTGACGGGGCCGGCCAGGGATTATCCGTCACGTGACGGCATCCGGCGCATGCTGTACCTGAACGGTGAGCTGGCCGATGGGTCGGCCGCGGTGGACTGACCGCTACGGCACCCCGGGTCAGGCGTCGGCCGGCTCGGGCTCGGGGTGCCGCACGGTCTTCTTCAGCGCCGCTTCGACGGCGTACCGGCTGGCGCTCTCGGCCTGGGCGTGGGCGGTGATGGCGGCCTGCACGGTCTCGGCGGCGGTGCGCCAGGTCTCCCACTGCTGCTCGTACTCGGCGCCGTACGGCAGGTCGAGGAGCCGCGCGTGCTCGGCGTCGGCAGCGGTCTGGAGCTGCATCAGGGAGTCGGGGAGGTCCACGCTGATGATGGTAGACGGCGGCCTACCCGCGGCTTGCGGCTACCTCTACTGCGCGTAGAGCCAGGTCCCATGGGTATGGGCGCTTCGTACCTGGGGGGTTCGGCACGAACCCGCCGTCGCCGTAGAGCACGTCTACGCCGGCTGCCCGTAGCGTCTCGATCGAGCGCGGCAACTGCGGGTGCTGGGCGTACGCGGCGTTCACGCACGGCATCGCGACCATGGGGATGCCCTTGCCGATGGCCTCGGCCACGACTCCCACTGGGAGCGAACTCGTCAACCCGAGGGCCCAGGCGTTGAGGCTGTTCATCGTGGTCGGCGCGAAGAGGATGACGTCCGCCCTGGGCCAGACGTCCGGCTCGCCCGGCCGCCGGTACCGCGAGCGTACGGGCCTGCCGGTCAACTCCTCCAACTCGGGCACCTGGTCGGCGAGCCAGTCGGCCGCCGCCGGCGTCAACCCGACACACACGTCCCACCCGTCGGCCTGCGCGCGGCGCACTACCTGGGGGAACTCCAGCACGGGCGGGGCCGCAGCGCCGAAGAGGTACAACACGTCGGTCATAGGCAGCAGTTCATCACACGCGTCCGCCCCCGAGCCGACGAGCCCGGGGGCGGAGACGAGTACCGTTCCGAGTGCCAGCACGGAACGGAGACCAGTATGCCTGACGATACCGACGTGCCCATTGGCGCACGGATCGCTGATCAGCGGAAGCGGGCCGGGCTCACCCAGCACGGCCTGGCCGGCCGTATCCCGTACTCGTACAGCACGCTCCGCCACGTCGAGTCGGGCCACCGCCGGCCCACACCCGACCTGGTCGCGGCGGTCGCGCGGGCCCTGCACATCGACATCGAGACCCTCACAGGACCACCAGTGCCCTCTCTCCTCCCCGCTCATGTCGCCCCGCTGATAAGGCCGATCCGGGAGGCGCTCGACCTCTATGATCTGCCGGCCGATGCGGGGCTGCGGCCCAGGCCCACGGCCGTGCTCGTTGCCGAGGCCGAGGCTGCGTGCGTCGGCGTCCGGCAGGGGCGCCTGCGGCAGGTGGCAGCGGCACTGCCAGCGCTGCTCGCCGAGCTGACGAACGTGTGCCTGGAGCGGCCGTCCGGCGAGGCGTGGCGGGCCCTGGCGTCGGTGTACCGCACCGCGCACGACGTGACGACCAAGTTGGGCAGCTACGACTTGGCAGCCCGATCGCTGGACCGGATGGGGTGGGCTGCCACTCACGCCGGCGACCCTGTGCTGTGCGCGATCCGCCAGTACAAGCGTGCGCTGGGGTACCGCAGCAGCGGGTCGGATCACGGGATCGGCCTGCGAATGGTCCGGGCCGGCCACGGCATCCTGTCGGCCGCCGAGCCGGGCATGGAGCGGTCGGCGGTGGAAGGACAGCTCCACCTGGGCGCGGCCGTGATAGCGGCCCGAGCGGCGGATCTATCGGCCACGGAGACGCATCTGGCGGAGGCAGCCGAGATCGCCCAGCGCACCGGTGAGGTCGGCCGGGTCCACTGGTTGTCGTTCGGCCCGGCGAACGTGGCGAGCCACGAGGTCTACGCGCGCCTTGCGCTGCGGCAGTACGGCCAGGCTCTGGTTGTGGCGCGGGCTCTGAGGCCGCCGCGCGGGTGGGCGCCATCGCGGAGGGCGGCGGCCTTGGTGGACCGGGCGTGGGCGGAGATGGAGACCGGCCGGACAGCCGCGTCCCTGGTGTCGCTCCAGGCGGCCCGGCGGCTGGCGCCCCAGCAGACGCGGTTGCATCCGCGGGTCGCGCAGACGGTGCGCGGCCTGCGAGCGGTCCGGCGGCGCACGCCGGATGACCTGAACCTCCTGGCCGCCTGGGTGGGGGTGTAGCCGTGTGACAGTTCAGTGACAGTTAGTCCCGCTCTCGCCCTCCACACTGCTGCTCGTCACCAACAGCGGAGGCGAGGATGAGGATGCCGGCGACGCTTGACTGGATTCCCCCGGGCGCTACGGTGCGCTGGACTGAGGTCGGCGCGCACGGCTGGCATGCCGTCAGCCTGCCGTTCCTCCTCGGCGCGTACGTCCTGACGGAGCTGGGCACGGAGTCCGGCGCCCTGATCCAGGACGAGGCCGCCAAACGACTGAGCTGGTTCATCCCTGCCAACGCTGCCGACGGGTACGAGCCGCCGACGGATGACGTGGTGGTGATCACCGACGGCGGCCGGTTGTATGTGCCGGGCCTGGCGCGCTGGGACGTCGTGTGGTGGTGTCTGCCACCTGACGGGACGAGGCCCGTATTCACGGCGCCGGAGATCCTGTTCCCTGCGATTGCCCTCGCCACCGAACGCTGGCTGGCATGAGCGCCGCCGAGCCGCCCTACGTGGCGCCGGCGTGCCGCCTCGCCCAGGACCGGCCGCAGCAGGCGGACGCGCATGAACACTGCCCCGGCCCGTACGAGGTCCGGACCCCGGACGGCGTGCTGGTGCTCACGGGCGACTGCGCCTGCACCTGCCACCAGAACCGCTCATGACCTGGGCCCCGCCGGACGGCGCCGGCCGGGCCGTCCTGCCACTGGGCCTCGGCGCCCCGTGGGTGCTGGTCCGGGCGCCCGCCGGCATTCACCACTGGATGGTGTGCCACAGCACGGAGCCCATGATCCGTGCCCCCGGCGGCGCCTCCGCCTGGTTGCTGGACGCCGCGGCCCTGGCCGGCTGGGAGCGCCGGTACGAAATGCTGCTGCCCCACATTCGTCTGGTCACCAGCGGCACGGCCGTGGTCCCCGGTGCCGGGTGCACCCGCGGGCCCGGCCTGCACTGGGTACGGCCCCGGGGTCTACCGCCCGAGCAGTGGGTAGCGGATGTTCTCTGTCTCGCGGACGATCTCGCGACGGCGTGCGTCGTGCGGGGCTGGCCGCTGGGCCCTCTGCCCCCGTGAGCCGGCAGACCGCGGCACGCGAGGCGACCCCGTTGCGCCCGTGCTGCGGTCTGTCACCGGCCGCCGCCGGTACGCCCCCACGGGCCGGCGGCGGCCACCCCGGCGGGGCCCTCCGCGTGGAATCCGCAAGATGCATGACTGCGTGCATACATCTTCCGTGTATGTCTCCGCGCTGGGAGCATGCTGTCCAGGCTCGTCCTGGCCCAGGTCTACGCGCGAAACCGGACCACCCACCGATCCATCGGGAGGATCAAATCCGCTGTCGAAACCGGGCGCCCACAGTCATCCAACCGAGTCCGCACGACTCGGTATGCGGCCGTATCTACCGTGAGCCCCAGCGCGTGCGCCTGTTGCTCGGGCAGGAGCACTGTCTCCACCTCACAGACCGCGGTCGCATGCGGGCGTCGAGCGCCAGGCCACCAGGTCGTCATCAACATGGCCGACCTTCCATCTGGGTCCCAGCACTCACAGGACTCGTACCGGACCATTGCCCCGACCGGCACGGTGAGGCGCTCCGCGAGTTCGGGTGTTGCAGGGCATGTGCCGCCCGCGATGATCTCGGTGTTGTGAGGCCAGTCCGCGTCCGGCCGGATGAGCGCGCGCACAGCCGGAGGGTAGGCGACGGTGAGCCGGGCGCGCTGTGCTCCTTCCAAGATCCCCTGCCGGCGCAAGAGGGCGACTGCCAGGCGTACGGTCTGCTCATGCACGCCGTATATGGAGGCAAACTCGCGGCGTGACGGCATCTGGTCGCCTGGCCGCCAGTGCCCTGCTCGAACTCGGGCCTCGATAGCGGCAGCGATGCGGCGATATGCCGCCCGGTCTGACATCGCAGCCCCAGCAGGTGATCTTCGAATGAGATCGTCAGGCTAGGGATGCGGCTAGGTCTTGATATATCAAGATGGGTGGATGTCTCGCCCTCCCGTGGTCGCCGGGCCCGGGGCGCAGGTTCACCTCCCAAGTGAGCGCCCCGGGCCCGGCTCTTCTCTGTCGCTGAGTGGGAAACAGGTGGGAAATCTCGCCCGCAATCCGCTCCTCACGTCTACGAGAATCTGCGAGTTACTGCGAACAAGTGAGTTCGGGCGGCAAGCCGACTTCCGCGCCCCCCGCCCACGCCCCACCGAGCACTCCAGCGGCCTTCAGCCCTGCCAGGCATCCGCTGGCGCTCCAGAGAGCGCCCCCATCTGCGGCTTTGTCAGAGCGCCGCGCCTCCGGGCTTGACCATGCCGCGCACGGTGCGCGAGTCGACGTACTCGCCCATCGCCGTCATCTCCCATTCGCCGCTGAACTGGCGGATGAGCTTGGCCATCATCACGCCCGTGCGGGGCTCGGCGTGCGTGAGGTCGAAGCGGACGAGCTCTTCGCCGGTGCCCGCGTCCAGCAGCCGGCAGTACGCCTTCGCCACGTCGGTGAACTTCTGGCCGGAGAACGAGTTGACCGTGAAGATCAGCCCGGTGACCTCCGGCGGCAGCCCGCCGAGGTGCACCGTGATGACCTCGTCATCGCCGCCACCCTCACCGGTCAGGTTGTCGCCCGAGTGCTGGATCACGCCGTTGAGGATGGAGAGCTTGCCGAAGAAGCAGGCGTCGATCTTCTTGCGGTTCGCCCCGTACGCGATGACGGACGCGTCCAGGTCGATGTCCTTGCTGCGGAACGCGGGCTCCCAGCCGAGGCCCATCTTCACCGAGGTCAGCAGCGGCCGACCGCCCTTGACCAGCGAGACCGTCTGGTTCTTCTGGAGGTTGACCCGGCCCTTGTCGAGGTTGACCTTGCCGGTGCCGGCCGGCGGTGGCGGCGGGGCCGCGGGGGCGGTGTGCGGCGCCGGCGGCGGGGCCATTACCGGGGGCGCGGGCGGAGCGGGCGGCGCGGCCGGGAAGCCGGCCGGGGGAGCGGGCGGGGCCGGCGGCGCCACGGGCTGTGCCGCGGGGGCCGCGGGCTCCTCCACGCTGACGCCGAAGTCGGTGGCGATGCCGGCGAGACCGTTGGCGTACCCCTGGCCGACCGCGCGGACCTTCCACGCGCCCGCGCGCCGATAGACCTCGACCACGACCAACGCGGTCTCCGTGCCGAGCTGCGGCGGGGTGAACGTCGCGATGACCGAACCGTCGTCGGCGCCGCGCACGGTGGCCGTCGGCTCGGTGCCGGCGAAGGTCGCGCCCGGGGCGTCGAGGCTGGCCGTCACCACGACCTTGTCGATGTCGGCGGGCACGGCCGAGGTGTCCACGGTGATCGAGTCGCCGGCGCCGCCGGCCGCGGCGCGGTGGCTCACGCCGGGCCCGGTGGGCTGGTTGTAGAAGACGAAGTCGTCGTCGGAGCGCACCTTGCCGCTGGCGGTGAGGAGCAGGCCCGACACGTCGAGCCGCACCGGAGCGGTGACGTCCACCGTCACGCGTGGCACGGAGAGAGGGAGGTTCGAGCCGGGTGTCATAGCGGTCATGCCTCGGGTAACGACCGGGCCCGCTTTACGGTTCCTTGACCAGCTCACGGGGCCGACCCGTGGCCTGCCGCCGGGCGCCCACGGGGTACTCAAGCCCTGCACACGGTCCCGGGAAGAGGGGTGAAAGGGCTGGTCAAACGGTGTCCCTGGGCTGAGCTGCGGCCTGCCAGGTGCCAGCGGGAACCGCTGGTTGTGGACTGCGTGCCACCGGCGCGGGATGTGGACCTCGCGCGGCTCGGCGCACGCCGTGCCCAGCGCAACGGTGGTCCGGCCGAGGCCGACGAAGAGGCCGGTGCCGCCGACATCGAGACAGCAACCGCATCGGAAACCGACACCGGGCGTGGCACCCGGGGCCCCGCGGCTCGGCCGCGTTCACCTGCGCGTACGCCAGTGGCGGCGGCCACGGCACCGCTCCGGGCACGGGCGGCGCCACCGCTCCAGCAACGTCCCCGGCCCCGCCCCGGCACCCACCCCGCTCCAGCACCCGATCCACCCACCCCAGGCGTCGTTCCGCTGGCCGGATCTCGTCCGTGTCGGCCGGGGCCGGAAATAGTCGCTCGGTGCGGTGTGCTGACTGCGGGTGTCCGGGTTGCTGCCCAGGTCCCGCAAGGAGTGCCGCATGCCGCTGTCCCTCGAAGAGCGTCAGGATTTTCTCGCCGAGCCGCACGTGGCGGCGTTGGCCGTGACCGCCGCCGGCGGGCGCGGGCCGCTGAACGTGCCGGTGTGGTACGCCTACGAGCCCGGCGGCGAGGTCCAGGTGATGACCGAACGCGGCTCGCGCAAGGCGCAGTTGATCAGGGCGGCCGGCCGGTACTCGCTGCTGGTGCAGCAGACCGAGCCGACCTACCGGTACGTCACCGTGGAGGGCCCGGTGACCGCGGCGGACCCCGTGACGGAGGAGGAGTTGCGTGCGATCACCGCCCGCTACCTGCCGGCCGAACGGGTCGAGGAGTACGTGACGCGGGTCCTGCCCGGCATCGATGAGCTGGTCAACTTCCGACTACGCCCCGAGCACTGGCTTTCGGCCGATGTGAGTGCCTGACCGGCGCCCGTGCCCCCTGCCGCCTCCGTGCCCCCGCACCCGCCCATCCGTCAGGCGCGCCAGACCAGCCGTTCCCGGCCGGCCACCCGCCGCTGCCCACCGTCCCGGCAGCCACCTCCGCCGGCAACCCCCGCCGGTCGGCTCCCTCACCCCCGTCGGGTCACCAGCGCCAATGCGTCGCGGGCCGTGTGGAGGGCGGCGGTGATGGTGCGTTCGTGGGCCGGGGTCAGCCGGGCCGCCGGGATGGAGCAGCTCAGGGCGTCGCGGGCGGGGGTGCGGTATGGGACGGCCACGCCGAAGCAGTGCAGGCCGAGGGTGTTCTCCTCGCGGTCCACCGCGTAGCCGCGCTCGCGCACCTGGTGCAGTTCGTCGACGAGCCGTTCCCGGTCGGTGATGGTGTGCTCGGTCAACCGGTCGAGCCGTGGCGGGAGCAGGTCGCGCACCCGGTCGTCGGCGTACGTGGCCAGCAGCGCCTTGCCGAGCGCGGTGCTGTGCGCGGGCAGCCGGCGGCCGACCCGGGCGAAGGGGCGCAGGAAGTGCGGTGCGGGGCGGATGGCGAGGTGCACCACGCTGGTCCCGTCGAGCCTGGCCAGGTGGATGGTCTCGGTGGTGTCGGCGCACAGCCGGTCGAGCGTGGGCCGGGCGGCGGCAACGACCTCGTCCCCGTCGACGTAGGAGGTGCCGACCAACAGGGCGCGCACCCCGATGCCGTACCGGGTGCCCGTCGCGTCCGTCTCCACCCAGCCGAGCTCGACCAGCGTCCGCAGCAGCATGTAGAGGCTGGACTTGGGGTAGCCGACCGCCTCCTGGACGGAGGCGAGGCTGTGCGTGCCGGGACGGGCGGCGAAGTACTCCAGCAACTCCACCGTACGAACAGCGGACTTGACCTGCGCACCACCTGCGGCAGCCACTGACATGTGCCCTTGACCCCTTTGAATCGACAGACCTAGAGTCCCCGGGTAGTTCACGTTCTGAGTCGATGTCCCAGCCGATGTCCCCGTCGACGTCACGGTCGGTAAACCAGTCGACAGGCCAGTTGACGAAACGGTCGGCGTCGGGTTCGACAGGCGGTCGATGTTCAGCGTAGCGAACAGCGCCGGAGGTGCGGCGCGCGAGTACACCGGGAGGGGCCCGCCGTGCCGGCACCAGTGTGGAGCGTCGATCCGCGGACCGGGAAGCAGCGGGAGCAGGTCGCGCTGGAGTCCGACGAAGCCGCCGTGGACCGTGCGGTGCGCGCCGCCCACGCCGCACGCGGTGACCTCGCCGACCGCACCACCCGGGCCGCCTTCCTGCGCACCGCGGCGGCGCTGCTTGAGGCGGACGGCGCCGCGGTGGTGGCCCTGGCCGACGCCGAGACCGCGCTCGGCACCGGCCGGCTCACCGGTGAACTGGCCCGTACCGCCTACCAGTTGCGCGCCTTCGCCGACGTCGTCGACGAGGGCCGCTATCTCGACGTCACCATCGACCACGCGCTGGACTCGCTCACCCCGCCCCGGCCCGACCTGCGCCGCTACCGCATTCCGCTCGGCGTCGTCGCGGTCTACAGCGCCAGCAACTTCCCGCTGGCCTTCTCCGTGCCCGGCGGCGACACCGCGAGCGCGCTGGCGGCCGGCTGCCCCGTCGTCGTCAAGGCCCACCCCGACCACCCGGCCACCTCCGAGCGCTGCGCGCAACTGCTGCGCCGCGCCGCCGAGCAGAGCGGGCTGGCCGCCGACATCGTCACCCTCGTGCACGGCTTCGCCGCCGGCACCGCCCTGATCAACCACCCGCTGGTGCGCGCCGCCGGCTTCACCGGTTCCATCCGCGGTGGCCGCGCCCTGTACGACGCCGCAGCCGCCCGCCCGCACCCCATCCCCTTCTACGGCGAACTCGGCAGCCTCAACCCGGTGGTGATCACCGAGGCAGCCGCCGTGGAACGGGCCGCGGAGATCGGCGGCGGGCTGGCCGGTTCGGTGACGCTGGGCGTCGGGCAGTTCTGCGTCAAGCCCGGGCTGGTCCTCGCGCCTGCCTCCGAGGCCGGTGACCAGGTGCTGGCCGCGCTCGCCGCGGCGGTCGCCGCCGTCCCGCCCGGTGTGCTGCTCGACGCCAGGATGCGGGACGCGTACCTCGCGGGCGTACGGGAGCGGGCCGCGCTACCGGCGGTGCGCAGTGCCACACCGGCCCCGGACGACGCCGTACCGGCCCTGATCAGCACCGATCCCAGCGCGGACGCCGCGACCGAGCACGCCCCGGACGACGCCGCCGAGCCCCCGGCGGACGCCGCGGCCGACCCCACGCCGGCCCGCACCGCGGACGCGTCCCCCGCCGGCCAGCCCGGGGCCACCCCGGCCGCCGGCCGGGAAGCCGACGGCCTGGTCCGCGCCGCAGTGCTCACCGTGCCCGCCGCCGAACTCGCCCGGCAGGGCCCGTACGACCTGCTGCTCGAAGAGTGCTTCGGGCCGGTCACCGTCGTCGCGCGGTACGCGCACGAGGACGAGATCGGGGCGGTGCTGCGCCGGCTGCCGGGCAATCTCACCGCGACCGTGCAGCTCAGCGCGGCCGAGTGCGCGGGCGACGACGCCGCGCCGACGGCCGGCGGGGACGCGGCCGGCGAGGGCCGCGGCGCGCGGCTGCTCGCCGAGCTGACCCCGCTCGCCGGGCGGCTGCTGGTCAACGGCTGGCCCACCGGTGTCGCCGTCGCCCCCGCCCAGCACCACGGCGGGCCCTATCCGGCCACCACCTCCACCACCACATCGGTCGGGGCGGGCGCCATCGACCGCTGGCTGCGCCCGGTGGTCTACCAGGACACCCCGCCCGCGCTGTTGCCGCCCGAACTGCGCGCCGAGAACCCGCTCGGCCTACCGCGACGGGTGGACGGCCGCGGCGCCCCTGACCAACAACAGCGCCCCTGACCAACAACGGCGCCCCTGCCCAACGGCGCTGACCGGCCGCTACCGCCTCCGACGTACCGCTGCCACCGCGCGGTGCGTGCCGCCGGCCGCGGCCCGGCCGCACCGCCGTTACGCCACCGCGCGCAGGGCCTTGGCGCAGGCCAGCGCCGTACGGCCGGGGCACAAGACGGCGCCGCCGTGGCATGGACGCGCCGGGCGGGCGGCCCGCATAGTGAGGTCATGGAGAGCCTGGCAACGGAACGCACGGTCCGCCAGCAGTTCGCGGCCGAGACCACCTACCTCAACACCGCATCCACCGGCGTGCTGCCCCTGGACGCCGCCGAGGCCGTCCGCACCGCCCTCACCGAGTACAGCACCGGTCGGCCCTACATCAAGGAGGGCTTCGACTCCGTCGAGGAGTCCCGGGCGTTGTTCGCCCGACTGGTCGACGTGGACGTCCGGCGGGTCGCGGCCGGCGCGTCGGTCGCGGTGTACGCGGGGCTGCTGGCCACCTCGCTGCCGGCCGGCGCCGAGGTGCTCGTCGTCGACAACGACTTCAGTTCCCTGGTCAACCCGTTCGTCGTACGCGCCGACCTCAAGGTGCGCAGCGTGCCGCTGCCCGAGTTGGCCGACGCGGTACGGCCCGGCACCGACCTGGTCGCGGTCAGCGCCGTACAGTCGGCCGACGGTCGGATCGCCGACCTCGCCGCGGTGCGGGACGCGGCCCGCGCGCACGGTGCCCGCACCCTCATCGACGCCAGCCAGGCCGTGGGCTGGCTGCCGCTGCGCGCGGACGACTTCGACTACCTGGTGGCGGTGGCCTACAAGTGGCTGCTGGCGCCGCGCGGTGCGGCGTTCCTGGTCACCCCCGAGGACCGCGACCACATCTCGCCGATCTTCGCGGGCTGGGTGGCCGGCGAGGCGCCGTGGGACTCCTGCTACGGGCCGGTCACCGAGCTCGCGCACGCCGCGCGGCGCTTCGACGAGAGCCCCTGCCTGCTCGCGTACAGCGCGGCCCGGCACTCGCTGGCGCTGCTCGACCGGCTCGGCCCCGAGCGCATCGGCGCGCACAACGCGGCGCTCGCCGACCGCTTCCGGGCCGGCCTGGTGGAACTCGGCCACCAGCCGATCCCGGCCCCCGGTTCGGCGATCGTGTCGGTGCCCGGCCTCGACCACCTGGCGGAACGGCTGGCCGACGCCGAGGTGTTCCTCTCCAGCCGGGCCGGCAACTTGCGGGCCTCCTTCCACCTGTACAACACCGAAGCGGAGGTGGACCGGGCGCTGGCCGCTCTCGCCGGCTGACCGCGCGCCGGCCGGGACCTGGCGGGAGCCCCGGACCCGGCCGTACCGCGGGCCACCCGGTCGCCGGCCCCCCGGCACACCGGGCCAGAACGCGCCGCGGGGCGGCAGTGGCCGGGCCACCGCCGCCCCGTCGGGCTGCTTCCGGAGCTAGCGCACCGGCGTGAACGGCGGCCGGGCGCCGATGAACTCGGGGCGCGGCACCGGGGCGGCGAACGGCTCCACCGCCGGGTTCTCCATGCTGTTGAAGACGATGAAGACGTTGCTGCGCGCGTACGGGGTGATGTTGTCCCCGCTGCCGTGCATGCAGTTGCAGTCGAACCAGGTCGCCGAGCCCGCCTTGCCGGTGAACAGCCGGATGCCGTGCGCGTCGGCGAACTGGGTCAGGGCCGCGTCCGACGGGGTGCCGGCGTCCTGCATCTGGAGCGACTTCTTGTAGTTGTCCTCGGGCGTGGCACCCGCGCAGCCCAGGAACGTACGGTGCGAGCCGGGCATGATCATCAGCCCGCCGTTGGTGGCGTAGTTCTCGGTCAGGGCGATCGAGACGGACACCGTCCGCATCCGCGGCAGCCCGTCCTCGGCGTGCCAGGTCTCGAAGTCGGAGTGCCAGTAGAAGCCGGAGGCGCCGAAGCCGGGCTTGACGTTGATCCGGCTCTGGTGCACGTACACCTCCGAACCCAGGATCTGCCGGGCGCGGCCCACCACCCGCGGGTCGCTGACCAGCTTGGCGAAGACCGGGCTGAGCTCGTGCACCTCGAACACCGACCGCACGGCCTGCGACGCGGGCTCGACGATCGAGCGCTCATCGGCCCTGATGGCCGGGTCGGAGACGAGCCGGTCGAGTTCGGCACGGTAGCCGGCGACCTCATCGGGAGTGATCAACTGATCCACCGTCAGAAAGCCGTCGCGCTCGTAACCGGTCAGCTCGGCGTGGTCGATGGGCCCCTGTGCCCATCCGCCGTCCGGCATCGCCCACACCACCGGGTCCTGCCGCGGGGTCGACACCTCGGTGGCCCCACGGGTCGGGTACAGGTCGGCGATGCGCTCGGGTGCGGTGGTCATGGTGTTGCCTTCCTCTCCTCTCGTACGGTCCGTGCGTGGCGGGCCGCAGCACCGGTAGTGGCCGGCGGGCGGCCTAGACGCCGCCCGCGCGTCAGGCGTCCGCGGGCTCCGTCAGCAGCGGGTACACGCCGTTCTCGTCGTGGTCCTCGCGGCCGGTGACCGGCGGGTTGAACACGCACACGCAGCGGAAGTCGGTCTTCGGCCGCATCGTGTGCTTCTCGTGCCCGTCCAGCAGGTACATCGTGCCGGGGGTGATCCAGTGCTTCTCGCCGGTCTCGTCGTTGGTGAGTTCGGCCTCGCCCTCCACGCACAGCACGGCCTCGATGTGGTTCGCGTACCACATCGACGTCTCGGTGCCTGCGTACAGGACGGTCTCGTGCAGGGAGAAGCCCACGCGCTCCTTGGCGAGCACGATGCGCTTGCTCTCCCAGGTGCCCGACGCGGCCTTCACGTGCCGGTCGGTGCCTTCGATGTCCTTGAACGAACGGACGATCACGGTGAGTCGGTGCCTTTCTCTAGCGCGCCCCACGGGGCGCGGCCGGCCGGCCCCGCGGCGGGTCGCCGCGGGGCGGGGGATGGGGGTCAGACGGTCTCGCGTACGGCGCGGGCCAGCGTGCGCAGGCCCTCGTCGAGCTCCTCGGGGCTGATGGTCAGCGCCGGCAGCAGCTTGACGACCTCGCTCTCCGGGCCCGACGTCTCGATCAGCAGCCCGAGTTCGAAGGCCCGGCGCGCCACGGCGGTGGCCCGGTCCTTGTCGGTGAACTCCAGGCCCCAGACCAGGCCGCGGCCCCGGTACTCGGCGCCGAGCCGGGCGTGTTCGTCGCAGATGGCGCGCAGCGCCTCCTCCACCTGCTCGCCGCGGGCCAGGGTCTGCTTCTCCATCTGGCCGTCGGCCCAGTAGGTGTCGAGCGCGGCGGCGGCGGTGACGAAGGCCGGGTTGTTGCCGCGGAAGGTGCCGTTGTGCTCGCCCGGCTCCCACACGTCGAGCTCCGGCTTGAACAGGGTCAGTGCCAGCGGCAGCCCGTACCCGCTGATCGACTTGGAGACGGTGACGATGTCCGGGACGATGCCCGCCTCCTCGAAGGAGAAGAAGGCGCCGGTGCGTCCGCAGCCCATCTGGATGTCGTCCACGATCAGCAGCATGTCGCGCCGCTTGCACAGGTCGGCCAGGCCGCGCAGCCATTCGGTGCGCGCCACGTTGATGCCGCCCTCGCCCTGCACGGTCTCCACGATCACCGCGGCCGGCTGGTTGAGCCCGGAGCCCTGGTCCTCAAGGAGACGTTCGAACCACAGGAAGTCGGGAACCCGGCCGTCCAGGTAGTTGTCGAACGGCATGGGGGTGCCATGCACCAGCGGAATGCCCGCACCGGCGCGCTTGAAGGCGTTGCCGGTGACGGCCAGCGAGCCGAGGGACATGCCGTGGAAGGCGTTGGTGAAGGACACGATCGACTCGCGGCCCTTGACCTTGCGCGCCAACTTCAGCGCGGACTCCACCGCGTTGGTGCCCGTCGGGCCCGGGAACATGACCTTGTACGGCAGGTCCCGCGGGCGCAGGATCGTCTGCTGGAAGGTCTCAAGGAAGGCGCGTTTGGCGGTGGTGCTCATGTCGAGGCCGTGCGTGACGCCGTCGCGCTCGATGTAGTCGATCAGGGCGCGCTTGAGCACGGGGTTGTTGTGCCCGTAGTTGAGCGACCCGGCCCCGGCGAAGAAGTCGAGGTAGGTGTGGCCGTCCTCGTCGTACATGTGGCTGCCCTGGGCGCGGTCGAAGACGGTGGGCCAGCTTCGGCAGTAGCTGCGCACCTCCGACTCCAGGGTCTCGAAGACGCTCAGGTCCGGCTGGGTGATGGTCACAGCATGCTCCTGGGAGATGAGTGGCGCGGGTGGCGGCAGGGGGGAAGTGCTTCGTTTGCGGTGCGGTGCGGTGGCCGGCTCAGCGGTCGGCTGCGGGTGGGGCCAGTGGCCCGATGCGGTACAACACCTCGGGCTCGTGGCTCCCGTCGGGGAACATCTGCCCGTCGAACAGCACCTCACGCTCGACCGCTGCCCCGTGCCGCTCGGCGAACGAGGTGAACAGCCGGTTCGATGCGGCGTTGTCCGGCGTGATGGTGGTCTCCACGCGGCGCACGCCACTCTCGGCGGTGACCCGCGCGGTCAGTCCATCAAGCAGTGCTCCCGCGAGCCCTCGGCCGCGGCAGGCGTCGTCGACGGCGACCTGCCAGACGACGAGGGTCTGCGGGCGCTCAGGGCGGATGTATCCGGTGATGAAGCCGACTGGCGCGCCGTCGTCGGCGCGCGCCACCACCGATGTGGCGGCGAAGTCGCGACACCACAGGAGGTAGCTGTACGAGGAGTTCAGGTCCAGTGCCTTCGAGTCGCGGGCGATGCGCCAGATCGCGGCTCCATCCTCGACGCTCGGTGAGTCGAGCTTCAGTCCCTCCGGTATTTCCAGGAATTCGCTGTGGGCACGTGCAAGGTCTGCTTGTGCGGCGGTCATGCAAATTGAATTTACCTAGCTGAATCGGAAATTGCATCGCGAGGAGGGGTTACCTAGGAGTGGGGTCTTGTGGTAACGCGCAGGGACGCGCGTGCGCGCGACCGCTCGACGGAAGGTGACGGTTTGACCCGTATTTTTGCGACGAAACGGGCGCGCTGTGGCTTCTGTCACAGATGCATAACGGCCTTGAGCTGCCGCGGAATTGCGTACTCACCGCTCGCAAAATCTTGGCGTTTAGGCCCGAAAAAAGCGGGCAGGAGAATATGGGTTGCTGAGCTGAATAAGTAAGTTCCCAGCGTTAGGAATTCATTAGCATAAGCGCAGAGTCGGAGCTTCGGTTGAGCGTTCACCGGAGTTCCGGCGGGCTCGTGTGGCGGGCGGTCCGGGGCCGCCTTAGGGTGACTCGTAGAGTGCGCCCATGAGCGAGAGCGCGGTGCTGCACATCAAGGGGCGGGTACTGGCCGGGCCGGCCGCCGACGAGGACGTTCACGACGAACTCTGGGTGGTTGACGGGAGGATCACCTTCGACCGCCCGACCGGCGCGCGGGACGTGCGCGTCGTCACCGGATGGGCGCTGCCCGGTCTGGTGGACGCCCACTGCCACGTCGGGCTCGACGCCCACGGGCCGGTGGACGAGGCGACGAGCGAGAAGCAGGCCGTCACCGAACGGGACGCCGGGGTCCTGCTGTTGCGGGACGCGGGCGCGCCGTCCGACACCCGCTGGATCGACCACCGTGACGACCTCCCCCGCATCATTCGTGCGGGCCGCCACATCGCCCGCACCCGTCGTTACATCCGTAACTACGCACACGAGATCGAACCCGAAGATCTGGTCGCCTACGTGGCCGCAGAGGCGCGTCGCGGCGACGGCTGGGTAAAACTCGTCGGCGACTGGATCGACCGCGAACACGGTGACCTGGCGGCCTGTTGGCCGCGCGGCGAGGTGGCGGCGGCCATCGCCGAGGCGCACCGGCTCGGCGCCCGGGTGACCGCCCACTGCTTCGCCGAGGAGAGCCTCGCCCCGCTGGTGGACGCGGGCATCGACTGCATCGAGCACGCCACCGGGCTGACCGAGGACACCATCCCGCTCTTCGCGGAGCGCGGCGTGGCCATCGTCCCCACCCTGGTCAACATCGCGACCTTCCCCGACCTGGCCGCCGGCGGCGAGGCCAAGTTCCCGACCTGGGCGGCCCACATGCGCCGCCTGCACGAGCGCAGGTACGAGACCGTACGGGCCGCCTACGACGCCGGGGTGCCCATCTACGCCGGCACCGACGCGGGCGGCTCGCTGGCGCACGGGCTGATCGGTGACGAGGTGGCCGAACTGGTCAAGGCCGGCATCCCGGCCGTCGACGCGCTCTCCGCCGCCACCTGGGGCGCCCGCACCTGGCTCGGTCGCCCCGGCATGACCGAGGGCGCCGCCGCCGACCTGGTCGTCTACGACAGCGACCCGCGCGAGGACGTCCGGGTGCTCAAGGCGCCGCGCCGGGTGGTGTTGCGGGGGCGGGTGGTCGGCTGAGGGGTACGGGTCGGGGGCGGCCGGGCCCGGAGGAGGGGCTTGGTGGGTCTGGGGCGGGGCTGGGGGTTGGGCCTCGGTTGGGGCCCGGGCGGAGTCGGGTGGGCGGGCGCGGGTGAAAAAGTGGCGCGGACTCACCCGATGCGGTGAATGCACGTCCCGTAGGCGTTCGTTCACCCTTCGTACGTCAGCATGGCGGAACCGGCGCCGCCGGCGTCTGCGCACGCACGCAGCCGGCCGGCGACCGCCGCCTCCTGTTCGACGTCTCCCGTGGGGGTTCCCTCCGTGTCCCGTTCCACCTCTTCCTTAGCCGTGCCGCTGCGGCGCGCCGCGGCCGTGCTCGCGACCTGCTCGGCGCTGGTCGCCGGCGCGGCCGGC